>NZ_CP096829.1:626245-939368 GCF_023272795.1 Flavobacterium humidisoli | reverse complement strand
GCAATGGGTTTGATTCCAGCAGGTGCATCTAATCTTTTGCCGAATTCTATGGTTAGTAGAACAGGTTATAATGAAATTGATTTGACAGATAATAAGGCGGCGAATATGAAAGTTGATTTCTCTTTGCACGCAAGACCTTTTGGAGATGAAAGATTGGAAGTTATCTGGCAGAGTAAAATTGGTACTGGAAATGCTGTTTATCAAGGGGCAAACAGGTATTATTTGAATAACTTTTTTATGTATCAGAATAAATTAGAGCTTAAAGGGAAAAACTTTTTCGTGAGAGGGTATATGACTGGAGAAGATGGAGGAAATTCTTATGATATGATTTTTACGGGTATTAATGTAAACAGAAAATGGAAAGATGATAATACTTGGTTTGGTCAGTATGCTGGGGCTTTCATACAGGGAACTTTGGCAGGAATGAATCCGCAACAGGCACATGCGGCGGCTAGATCTACAGCAGATACAGGTCGTTTTTTACCAGGAACACCTGAGTTTAATAATGCATTTAATCAGGTTATAAATGATCCGGATGTTTTAACTGGATCAAGATTGGTTGATAATTCAAAAATGTATCACTCAGATGCAAATTACAATTTTAGAGATATAATAAAATTTGCTGAAATTCAAGTAGGAGGTTCTTTTAGAGCATATGAGTTAAATTCTCATGGAAGAATCTATACGGATGCTAACAGTCAGATAAATTATAATGAATATGGTGCATATGCACAATTAATGAAAAAATTTATGGATGACAGATTGAAGTTCACCGGATCTCTTCGTTATGATAAATCTAAAAACTTTGATGGCAATTTCTCTCCGCGTTTATCTCTTGTGTACTCTGCAGGTGAAAAAAGAAATCATAATTTCAGAGGATCTTTCCAAACAGGTTTTAGAAATCCTACAACTCAAGATCAATACATAGGATTTAATATCGGAAATGCAGTGTTGTTGGGTTCGGCACCTGATAACTTGACTAGGTTTAATGAAATATTCAATTTAAGTGCGGAAGGCCAACTTTATACAGGAAGTCCAACAAAGGTTATGAATGGTAATGATGCTTATGGAAACTCTTATATAGCGAGTTCGGTAACTGCTTTTTCTGCAATGGCAGGGACAGATCCAGTTGGTGCCGCTGCGCTGTTGAAAAAATCTAGAGCTAATTATGTGAAGCCAGAAGAAGTGAAAGCTTTTGAGTTAGGATATCGTTCTGTTTTTGAAGGTACATCAATAGATATTAATGGGTACTATAATATTTACAACAATTTTATTGGTAATTTAAATGTGGTTTCTCCTTTCTATGGAACTGCTCAAGATAATCCTAATATTGCTGCAGGAACTTCTGATCCAGGTGTTCAATCTATTAGAGCACTTCAAAATGGAGAATATAGAACGTATCAATTGTATACAAATTCAGATGTGGAAATTAATTCATTGGGATTTGGAGTTGGACTTTCTAGAAAAATTATTTCAGACTTTGAGTTGGGAGTGAACTATAATTATGCTCAGTTTGATTTTGATCAAGCAAAAGACCCAAGTTTTGAGCCTGGATTTAATACGCCAAAACATAGAATTAAAATGTCAATTGGAAATGATAAGCTGTTTAAAAATTTCGGATTTAATGTTAGCGGAAGATGGAATAGTGAATATTTATGGCAGGCTGGTTTTGCTGATGGTATAATTAAGGAGGCAACTGTAATAGATGCTCAGATTAATTATGGAATTCCAAAATTGAAATCGGTAGTAAAATTAGGTGCTGCTAATATTGGCGGTAAAGAATACTATCAAGTAATTGGGGCTGGATTAATCGGGCAGCAGTATTTTGCTTCTTGGACTATTAATCCGTAATTTATTTTTAACTCTAAGTCAAATTCATTATTTGTGTTTCTCGATGCAGATTTGGAAACAGATAATTATAAAAAATTATAAATTATGATAAAAAATTTCAAATGGCTTTTATTGGTTTCGTTAACCTTTATGGCTTGTAATAGTGATGATGATGTGACTCCTGTAGTGGAGTCGTCTGATGGTAAGCCTTTGACCTCTGGAACTGCTGATTTTACTAAATATGTTGCTTTAGGAGATTCTTTTGCGGCAGGATTTAGTGATAATGCATTGTTTATTAAAGGTCAAGAAGGAGCCTATCCGAATATTTTAGCACAGCAATTTGCTTTAGTGGGTGGGGGCGAATTTAAAACACCTTTTGCAAATGATAATGTCGGCGGTTTGCTTTTAGGCGGTACTCCTATAACGGGAACACGTTTCTATTTTAATACTACAGTAACGCCTGAACATCCAAGTTCAACTGTTGATCCTGTAAGCGGAGTGCCAACAACTGAGGTTACGGCTCATTTGTCAGGAACATTCAATAATTTAGGAGTTCCTGGAGCAAAAAGCTTCCATTTACTTGCTCCGGGTTATGGGAATGTTGCAGGTGTTGCAACAGGAACAGCGAATCCGTATTTTGCACGTTTTGCATCTAGTGCAACAACAACTGTTTTAGCAGATGCTTTAAGTCAGAACCCTACTTTCTTTTCTTTATGGATTGGAGGGAATGATGAGTTAGGATACGCTACTGCGGGTGGAGATGCTACAGTAAATCCGTTAACACCTCCTGCGACTTTTGAGGCGGCTTATAAAGGATTAGTAGCTCAGCTTGTTGCTGGCGGAAGAAAAGGAGTTATAGCTAATTTGCCAAATATTACCACGCTACCTCATTTTCATGTGGTCACATATAATCAGCTTACTCAAGCTAATTTAACGATTGGAGGAGCGAGTTTGGTTGGTACTTTAAATGCTCAATTGTATGGGCCTCTGCATAATGCATTAACATTTTTAGGACAGGGGGATAGAATTAAACTTCTGTCTTCAACAGGAAATAATCCGTTGTTAATAGTAGATGAAACGTTGCCAGATTTGTCGGCAAATTTAAAAGCAGTGCTAATGGGTGGCGGATTAGATGTTAATACTGCTACAGCAATGGGAATGATTTTTGGAAGAGCAAGACAAGCGCTTCCTACTGATTTAATTGTTTTAGGGGCTTCATCAAGAATAGGAAAAGTGCCAACGGTAGCTGCTGACGGAATTGCTTCGCCATCTGCTTCACTCTCTCAATTAGGAATTACTTTTCCATTACCAGATAGATACGTTTTATTGCCTTCTGAAGTGGCAGAGATTGAAGTGGCGACTACGGCATATAATTCTGTAATTAACGCAGTGGCTGAAGCAAATGGCTTGGCAATTGTTGATGCTAAAACAATTATGGATGATCTAAACAAACCAAGCGGCGTTACAATGAACAGTTTTACATTGAAAGCGACATTTGTTACTGGCGGTATGTTTTCTTTAGACGGTGTTCATCCATCTCCAAGAGGATATGCTTTTATTGCTAATAAATTTATCCAAGCGATTAATACTAAGTATGGTTCTAACTTAAAAGGTGTAGATATTGGTAATTATCAAGTCCTATTTCCAGCTACATTATAATGTATAACTATTTTTAACCTTAAAACCGCTCATTTTTACCAATGAAGCGGTTTTTTTTATTTAATAAAAAAATGCTGTTTTTGTTGTTTTTTAGCCAAGTTTTATGAATCAAACAAAATCATGCTATTTTTTATGAAAAAAAAATTGATTTTATATTTTAAAAAATTATCTTTGCGCTCTGAAAAAAGAGGTATTTTCGATAAACCTAAATAGCTATTTAATAAATACATAAGTAATGTCAAAAGTAATAGGAAAAGTTGCTCAAATCATTGGACCAGTAGTTGACGTAGTTTTCAACGGTAAGGATGTTGAACTTCCAAAAATTTATGATTCACTAGAAGTCACTAAAAAAGACGGAACTATCTTAGTTCTAGAAGTACAATCTCACATTGGAGAAAACACTGTTCGTACTATTTCTATGGACTCTACAGACGGTTTGTCTAGAGGATATGAAGTAGTTGGAACAGGAAATCCAATCCAAATGCCAATCGGTCCAGACGTATATGGAAGATTATTTAATGTAATTGGAGATGCAATTGATGGTTTAGGAAACTTGCCAAAAACAGGAGAAAATGGTTTGTCTATTCACAGACAAGCTCCTAAATTTGAAGATTTGTCAACTTCATCTGAAGTTTTATTCACAGGTATTAAAGTAATCGATTTGATTGAGCCTTACGCAAAAGGAGGTAAAATTGGATTGTTCGGTGGTGCTGGTGTTGGTAAAACAGTATTGATTCAGGAGTTGATCAACAATATCGCAAAAGGTCACGGTGGACTTTCTGTATTCGCTGGAGTAGGTGAAAGAACACGTGAAGGAAATGACTTGCTTCGTGAGATGTTAGAGTCAGGAATTATTAAATACGGTGATGATTTCATGCACTCTATGGAAAATGGAGGATGGGATTTATCTAAAGTAGATATGCCAGGAATGAGAGAGTCTAAAGCTACTTTCGTTTTCGGACAAATGAATGAGCCACCTGGAGCTCGTGCACGTGTGGCACTTTCAGGATTATCTATCGCTGAGTATTTCCGTGATGGAGCTGGATCTGACCAAGGTAAAGATGTATTATTCTTCGTTGATAATATCTTCCGTTTTACACAAGCAGGTTCTGAGGTATCGGCACTTTTAGGTCGTATGCCATCTGCAGTAGGTTACCAACCAACATTGGCAACTGAGATGGGTGCAATGCAAGAGCGTATTACATCTACAAACAAAGGATCTATTACATCTGTACAAGCGGTTTACGTTCCTGCGGATGACTTAACTGACCCGGCGCCAGCTACAACTTTCGCCCACTTAGATGCAACAACTGTATTGTCACGTAAAATTGCTGAGTTAGGTATCTACCCTGCGGTTGACCCGTTAGATTCTACTTCTAGAATCTTAACTCCTCAAATTTTAGGAAATGAGCACTACGACTGTGCGCAAAGAGTTAAAGAAATTCTTCAAAAATACAAACAATTACAAGATATCATTGCTATCCTTGGTATGGAAGAGTTATCTGAAGAGGATAAACTTTCAGTAGCAAGAGCACGTCGTGTACAACGTTTCTTGTCTCAGCCATTCCACGTAGCAGAGCAATTTACAGGTATTCCAGGTGTATTAGTTGATATTAAAGATACTATCAAAGGATTTAACATGATCATCGATGGTGAGTTAGATCACCTTCCAGAAGCTGCTTTCAACTTGAAAGGTTCTATTCAAGATGCAATTGAGGCTGGAGAGAAAATGTTAGCTGAAGCATAATAATTTGGTTGTTAGTTGTTAGTTGTCAGTTGTTAGAAAGCAACCATCAACCATCAACCATCAACTATTAACTAAAAAAGACATGATTTTAGAAATAGTATCACCAGAGGCGAAATTATTTTCAGGAGAGGTAACATCGGTTACTTTGCCAGGAGTTAACGGAAGCTTTCAGATTTTAAATCATCACGCGCCAATTGTTTCCATCTTAGAAGAAGGAACAATTAAAATTGCAGCTCCAAGCTTCAATTTTTCTAAAGAGGCTGCTGATAAATTTACGAGAGTTAATGACCAAACTTATACATTAGAGATTAAGTCAGGAACAATCGAAATGAAAAACAATAAGATAATTGTTTTAGTTGACTAAGACAATTTCAAAATAAGCAGAAAAGCCAGACAGTATTGTCTGGCTTTTTTTATTTTATTACTTTTGAAGTATTAAAATCTCTTTATAAAATATTTGATCAATAGTAAAAGCTTAGTAAGCTTTTGCAGTTTTGCTTCATCATTAGACAATGAAGCAACATTTTTTATGTCAAATTTTATAAAGAATATCTATGAAAAATATATCAAAAGTTGCTGTTCTTGGCGGCGGCGGAAGAACTGGAAAGTATCTTGTAAACCAGTTATTAGAAAACGGATTTAGTGTAAAGCTTCTATTGAGAAATCCGGATGATTTTACCATTCAAAACTCAAAAATAGAAATCATTAAAGGTGATGCTATTAATGAAGAATCGATAAACTTATTACTCAAAGATTGTCAGGCAGTGCTTAGCACTATTGGTCAACGGCCGGGAGAGCCTATGGTTGCCAGTCAGGCAACGAAGAACGTTTTGAATGCCATGAAACATAATGATGTTAAGAGATATGTTTTATTGGCGGGTTTAAATATAGACACTCCATTTGATAAGAAGGGTTCAAAGACGATTATGGCAACCGATTGGATGAAAACTAATTTTCCTGAAATCCAAAAAGACCGACAATTAACCTATGATATTTTGCTTGATAGTGAAATAGATTGGACACAGGTTCGTGTTCCTTTAATTGTTTTTTCTGATGACAGTTCTGAAATCTCTGTAAATCTCGAAGATTGTTTGGGCGAAAAAATTTCGGCTTTAGATATTTCAAAGTTTATGGTAAAAGAAATGATCGAGTCAGGCTATATTAGGCAATCGCCTTTTATTAGTGCTATTTAAATTTAGTAAAGCAGCGGATTTCATATGATCCGCTGTTTTCTTAATTCTAAAATGAATTGCCTAACTTTGGGTTTATGAAGCTGCCAGAAAATCTTAATCGTAAATTAGAAAATTGTAAACAGGAAAATCAGTTTAGAAAACTTCCTGTGTTTAATAATCTTATTGATTTTTCTTCTAATGACTATATCGGATTTTCTAAATCGGAAACTTTATTCAAACAGATACATGCTTATTTGCTAGAAAATGAGATTTTTCAAAATGGAGCTACAGGTTCGAGATTGACTTCAGGAAACCATTCTCTTTATCAAATTGCAGAAAGTTTTATAGCTCAATTTCATGAAGCAGAAGCTGCTTTAATTTTTAATTCGGGATACAATGCCAACTTAGGATTTTTTAGCGCTGTACCGCAAGAAAATGATGTTATTTTGTATGATGAATTGTGTCACACTTCTATAAAGGATGGTATCGCGATGTCTCGGGCAAATTCACATCATTATATTCACAATGATTTTGAAGATTTAGAAAAACACATTCTTAAATTTCCAAATGCCACCATTTATATTGTAACCGAAACTGTTTTTTCGATGGATGGAGATAGTCCGAATTTAGAAGAGTTGATACAGCTTTCAGAAAAATACAATTGTTATTTAATTGCTGACGAAGCTCACGCTTTGGGTGTTTTTGGAGATAAAGGGGAAGGACTAACTCAGTATCTGCAACTGCACGATAAATTTTTTGCTCGAATCGTAACTTTTGGAAAAGGTTTAGGATCTCAAGGAGCAGCAATTTTAGGAAGTGTTGACCTTAGAGAATATTTAATCAATTTTGCGCGAAGTTTTATTTACACAACAGCTTTGTCTCCTCATGCTGTGGCAACAATTTTTATGGCTTATCAGCAGTTGGAAATCGAAAAAGAGACTATCGAAAAGCTTCGTCAGAATATTGTTTTTTTTAATCAGCAGAAAAACTTGCTGGGCTTAAAACCAATGTTTGTTCACAGTAAATCTCCAATACATTCTGCCATTGTTCCAGGGAATGAAAATGTCAAAAAGTTGGCAGAAGAACTTCAGAATAAAGGATTCGATGTGCAGGCGATTGTTTCGCCAATTGTTCTAGAAAATCAAGAACGACTTCGTTTTTGCATTCATAGTTATAATTCGCAGGAAGAAATTAATCAGGTTTTGGAATTAGTTAGAGATTTTGTTTTTTAGATATGAAAGAAGATTTTAAGTTGGTTAGAAGTTACCAATATTCATCAGAAGCTCAAATATTTTGCGGCAAGTTGGAATCGGAAGGGATACAAGTTTATTTAAGAGATTCGCATATTGTGGATTCAAATCCAATTTGGAGTAATGCGGTGGGTGGCGTCAAACTTTTTGTCAGGGAAGAAGATTTTATAAAAGCAAATGAAATTCTTTCTACGGTTAGCCAATATTCATTAGATGAAAAAAATAACTTTATTAAATGCCCAAAATGTGGTGCTGAAAAAGTAGAAATGATTACTTCAATTAGAGATACAAAATCTTTGTTTGCATTTGTTTTTTCACTGCTTTTTGTTATAATGCCTTTTTATTCAAAATATCATTATAGATGTGATCACTGTAAAACAGAATTCTAATAAAAAGTATTAGATGCTTCTTGTTTTTTTTAAATGTTTGAAAAAAAAATGTAACGTTTTGTTTTTTCTATTACTTACAGGCTGTAATCAAATAAAACACATTCAATCATGAAAACCAGATTTCAATTTATAGTAGCTGTATTTACATTCTTTTTATATGTTTGTAATGACATTTCTGCCCAAAGCAAAACTTCAAAACTGGAAAATTCTCTTCTTTGGGAGGTTTCAGGAAAAGGGCTTCAAAAATCTTCTTATTTATATGGAACGATTCATATGATCTGTTCAAAGGATTATTTTTTATCTGAAAAAGCCAAAAATGCTTTTGAGAAATCGGATAAATTGTTTTTAGAAATCAACTTTACAGATCCGAACGAAATGAGCCAAATGCAGCAATTGGCAATGGGAAAAGAACCTTTGAGCAAAAAGCTAACACCAGAACAACTTGCAAAATTAGATTCTATTTTAAAAAAGAACACTGGAATGTCGGTACAGCAAGTAGACAGTTTTAGTCTTTTGACGGTTTTGAGTCTCATTTCGATGAAAAGTTTTGGTTGTACAGATTTGAAGTTTTATGAAATGGAATTTTCAGATGCAGCCAAAAAAAGGAATGTTTCTATTTCGGGATTAGAATCTGTTAGATCTCAGTTCGAAATTCTTGAAAATGCTTATTCTAATGATGAAATGCTGGCACTTTTAGAAGAATCAACCCCTGAAGAAACAGTGGAATTTAAATGCCTACAAAAAAGAAAACATTGAAGCGATGTATGCATTTAGTACAGATAAACGATTTACAAGTGAAAAAACTAAAAAGCAGATTCTGGATGATAGAAATCAAAAGTGGGTAAAACTAATACCAGAGTTAATAAAAGAAAATGGTGTTTTCATCGCTGTTGGTGCAGCGCATTTAGGTGGTGAGTATGGAGTTATTAATTTATTGAGAAAAGAGGGATATACTGTAAAACCTGTAATGAACTAAAGCTGTTTTGAGAGAGAAGGAACAAGAGTTTTTAAATCGAATAGAAACACATAAAGGAATTTTGTATAAAGTTTCTAAGATGTATATGGATAATTCTGATGATCAGCAGGATTTGTTTCAGGAGATTGTATGCCAACTCTGGAAATCATATGAATCTTTTCGGAGTGAAAGCCAGTTTTCAACATGGATGTACAGAGTAGCAGTAAATACGGCAATTGTCTTTTTGAAGAAAGAAAAACGGAAGGTGGACAAATATGAAATCGCTTCAGAAAATGTCAAAGATGATGAAGGAGATTCTCATATAAAAGAAAGTCAGTTGGATCATTTTTACAAAGCGGTACAAAAACTTGAAAAAATAGATAAAGCCATCATTTTCTACCAACTGGAAGGTTTCTCTCATAAAGAAATAGGGGAGAATCTAGGAATTTCTGAAGGGAATGCTAGAGTGAAATTGAATAGAGCCAAAGAAAAATTAAAAGAAATTATTAAAAAACAAGGATATGGATTTTAGCGATATACAAAATGCGTGGAATAACGAAAAGCCTGAAAATGTTATTCTGCCATCAAACTTAGAAAAGATTCAATCTGCTAATACACCATTAGACAAAATCAGAAAAAATCTAAAAAATGAATTTATCTATCAAATTGTATCCATAATTTTTATGGGAACAATTCCGTTAATTTGCCATTTTAATACACAGATGATTTTCTTGTACTATTTAATCTATAGCTTGTTTTTGGCTGTTTGCGTTTACTATTTAGTAAAATTATATTTCTTTTTTAAAAGATTGAATGCAACAACATTGAAAACAAAAGACAGTTTATATGAGACGTATTTTGATATTAGGCTGAATATGGAATTGTATAAAACATTTGGTTTCTCTCTGACTCCTTTTATAGTAGTTTACTTATTAGGCTTTTATTTTTACGGCCTTTCTGAAAAATCGGGTTTATTAAATCACGAATTTACTAACGGACAATTATTTGGTTTTTTTGCTATCATTGTTTTTACAGTACTTTCTATGGGAATTTCTTTGGAATGGTGGGTTCAAAAGTTTTATGGAAAATACGCTAAAGAGATAAAAAAAGTAATTGACGAGTTGAAAGAAGAATAAAAACAAGAAACCCATCAGTAATGATGGGTTTCTTGTTTTTAATTAAATATGATTTTCTTCGTGACTGCATGACCATTTTCTAGAATTACTTTTACCAGTAAAACTTGATTGCTAGAATGTAAATTTGTAATCTCTAATTGTTTTGCATCGATTTTGCTTTTGTTATAAAGCAATTGTCCGCCTATAGTATAGATTTGTGCTTCTTTAATATTTTCAGTACCGCTAGCTACATTTATTACTTTTGATTTTACTGAAACTAAGATTCCATCTTCTACATTTTCAAAATCATCTGTACCCAATGTTTTATTTGTGTAACGTAATACAAAACGATCTGTAAAAGTTCCTGCAGCTGTTTGGAAAGTATAATTTGAAGCACGAAGATCTATTATTGCTCCTGTTGTTTTATCTTCCAAATAAACGGCTTGTTTGTTAAAAAATCCATCTGCATGATCTATCGAGATTGTAAGTTCGCTGCTAATAGTTGTTTTATAACCCAGAGGAACAGTATCTGTATTATCAAAAGGTAAAGCCCTTGCTTGAACAGTAAGTTTTTTAGCTTCGTTTATGGTGTAAAAATCGATAAAAGAATTACCAGCCATTGTAGTTGCATCGTAATTATGATCGTAATTGTTTGATGCTCCTTCTGCATAACCAACTAGTAGTTGTTTAAAGGCATCTTCCGTATTGCTTAGATTTAGCCACAAACGATTTACTTCAATTTCTGTTTCTTTAGCTGTAGTTTTATAAAACTGTGTGTTTTTCGCTTTTACACGTTGACCATTATTAAATGTTATCGAACTAACTTTTGGCTTTATAAAGAAGCCTTGTCCCACTCCAATATATCCTGAAGGTGCTTCTCCTCCAGTTGTAGCTTTTGTTGATCCAAGCAATGTAAATGTTGCATAATCTGGACTGCTGTATGTGTAGGTGTTACTGCCATTTTCTTTTTTTGGAGGCGAAACGTGTGTCCAAAAGTATAATGGCCCAACTTCTCCATTATCTATAATAAACTGACGCGCATCAATCGCAGATGGGTAAGGATTTCCTATAAAATGGTATTTATCAGCCGTAGTCGGAATCAAAATATTTCCATTGTTTGGTTTTCCGTAGAATTTTCCAGTAAAGTCAGAAGGAGTTTGAGTGTCAAAAGACTGTGGTCCTCTAATGCTGTATCCTTTTCCAGGTTCCATTGTCATTTTTCCGTACATATCCGTTGCCCATTTGAAATCAGAAGTCCAATAGAAAAATTTATCGGATAAAGTTTCAGGAGACAAAGTAATCATTTTAAAATCTGGATTGTCTACAGGTGATGACCAATACGTTAAATCAAAACGACGAATTTCGGTTGTTCTTTGAATTTCAAAAGCAGTATTGCTTCCTGTAAACATGTTTTTACTTGTAGAAGTTTGAAGAAATGATCCTCCATCTAAAATTAAAAGTTTTCCTCCCGTACCAATGGTTACATTTTCATCAACAGTTAAAGTAATATCTTGCGGGACTGTTAATGTGACATTTGGATTTACAGTACAAGAACAAACAGTAAGATCTGACTTTAGTTCTGTATTTGCACTTATTACTAAAGAGCTGCCATTCGGAATAGAGCCAGTTCCATTGTATACAATATCCGTTTTTGTAAAATTAATTCCAAGATTAGCATCGCCACCATCTTCTCTTAAGCGTATTTCTACTCTAGACTCACTGTTTAAAGGGTAAAGGTCTCCTCCGTTAATTAAATAAGCAGCATTGTCCCATCCATCTTTAGAAAAGATTAATTTATCGTCGATATAAAGCTGAACAGCATCATCATGATTGATATGTTTTAGCTGATATAATCCACAATCGAAACCTTTACGTTTGTAAACCACCTTAAAATTGTTGTCTGGTATTTGAGAACCTTGCCAAATGGTTGCAGATGAAGGAGATTTGTCTTTTGGCCAATAATTTGTTGAATCAGGATTTAAATGAGGATCAACATAATAACCAGCATATCTAACATTTTGTAAGGTTATATCGTTGTTAACATAGCCATAAACGTTCCATACTTTGTCTCCATATTCAGAAGGATTTCCTTTTGGTATACCAGTGAAAAAGGAAACTCTTGAATCTCCCCCGTCTTCATAATACTCTAGAACAAATTTATGTTGGCCTACATTTAAATTTTGTGTAGCGTAATCCATAGTAAAACCGTGACCATTCCATCTTGTTATAACTGGAACAGCTGCATCATCGATGTAAAGTCTTGCTCCATCGTCGCTTCCAATATCAAAACTGTATACGCCAGCTTCAGTAATATCAGCAAGCATTTTATATCGTACAAAGAATCGGTCAGAAGGAGCAGCATCACAAGCAAAATTTGAAGTTAGACCTGTAACAGAACCACCTCCAATATTTCTATCAAAGTTTTTGTTCTCTGTTACAGTTCCTATGTATGTAGCGATACTGGTATTTGGTAAAGCTGGATATGAAACATTCGGAGGCATTGCAGCATTATTTGCCATTTTATAAACATAACCAATCCATGCATTAGCCCCAAAAGCAGTTTGATCTCCAGTTGGAGTACATGGTGGAGCGGTAACATTTACAGTCACGGTTGTTGTCGAATAATTTGTTCCATTCGAGATCGTGTATTCAAAAGTTGTAGTTCCAACAAAACCAGCTGTTGGTGTAAAGGTAGCATTTGTTGTGCCATTAACTGCAACAGATCCGCCCGTTGTTGGTTGTGTAGTTGTAATGGATGCTAATGGAGTGTAATTTTCGTCGTTTGCTAAAATTGGAATATTGATAGCAGTGGCTGAATTTGTATTTGCAGTATCTGGATTAGCAGTAATTAAGTTTGAAGGCTCGACAATACCAGTAAGAGTTGGTCCGACTTCTCCACCATAATCATGCTTTATTTTAAAATATCCGTTATATAAATTTTGAACAGCGTATGGATATATTCTGATGTAAAATGTTTGATTCGTATTGCTTGAAACCGTTGTTCCTGTTGGGAAATTTAGAGTAACCGGAGTATCCGCCCCTTTTACTGCTGTTGTTGGTCCCAAAAGGACTGTTCCTCCGCCAGGGAAAGTTGGATCGGTTGAATAATGTACCTCAAACATCGAAGCGCCTTCAGATCCTGTTGGAGAATTATATATAAAATTGAATTGTGTGAGAGTTAATTTATAATTTGTTTTTGGTGTAATACTCATTTGAACATATCTGT
Source organism: Flavobacterium humidisoli (assembly GCF_023272795.1). NCBI lineage: Bacteria > Pseudomonadati > Bacteroidota > Flavobacteriia > Flavobacteriales > Flavobacteriaceae > Flavobacterium > Flavobacterium humidisoli. The sequence goes on along the minus strand of NZ_CP096829.1, from coordinate 926,025 downwards.
TCAATGTTAATGCTGTTGAACCTCCGTTTTCTAATTTTTTAACGTTAAAATAGTCGGGATTGCTGTTGGTAATAAATTCAAACCCAGTTCCAGTAATATCATTTCCAGTTATTTTAGGGTCGGTTACGACCGCTTTTGGCTGGGCTAATGCTCCATTCCATATAATTAATTTGGGGCTAAGATCTGTTACATATACAACGACAGTTGCCGTAGAAGTTCTGGCTCCATTTGTTAGCGTGTAAGTAAATGTAGATGTCCCTTTAAAATTTGTTGCAGGAGTAAATGTAAAGATGTTTCCATTTCTGCTAACTGTTCCTTCGGCTGTTGATGGTTGCGTAAAAGTTATAGTTGCACCAGCGGTATTAGTATCATTTGTCAGCGGATTAAATGAAATAGCACGTTTTTCTTGTGTGGTGACAAGATCGTCATTTGCATTTAAAACAGTTGGATCATAAGTAGAAACTGTTCCAGTAATTGTTGGGCTAGTGTTTCCTGCTTCTGTAGCAGTATTACGATTGATTAAAAATAAAGGCGAGTTATCGTCTTTACCCGATTGTAATTTGTAACCGTAAATACGAAGCGTTAATTTTTCTCCAGCGTAAAGAGTTATTTTAGATAAATCTATTGACTTGTTTACTTTACCAGCTTGAGTTGGTTCGTCTAGCAATAAGGTGCTAGTAGCGAAATCATCTTTAGAATAGCGTACTTGGTATCTTTTTACATACAAATTACCATCTCCTTTATAGGTAAAATTATAAGCTCCAAGTTTTATTTTGTATCCAGTTTTAGCAGATACTGTAACCTGAAAGTATTTATTTTCATCTATGCTGAAAGAAAATGGCCAAAGACTTCCTTTAAAACCTTCCCATTGTAAAGGCTGTAATGAGATTCCATTTCCGCTTAGGCTTTCAGCAGATACTGCATTACTGTATGTTGGGGTAACATTAGCAGTTGTAGCACCAGATGGATCATCCCATTTGACTAAATTAACTTGAGAAACTCCCAAAAAAGGCAATAAAAACAAAAATAAAAGTAAAGTTTTTTTCATGCTAAATGTTTTCTATCAATTTGTTATGCTGGCATAAGACTTTCCGAACCGCGCAAAGATAGATACATCTACGAGCTAGAATTTAGTAGGGTTTTGAGAACCCTCATTTAATCGATGAATTGTTAAAATAGTCGATGAACTACATTAAAAATTTTAATGTTCGGTAAATATTCTTATAAAACATTCAAAAATATTATAAGAATATTCGTAAATTATTAAGCTTTTAAGGACTGTTTTTTGCGTTTTTAGACTAAAAAACGTCTGATTTGCTATAAATTCTTCAAAAAGGGAATATTTTATAACTTGAAGTTGTGTTGATTATGTAGGTAGTTTAATGCAGTTTGAAAGCCAAATTGAAAGATTTGAAGAGGCATAGAAATTCGACTTTTTAAGAGACGGAAAAAGAATCTAGTTTTCTTCTAGTTCTTTTACTTTTTCGTAGACCAAATTACTTTCATAACCTCTACGGAGCATATAGTCACAAAATTTTTTGCGCTTTTTAAGAAGATTGGTTTCAGAAATAGCATTCCAAGATCTTTCTGCCAGATTTTCAAAAGTTTCAAAATATTCTTCAGCTGAAATTTCTTTCAAAGCCAAAGAAATGTTGGTTGAAGAAATATTTCTCATTTTTAGCTCATTTGTAATTCTGATTTTTCCCCAATGTTTAATTCTGTGTTTGCCTCGGGCGAAGCTGCACGCAAAACGGGTTTCGTTTAAAAAATTCCCTTCAATGAGCTGAACTACAATATAGTCGATTTCATCCGAAGTCATTTTTAGACTGTACAATTTATCAACAATTTCGTTATGACAGCGCTCTTGATAAGCACAAAAATGCTCTAACTTTTGTAAAGCTTCTTTGATGGTAAAAGTGCTGTTCATCGGATTTTTCATGTGTTTTAACGTTTAAATTCAGTTATGCTCAATTAGTTATAAAATAATTCTGAAATTTGTTAATATTTTATAAAAAGAAATAAATTATAACCTTGTGTATTAGGCTAATTTAAATATTTTTGTACGGAATTTTAACATTTTGAAATTTCGGCCTAAGATGCCAGAATTTAACATTTTAGGGTTCAGCTAATTACCTAAAGAACATTGTTCTTTTTGGAAGAAATGCCATTTTTTGCTTTAAGCAAACCAAAAACAAATTTAAAACAAATACCTACTGTTATATGATGAGAAAACTACTTTACTCGTTTTTATTCTTTATTTCTAAATCTTTACCTAAAAAATTGTGCACACCAAGTTTAAGATTGCTTTGTGTGGGGATGTTTTTTATGTTTTCTTTTGCTAATGCGGCAACAATAACTATCTCGAGCAATACACTTTGGAGTAATATTAACACAGGAACAGGAACTTCAGGGCGACCAAGCAATGTTGATGATATTATTGTGAAGAATGGTGCTAGATTAACAGTTGATGTTTCTTCAGGAGTTTGTCGGACAATACAATTAGGATCATCATCAAATCCAAATTCTGGAAACGGAATTTTATTTTTTAATTCAGGATCTCAAATTACTGTTTCGGGAATTATAACATTAGGAAGTGGATCACGTATAGGAACAATAACAATGACTTCTGGAGGTAATTTAATAACTCAAGGTTTTTATTTGTCAGGTTCAGGAACAAATGTGTTTACTGAAGGATCAGGTACAGTTCAATTAACAGCGACGAATAACTTGCCTACAACAATATTTACCAAATTTAACAATCTAACGATTAGCTCTGGAACTACAACATTAGGAACAGGATTGACAATAAATGGTAATATATCAATAATAGGAGGAGGTTTATCGGCTGGTAATAATAACTTGACGATTACAGGAAATTTTACAAATGCCGGAACATTTAATGCTGGTACAGCTACAGTAACTTTAAATGGTAATAATAATAACCAATCCTTTAATGTTTCAAACTTTAATAACTTAACATTAGCTGGAAGCGGGACTAAGTTCTTTTCTGGAACTACGGCAGTAGCAGGGGCGCTAGTTATAAATTCAGGAGTAAAGGCTGATTTAGGTGTGGTTACACATAGCGCCAATACTCTGACTCTAAATGGAAATCAAGTGGCGCCAACTTCTTGGGGTAGCTCGAGTTCTCCAGCACAAAATAAGAATGATCTTTATTTCACCGCAACAGCAGGTCAAGTAAATGTTGGCTCAAGTGCTTGCACAACTTTCTCATCAGTTACAGCTATTACAAATGTTCTATTTGGTTCTATAAATAATCCAACTTCAGCTTCGTCTACAGCACCTTATATTTACTATTCAAATGTGCCAGCCGCTAGTGTTTCAAAAGGGCAATATTACGAATTAACAGTAAAAGGAAATACCAATGGAGGTGTTAATAGTTACTATACTGCTTTTTTTGATTGGAATGGAGATGGAGATTTTGCAGATGTTGGAGAAGGACCTCACAAAATTGGTACTATAAATAATTCTAATGGAACTGATGCAAAAGCAACTTCTATTTATTTGCAGATTCCTGCTGATGCAACGGCAGGATCAACCAGAATGAGAATTATGAGTCGTCGTACTACTGATTATAATACTAATTCTTGTGCAATATCTGGAAGTACTGGACAGATTCAGGACTATAATATTACTATTTTAGAAGCATGTGTAGGAAACGCTCCTGGAAATACATTAACTACTGCAACGCCAGTTTGTCCTAATGCACCTTTTACTTTATCACTGCAAAATACGATGGCTGAAGGTACATCTTACGTTTGGCAAACCTCCCCTGACGGTAATGCTCCTTGGACAAGCGCAACACCTACTCCAAAAGCTTTTTTTAGCAGTGCTTTTGCAACAAATCAATCTGCGAATACTAACGTCGGAGAGATCAGTCTTTACGGAAATAATACTTCTATATCTGGTGGTGAGCTTTTTTTGACAACATTAGGTACTGGTTATACTGGAGGTTTTGTAATTCAAAAAACACCTGGTTCAAATATTAATACATTTTCGGCATCTTTTGATTATAAAATTTATGGAGGTAATGGTGCTGATGGTATTAGTTTAAGTTATGCTTCAAACATTGCGGATAATGTTGGTGGAGGAGAAAGTGGTGAAGGTTCGGGAATTGTTTTACAACTTGATACTTATGATAATGAAGGAGTTCAAGCAGGAAGTCGCGTTAGAATAACATATAATGGAAGTAGCATTTTTAATAGTGCCATAAATGCACCTTTTAATTTGAGAACAAGTTCACTCAGAAATGTTGTTATGAGTGTTAATGACAAAGGATATTTAACTCTTACTATAGGAGGTTCTGTTGTTGTGGCTAATCTTGCCTTGCCAGCAACCTATATATCTTCTGATAAATCAAATTGGAAATTCAAATTTTCAGCACGTACAGGAGATGTAAATGATTATCATGTTATTGACAATGTTAATATATATTATTTAGATACTGCAAATTCTAAATCAACATTTACAACTACTCAAACTGTAAAAACATATTATCGTGTTGCAGCAAGTTGTGGTGGTGCAACGGTTTATTCGACACCAGTTATGGTTGATGTAAGATCAGCGATAATTAATATAATGACAAGTAATGCATGTACAGGAGTACCTTTTTCTGTTACACCAGCAGATGTTACAAACGGAACAATACCAGCCAATACAAAGTATACATGGACAATGCCATTTCTTTCTGCTGGATTAACGGGGGGAGCAGCAAATGCTGTTGCTGCAGCAGACATAACAGGCACATTAACAAATAGTACATCAACAGCCCAAACAGCAGTTTATACTGTTACACCAATTACAGGAGCTTGTACTGGGGCGCCTTTTACATTGACAGTTACTGTTAACCCACTTCCAGCTCCAACAATTACAAAAAACAACGATGTTTCATGTAGTACTTTAGGAAGTATAACCTTGGCTGGTTTGCCAGCAGACTGGACTATTACTCGTACAGGAGTAACTACTGCGACTCAGCCATATACTGGTACAACATCTACTCTCTCTATTCAAGATTTAGTAGCAGACACATATAGCTTTACTGTTACAAATAATGCTATAGGTTGTACTTCAAGTGCAGCTACTGTTACTATAAATGATATTAGTTCTAATACAGATTGGAGTGCGACAGGATGGACAAATGGTGAGCCTGATGGAAGCAAAAGTGTTACAATTTCGTCTTTAGCATTTGGTCAGCCTTTTACAATTGCTAAACCTAATGTAGAGGCATGTTCATTAACTATTGCAGTTACGTCTGGAGATGTAATTGTTCCGGAAGGAGTAACTTTGACAATTACGAACAAAGTAACCAGTAATGATAAATTAGTGTTTGAAAGTGGTTCAAGTTTATTACAAAAGACTAATGTTCAAAATGATGGAGATATTGTTTACAAAAGAAAAGTCGATGTTCGTCGTTTCGATTTGACGTATTGGTCGAGTCCAATTAAGTCAACAAAACCGGGTGGTTTTAAAATGAAAGATCTGTCTCCGACAACTCTTGCCGATAAGTTTTTTACTTATAGTCCTACATCAGGATGGGCAACTGATATGTCTGGAGAATCAGAAATGAAAGTTGGTAATGGTTACAGCATTAGAGGCCCACAAGAGTTTAATAATGATGCACCAAGTACTTTTACAGGGGCATTTAAAGGAGTACCAAATAATGGAGATATACCGGTAACATCTGTGGTTGCAGATAAGTGGTTTCTCTTCGGGAACCCTTATCCATCAGCGATTGACGTAGATGAATTGTGGGATGTTAATCCTGATTTAGGGCCACTTTATTTCTATATTCATGCTTCGCTTCCACAAAAAGCTCCAGGAGACAACACGTATCGCTACAGCAGTAATGATTATATAGTGCATAGTAGTTCAGGAAGTACCAGTGTTGGGGGTAAAACATTTGGAGGATATATTGCTGCGGGTCAGGGATTTTTTGCTAAACCAAAAGGCAGTTCAATACACTTTAATAATGACATGCGTAAAGGCGAATCATCTAATGGTAATTTCTTAAAAACAGCTAAAAGTAAAAGCATTGAGAGAAATCGTGTTTGGTTGAATATGGTAAATGCCGAAGGTGCTTTTAAACAAATATTAGTTGGTTATATCGAGGGAGCTACGAATAATGTAGATTTTAATTATGACGCTCCTACAATCGCAGGGAACTCTTTTATTGATTTTTATAGCTTAAATGAAACAAAGAAATTGACTATCCAAGGACGTGCTCTACCTTTTGATAATACTGATATAGTTCCGTTAGGATATAAAACTACAGCAGCAGGTGATTTTACTATCGGTATAGATCATGGTGACGGATTCTTTAATAAGCAAGAAATTTACCTAGAAGATAAAACCACAGGAAAGACAACCAATTTACGTAACGAAAATTATACATTTAGTACATTAGTGGGAACTTTTACCGATCGTTTTGTCCTTCGTTATACAGGTAAAACATTAGGTACAGATGATTTAGAAAATCTCGAAAACAGTGTTTTAATTTCTGTAAAAAACAAAACAGTTAGTATTACTTGTTCTAAAGAAACAATCAAAGAGGTTACTATTTTCAACGTTGGCGCTCAGTTAGTCTACAGCAAAAACAAAGTGAATTCATCAGAATTGCAGATTGCAAATTTACACTCTAGTGATCAGGTTTTATTAGTTAAAGTAACTTTAGAGAATGGTTCTACCGTTACTAAAAAAGTGATTTTTTCTAATTTGTAATAAAAAATAATATTTCCTCAAATGCCCATTCTTTAACAAAAGAATGGGCATTTTTTTATATGGAAAAATCCCTAAATCTTGGTATTGTGTTTTTAATTATGGCTTTATAATTTAGTTTAATTCTTACAATATTAAACTTTAATTGCACCATTTTGATTAAAAATATATTTTATTCGTTAATACTAATTTTGATAACATCCCAAACTCTTTTCTCGCAGCAGGGCAAAGTTGACAGTTCATTTAACGTTTTAGATGATGGGCAAAACGGAGATGGATTTAATAATACTGTTCGAACGCTTCTCCTGCAAAAAGAAGGCACTTTGCTGGTTGGTGGCGATTATTTGAGTTTGAATGGTGCAGCCGTTTCGTACCTGACACGATTAAATCCAAACGGGTCTATAGACGAAAATTTCAATACTGGAACAGGTTTTAATGGTAAAATTTATGTCTCTTGTTTGCAAGCCGATGGAAAAATTATTGTTGGAGGAAATTTTACAAGTTATAACGGAATAAAAGCAGGAAGATTAATCCGTTTAAATGAAGACGGTTCTTATGATGACACTTTTGATACCACAATTGGAGCAACCACAGGGATTGTATATGATATTGCTTTACAGCCAGATGGTAAAATAATTATAGTGGGCAGTTTTACAAAATATAATAATACTACAGTAAACAGAGTAGTACGTTTATTGCCAAACGGAACAATCGATTCTATGTTTCTTACAGGTTCTGGATCTGCGTTAAATGTTACACAAGTAAAAGTTTTATCAGACCAGAAAATCATTCTAACAGGTAATTTTACCACATTTAATGGCATTTCTGCCAATAGAATAATTCGTTTAAATTCTAACGGTACTTTTGATTCCACTTTTAAGACTGGCGTTGGGTTCAATGATGATGTTAATGCCATTGCCCTACAGTCTGATGGGAAAATGGTTTTAGGGGGTAATTTTACCCTTTTTGATAATATCGAAGCTAATAGAATTATTCGCCTAAATGAAGACGGAACTAAAGATGAAAGCTTTATAACTGGTTCGGGTTTCAGTAAAGAAGGAGTTCAGACAATCAGAATTGCTAAGAATGGGGATATCATGGTAGGCGGTTCTTTTACGGGATTTTACAATAGAAACGAAGTGATAAGATTAATTTTGCTGCAATCTGATGGTAGCGTAAAACCTAATTTTGATATCGGCGCAGGACCTGCTTCAGCCTCAGTTCTAGCTTTAGAATTTGATGAAGATGATTCTTGGTTTGTAGGAGGCTCTTTCGCTGTTTTTAACGGCCAGAATCAAGGGAGGTTAGCAAAAATTAACAATGAAGGAGAACACGATATTTCATACTTGGCTTCTGGAATTGGATTTGACAATTCTGTTTTTAGTATTCTGCCTCTTCCAAACAGAAAGATAATAGTTGGCGGGAATTTTAAAACGTTTAACGGAGTGGTTGCTCCCAAAATGGTTTGCTTATTAGAAAACGGAGTAATCGATCCAACTTTTAATGCCACAAATTCTGGAAGCAATAACCTAATTAAAACTACTGTATTTCAAAGTGATGGAAAGATTGTTTTGGGAGGAAATTTTATAAAGTACAATGATCTTACTCATAATCGTATTGTTAGAATATTAGCCAATGGAGAAATTGATAATTCATTTAACACTGGCGATGGATTTAATGCACAAGTGTATGCGATGGCAATTCAGTCCGATCAAAAAATAATTGTGGCAGGATCATTTACTAAATACAATGCTGCTAGTGCTAATAGAATTGTCCGAATTCTTCCAGACGGAACAAAAGATCCGAATTTTAATATTGGTTTAGGTGCAGATAGTATAATAGAAAGCGTAGTCGTACAAGAAGATGGAAAGATACTTGTTGGAGGTCATTTTAAAACCTTCAATGATATCGATTTTGCAGGTTTGGTAAGACTAAATCAAGATGGAAGTATTGATGCTAGCTTTAATATAAAAGAGGGTTTTGATAAATATGTTTATGCAATTGCACTTCAATCCAATCATAAGATTCTTGTTGGAGGTTCTTTCTTAACTTTTAATAAGATTTCACAAAAACGCATTCTTCGATTAAATAGTGATGGAAGTCTCGATCCTACATTCGAATCAGGTGCCGGCTTTAGTAAAGGAGATGTGCGTGCTATTTTAGTGCAGCCAGATGACAGAATTTTGGTAGGAGGAAGTTTTTCGGGGACATATAATACTATTGCTTCTTCTAGATTGATTCGTCTACTGCCTTCAGGATCGTATGATAATTCTTTTGCAGTACCATCAAATAATACACTGTTTGCAATGAAATTTGATGAAGATTATAGATTGATGATTGGAGGAAATTTTAATTCTGTTTCTGGCATTTCAAAACATAGAATCGCCCGTTTAAAACTTTGCGTTAATACAACAACTTGGGACGGAATTTCGTGGTCCAATGGTTATCCTTCTGCGGGAAAAGATGTTTACTTTAAAGAAAGTTTTCCAAACTTAACAACAGCCAATATTTGCGGATGCAATATTGAACAAGGTAAAACGGTTACCTTACTTGAAAAAAACACATTAGGAATTGAGTTTGCTTATACCGGTGAAGGAATACTTGTTTTAGAAGATTCTGCTAGTTTATATCAAGAGGATGATGACATAGTAAACACAGGAATTGTTCATTTAAAAAGAAAAACAAAACCAGTAATTCGATTTGACCTTACCTATTGGTCTTCACCAGTATCCGATATGACATTGCATGATTTTTCACCCGAAACACTTTTTGATAAATATTTCTCGCACGATCCAATTCTAGGATGGAAAACAAACCTTTACGGAACAATGACTATGATTCCTGGTCGTGGCTACAGCATTAGAGCTCCGCAAAGTTTTTCTACTATAGAGCGAGCAATATTTGAGGGTGTTTTTAAAGGAATTCCAAACAATGGTAAAATAGAAGTTGAGTTGATTGCCGCAGATCGATTTTATTTGGTTGGCAATCCATATCCATGCGCTATAAGTGCAGATGATTTCTTAAGAGAAAATGCTCCGAAAACAAAAGGAGCATTATACTTCTGGACACATAATACCCCGCCTAGAATAACAATTCCAGGAACTAATACTTATCGTTATACGAATGATGATTATGCGGTTTACAATTTATTGGGAGGTGTTGGTACAAGCTCGGCTTTAAGTTCTGGAGTTAGTAATGATGCACCAAATGGCACAATTGCTTCGGGGCAGGCCTTTTTTGTAAAAAGCAATCTAACGGGCTATTTAGAATTTAAAAATAGCATGAGAGTTCGAGATAGAAACACTTCCTTTTTTCGGCCAGCTCCAAATTCGCAAGTAAAACCTGTTATCGAAAAGCATAGGTTTTGGCTAAATATAAAAAACAGCGAAAATGAATTCAAACAGATTTTACTAGGCTATGCATTAGGTGCTTCAAATTCTTTAGATCTGAATTATGATGCAGAATATTTAAGTTCAGGAATGCCATTGGATTTTTACAGTGTATTAGAAAATAAAAAATTAGTAATCCAAGGCCGTGAATTGCCTTTTTTAGAAAGCGATTCAATAGCTATAGGTTATAAAACTACAGTGAGTGATAATTTAAAAATTGAAATAGATCATAAAGAAGATTTTTTTAATGATAAACCTATTTTTTTAGTCGACAAAAAATTAAATAAAATACATAATATTTCTGAAGGTTCTTATCAATTTGATTCTGAAGTAGGAACCTTTAATGATCGTTTTTCTATAATTTACAGTAATAAAACTTTACGAAATAATATTTCTGATGACATCTCGAAGGATATTTTAGTATCTGTTAAAAATCACAATATACATATTGAATCTTTTACTGAAACAATAAAAGAGGTAGTAATATTTGATGTTTTAGGAAATCTACTGTATAAAAAAGATCAGCTTGAAACCCAAAAAGTCTCCATCGAAAACTTGCTCTCTTCTCATCAGGTTTTATTAGTAAAAGTCATTTTCGAAAATGGAAAATCAGCTTCAAAAAAAGTCATTTTTTAAAGACGGATCAGAAACCTTATCTAATTTGTTTTTTCTTTATTTAATTTATTAAAAATCAATTAGTTGTGATGGTTTGGTTTTTGAATTAACAGTTTTTTCTTATTTTTTATGTTTTCTGAGTTTTTAGTGTTAAAATTATGGGTTTAATACTACATTAGGAATTTGTAAGTAAATAAAATCGTACCTTGTAGTTGGTTTTTGTCGATGAAATGCTTTTTTAATCGATAAAATACTTTTCTATAAGCCAATGATTTGATTTTTTTTTTTCAAAAAGCACAGTTTTGAAAACGGTGTTTTATCTGCCTTAAATTGATTGTAAAATTGAAAGTGCTTTATTAATTCTATATAAAGACTCAGTCTTGTTGGTATGGCTTTAAAGCATTGTCTTTTTCATTTTGCAATTAATCTTGTTTTGAGTTTGAATTTATTTTTCAATTACTAAAATGCCACAAGATGAGAAAAGATTTACTTACTATGCTGAGCTTCTTCAGCCTTTTATCTTTAGTAACTTATATTGAGAAACCATTAAAATCAAGTAGGAGATTGAGAATTCTTCTAGTTTTAGTTTTATCAATTTTCTATACCACATCAAAAGCACAAACTTTAGTGCATTCAGTTCCAACTAGTAATCCTTCTTTCCCTCTTCCTGCGGGTATGGACGAAGTTACTGTTGAAGCTTGGGGTGCAGGAGGAGCTGGAGGTGCAGCTCAGGGTGGTGGCGGATGGGGAAGAGGTGCTCCTGGAGGAGGAGGAGGTGCATATGCTTTAGGAAAAATTACAGGAATAACAGCATCTACTTTGAATGTCATTGTTGGTCTTCCAGGCGCAGGAGGAACAGGAAATGGATCCAGTGGGGGAGCATCTTATATAAATGGTTTTACAGGAGTTTTTTACGCCCCAGGTGGGGCAGGGGGTACAGCTAATCTTCCAACTACAGGAGATACTCCTCCTAGTGCGACACCGGCAACTACCGGTACTAAAGGAAGTATAACGATGACAAATGGAGGAGCTTCGGGAGTAGGGTATAATAGTTTACTAAATTTAGCGCTTTCTTCTGGAAATGGTGGTGATGCAGCCAATCTAGGGCCGCAAAAGGGAGGGGCTGGAGGACTTGGTTATGCTAGTCTTTTGGGGGCAAATGGTGCAGGAAAGCCTGGACAGGAATATGGAGGAGGAGGTTCTGGAGCGGCAAGTTCCTTAAATTTATTAACTCCATCAACTTTATATAATGGCGGAAGTGGTGCTAGAGGCCAAGTTAACATTACATATACTTGTAAAACGTATAGTTTAACTGGAATATCGGCGCCAAATGTTTGTACAGGTACAACCACACAAGTGCAATTAACGGGATCAGCAGCTAGCCTACCGACTGGTACCTACACAGTAACGTACAATACAAGCCGACCAAATGCGGTAGGGCAAACAGAAACGATGGTAGTTGGAACTCCCGGATTTGGAAGTTTTACCGCAAGGGGATTGACTACTTCAGGGAATAGCACTATTACAGTTACTTCTTTAACTTCAGTAGATTGTACTTCGTCTATTAGTGTGAATAATGTTGTGAATATTGTAGTTAGTGCTCAGCCAACAATAACGTTAAGTTCAACTGCCGCTGTGTGTGCGAGCGCAAGTTTGCAAAATGTAACATTACCTTATTCGGCCGTTACGAATGCCCCAACAAATTACAGTATAACATGGAATGCAAGTCCTGCAAATAGCTTCGTGCCTGTTACAAATGCAGTTTTACCAGCAAATTCAATAAGTATTGCGATTCCTGCTGGAACTGCTGGTGGGACATATACAGGATCGCTAACGGTTGGTAATGCGGCTGGATGTGTGTCTGCCGCTCCAACAAATTTTACTATAACTGTAAATCCATTGCCGACCATAACATTAGGTGCCGCTACCGCGGTATGCACAAGTACAAGTGCACAAAGCACTACATTGCCTTATAGTGCTGTTACAAACGCACCAACGACTTACAGCATTACTTGGAATAGCAGTCCGACAAATACCTTTGCGGCAGTTACAAATGCTGTATTGCCAGCAAGCCCGATCAATATTCCGATACCTGCAAATACGGCGGCGGGAACATACACGGGAACCTTAACGGTTAGAAATGCGGCTGGATGCGTGTCATCGGCAAACAATTTTACCGTTACCGTAAACCCATTGCCGACCATAACATTAGGAGCCACTACCACGGTATGCACAAGTGCGAGCGCACAAAGCACGACATTGCCTTATAGTGCTGTCACAAACACGCCAACGACTTACAGCATTACTTGGAATAGCAGTCCGACAAATACCTTTGGGGCAGTTACCAATGCTGCATTGCCAGCAAGCCCGATCAATATTCCGATACCTGCAAATACGGCGGCGGGAACATACACGGGAATCTTAACGGTAAGCAATGCGAACGGATGCGTGTCATCGGCAAACAATTTTACCGTTACCGTAAACCCATTGCCGACCATAACATTAGGAGCCACTACCACGGTATGCACAAGTGCGAGCGCACAAAGCACGACATTGCCATATAGTGCTGTTACAAATGCACCAACGACTTACAGCATTACTTGGAATAGCAGTCCGACAAATACCTTTGCGGCAGTTACCAATGCTGCATTGCCAGCAAGCCCGATCAATATTCCGATACCTGCAAATACGGCGGCGGGAACATACACGGGAACTTTAACGGTTAGAAATGCGTCTGGATGTGTGTCTGCCGTTCCAACAAATTTTACTATAACCGTAAATCCATTGCCGACCATAACATTAGGGGCTACTACCGCGGTATGCACAAGTACTAGCGCACAAAGCACGACATTGCCTTATAGTGCTGTCACAAACGCACCAACGACTTACGGCATTACATGGAATGCGAGTCCGACAAATACCTTTGCGGCAGTTACAAATGCAGCATTGCCAGCAAACCCGATCAGTGTTCCGATACCTGCAAATACGGCGGCGGGAACATACACGGGAACCTTAACGGTAAGCAATGCGAACGGATGCGTGTCATCGGCAAACAATTTTACCGTTACCGTAAACCCATTGCCGACCATAACATTAGGGGCTACTACCGCGGTATGCACAAGTACTAGCGCACAAAGCACGACATTGCCTTATAGTGCTGTCACAAACGCACCAACGACTTACAGCATTACGTGGAATGCTAGTCCGACAAATACCTTTGCGGCAGTTACAAATGCAGCATTGCCAGCAAATTCAATAAGTATTGCGGTTCCTGCTGGAACTGCTGGTGGGACATATACAGGATCGCTAACGGTTAGAAATGCGGCTGGATGTGTGTCTGCCGTTCCAACAAATTTTACTATAACCGTAAATCCATTGCCGACCATAACTTTAGGGGCCACTACTGCGGTATGCACAAGTGCGAGTGCACAAAGCACGACATTGCCTTATAGTGCTGTCACGAATGCACCAACGACTTACAGCATTACGTGGAATGCGAGTCCGACAAATACTTTTGCGGCAGTTACAAATGCTGCATTGCCAGCAAACCCGATCAATATTCCGATACCTGCAAATACGGCGGCGGGAACCTACACGGGAACCTTAACGGTAAGCAATGCGAACGGATGCGTGTCATCAGCAAACAATTTTACCATTACCGTAAACCCATTACCGACCATAACATTAGGAGCTACTACTGCGGTATGCACAAGTACTAGCGCACAAAGCACGACATTGCCTTATAGCGCTGTCACAAACGCACCAACAAACTACAGCATTACATGGAATGCAAGTCCGACAAATACCTTTGCGGCAGTTACAAATGCTGCATTGGCAGCAAGCCCGATCAGTATTCCGATACCTGCAAATACGACAGCAGGAACATACACGGGAACCTTAAAGGTAAGCAATGCGAATGGATGCGTGTCATCAGCAAATAATTTTACCGTTACCGTAAACCCATTGCCGACCATAACATTAGGGGCCACTACTGCGGTATGCACGAGTGCGAGCGCACAAAGCACAACATTGCCTTATAGTGCTGTTGCAAATGCACCAACGACTTACAGCATTACATGGAATGCGAGTCCAACAAATACCTTTGCGGCAGTTACAAATGCTGCATTGCCAGCAAGCCCGATCAATATTCCGATACCAGCAAATACGGCGGCGGGAACATACACCGGTACTTTAACGGTTGCTAATGCAGCTGGCTGTATTTCTACAGGCAATAATTTTACGATAACAGTTAATTCAGTTCCAACAATTACAACATCAGGAAATTTAACTCCAATTTGTCAAAATGCATTAGAGCAAACAGCTTCTCTGCCATATTCTACAGTAACAGGTTCGCCAGTTAGCTATTCTATAGATTGGGTATTATTGAATGATCAATTACCTACTGCTTTTTCTTTCGATTCGGGAGGGGGAAATATTAATAACATTACTGTTCCAGCAAATACAGCTGCAGGAAATTATAGTGGAGTAATGACAATTTTTACGTCAAATGGATGTTTAGCAACTCAAGCAGTTTCTTTAACGATTAATGCTGTTCCAACAATAAATACTGCAGGGGTTTTTACTCCAGTTTGTCAAAGTTCATCGGCGCAAACTACTGTTTTAAGTTACAATTCTACTACAGGTTCTCCAGTTAGTTATGAAATTGACTGGATTGCATTGACAGATCAAGGAGCAACACCATTTCCTTTTAGTTCTGGATCAGGAGATATTATAAATGTGAATGTTCCAGCAAATACAATAGCAGGTACTTACAATGGTATAATGACTATTACAACATCAAATGGATGTCCGTCTACTCAAAATGTTTCTTTAACTGTAAATCCAATTGCAGTTGCCCCAACTGCTTCTGTAACACAACAGCCAAGCTGTATAAATAATACGGGCGTTATCACGGTTACTTCGCCTGCATCTGGAACGGGATATACTTATAGTGTTGATGGAGTAGATTTTAGTAATACTTCGGGAATATTTACAGGTTTGTCTTCTGGAGGTTACAATGTGCAAGTGAGAAATAGTACATCGGCATGTGAATCAGAAGTGACACCAATTACAATAAATGCTTTTGTTACCAAAGTATGGAATGGAAATGCGAGTGACAATTGGGGAGATCCTGCAAATTGGACGCCAGCAGGAGTTCCTATCGCCTCCGATTGTATAGATATTCCAGACGTAGGGGTTGATCCTATTATCTCTGGAACCGATGCAAGTTTTTTTGCCAGTAGATTAACGATAGAAAATAATGGATCCTTAATTGTAGAAGAAACAAATTCTATAACTGTGACAAATGAAGTAAGTGTATTGGGCAATGGAGTTTTGATTTTTGAAAATAACTCAAGTTTGGTTCAGATTGCCGATGTCAGTAATACTGGAAATATAACTTATATAAGAAAAACACCTGTACGACGATTTGATCTTACCTATTGGTCTTCTCCAGTTGCAGATATTACCATGAATGAATTTTCGCCAGAAACGCTATTCGATAAATATTTTTATTGGACTTCTGATTTTAAATGGGCAACCAATTTGTACGGTACAATGTCAATGGAACCAGGAAGAGGTTATAGTATTAGAGGTCCGCAGTCTTTTGATACGGGGTCGCCAAGTGTTTTTTCAGGGGAATTTATTGGGGTGCCAAATAATGGAACAATCCAAGGTCCTGTAGCTGGTGCTGAAAAGTTTTGTTTTTTTGGGAATCCATATCCTTCAGCAATTTATGCAGATCAATTTATTCATGATAATGCCGCTAATTTTTATGGAACGCTATTTTTTTGGACGCATAATACGTCACCTAGAATAACTGTGCCAGGAGGTAATACCTATACTTATACAAACGATGATTATGCAATTTATAATTTATCAGGAGATACTACAGTTGGAAATTTAACAGGTATTGGTGCACCATCACCAGGAAACCAAGAACCATTAAAAGGTTACATTGCCGCTGGGCAAGGTTTTTTTGCAAAAGCAAGAACAGGACAAAGAGGTGTTTTTACCAATTCGATGCGAGTTCCTAGTTCTAATAGTCAGTTTTACAAAGCTGCAAAAACAGAGGTTGTTGAAAAACATCGTGTCTGGTTAAATTTTACAAACACAGAAGGGGCTTTTAAACAATTACTTGTCGGATACATAACAGGAGCAACAAATTTGTTTGATTTTAATTATGATGCTGTAACAATGAATGCAAATCCTTATGTTGATTTTTATAGTATCAACGACAATAAAAAATTAGTTATTCAAGGGCGAGCTGTGCCTTTTGTTGTAACGGATACAATTCCGTTAGGATATAAATCTACTATTAAAGAAGGTGCTTTTACAATTGCTATAGATCATACAGATGGAGATTTGGCCGATAAGGATATATATTTGCAAGATAAGGTAACAAATACTGTACATAACCTTAAATCTGGAGGATATACATTTATCTCTGCGCCAGGAACTTTTCTAGATCGATTTGTATTGCGTTATACAAATCCAAATGATGGCAAATCTTTAGGAAACGAAGATTTTGAGAATCAAGATAAGAGGGTTTTTGTTTCGGTTAAAGATAAAAATATCAGATTGCAATCTATGCCTGAGCAGGAAAATCTAGACGAAGTCGCTATTTATGATGTGGGAGGTAAATTGTTATATCGTAAAAAACAAATTGAAAATAAAGAATGGCTCATACCAAATTTTCAATCAGGTCCTCAAGTTTTATTGGTTAAAATCACTTTAGATAATGGAAATACAGTGACAAGAAAAATAGTCTTCAGATAAATAAAAAAGCGATTGAGTCTTAAGTTCTCAATCGCTTTTTTTTATTAAGCAGTACGCTGTAAATTTTGATGGGTATTGGTAATCGCTTTTTCGTTTTTATAGTCAATCCATTTTTGGCCTTGAATTTTCCGCATCATAATATCAAAATGGCGCATAATAAAAACATTGTATGCTGCTTTAGATAAATTGACAATATTTTTTGGAAACGATCTCAAACTCATAGAAAATCCAGGTGTTAGGTATTTCATATAATGCCAATATCCTTCGGGCATATAAAGCATTTCTCCATGTTTTAGATTGGTAATATAGCCTTCGACACTTTTGAGTGCTGGAAATTTTTCATAATCTGGATTATCAAAATCTATATCTTCTCTCGAAATTAATGCGTGAGGAACTTTATACATAAATTTTGATTGGCTAGGAGGGAAAATCATACATTGTTTTTCTCCGTGAAAATGAAAATGAAGAATATTAGAATAGTCAATATCGTAATGCATAAACACTTTCGAATTTTCACCGCCAAAAAACAACATCGGCATTTGTTTGACTAATTTCAAACCAATATCAGGCCATAAAAAGTCATTTTTTAATGAAGGAACCTGTTTCATTAAGTTGTAAAGAAAAATACGATAATTGGTAGGCTTTTCTTGTAGTAACTCGATGTAATCGCTCATTTTCATTGTGGTGTGCGCCTCGTTGAATCCGTCTTCATGATTTACAGGTCTGTCGTCGTATAAAGGAACGACTAAATCTCCTGCGATTTCTTTCATATAAGATAATTTCCATTTGTTATAAGCTGGCCAGTCTTCGGTCAATTCTTCAATAACAACAGGAATTTGTTTTTTTACATATTGGGAAATAAACTCTTCTTTTGAGATTTTTTTTACCCTTTCAATTTGTTTTAATTTCATTCTTTATAAATAAAAAAATTGCTTATAACTCTCTGTCATAAGCAATTTAAAAATATTTATTGAGATTTAATATCTCTTTTGACTAAAATTTTTAATCTAATCGATGCTCAAAAGATGCATTTAAAAAAGATGTTTTCCGTAATTTTTTTGCAGCAGTTTTAGATTAATCGGCTGCATACTTGTTGTTCCAATACAGCATCATCATTAAAGTAACAATTACAGAAGAAGCAATTCCTTCAAATAATAAACAGATACAATAAGTTGGCACTGAAGGATTTCCTCCAAACATGAAAGTTTCAGATAGAGTTCTTACATAAGCATCTCCACCACGAGCGTAACTATAAACTAATAAGCCAAATACACTCATACATACACCAACCACAGAAGTGGTCATTGCAGAAATAGCATTCGATAGAAAATTGGTTTCGCCTTCATGTAGGTTCATCTGCATAGTCCTGTTAACACCATAGAATATAAAGAAAACGTTCAGTGTTCTCAGATAAAATAAATCTGCTAAACCTAGTACATTCATTAATAAAAAATAAATGCCAATTCCGAGGAAAATCAAAAACCCGTTGGTAATTTCTTTAGGTAATTTCATAGTGGTTATTTTTTAGAAGTTAATAGTAAATATTTGAAAAACAGTGTTCTATCAAATTTACTAAAAAAATAACTACGATGATTTAAAAACGGTAAAAACTATACTGTCTGATTTTTTAGAGAAGAATCTATAAAGGCCAAAGATTCAATTTTATCCTGATTAAGCTGTGCTTTTAACGCATCTACCGAACTGAATTTCTGCTCATCGCGAATGTAATGAAGCAAAGAAACTTCGATGTTTTGGTCGTAAATGTCTTTATCGAAATTAAACAAATGAACTTCGATGGTTTGCTTTTCGCCATTAACCGTCGGATTAAATCCAATATTCATCATACCAAAAAGAGTTTCGTCATTTATGGTAGCTTTTACAACATAGACACCAATTTTTGGTATTAGTTTGTAGTCTTCTTCAATGTTAATATTAGCTGTCGGAAATCCAATTGTTCGTCCCAATTGTTTTCCTTTTACAATAGTTCCGTTCAAGAAATAGTTATAGCCTAAATATTCGTTGGCCAGCGCCATGTTTCCTTCATTTAAAGCTTTTCTGATTTTGGTCGAACTAACCGAAACATCTTCGATTTCTTCTGCAGAAATTTGCTCTACTTCAAATCCGTATTCAATTCCAAAAGCAATTAAATCATCAATATTGGCAGTTCTATTGCGGCCAAAACGGTGATCATGCCCAATAATGATTTTTTGAATTTGAAATTTCTCCACCAAAATAGTGCGAACAAATTCTTCGGCTGTTAGTCTTGAAAAACTTTCGTTAAAAGGATGAACAATTAAATTCTCAATACCTGTCGCTTCCAAAAGTTTTATTTTTTCGCCAATAGTATTCAGTAATCTTATTTCAGATTTTTCTTGAAGAACCATTCGCGGATGCGGAAAAAAGGTAAGAACTAGGCTTTCATATTTCCCGTTTTCAGTATTCTCAGTAATTCGTTCTAGAATTTTTTTATGACCAATATGCACACCATCAAAGGTACCAAGAGTTAAGATAGTTTTCTTGGTTGACTGAAAATCGTTTATAGAATGAAAGAGCTTCAAAACAAATTATTTAAGATGCTGCAAATTTATACTATTCTGTTTTAAATTTAATACTAGCCAAATCGAATTTTAACGCATAATCTATCTTTTTGTAAAATTTTGCCAACTCGTCGACTAAAAAGCAATAATTGTCGGATAGATAATATGATTTCAAATTAATTAAAGTAATTTTGATATTATATTTTGAGGGTATGAAAAAACAACTACTTTATATATTTTTAATTTTTTGTTTTGCCAATGCTAATGCACAAGATGCTTTATGGCAAAAAGTAACTTCTTCATCGCTTTTGAGAAAGGCTGATGGGGCGAGTTCTAGTAAATTATATTATAAGTTAAATGCCAATCTTCTTAGTTCTAAGCTAGTTTCGGCATCGAGTAAAACGGCAAAAAATACATCATCAGAAATTACAATTCCAAATACTGATGGAAATTTAGAACGTTTTGCGGTTTGGGAATCATCTAATTTTGATCCGGATTTACAGGCGAAATATCCACAAATTAGATCTTATGAGGGGCGCGGAATAGATGATAAAAGTGCTAAAATATATTTTAGTGTTGCTCCAATTGGTATGCAGACAATGGTTTTTAGAACAGCAAAACCAACTGAATATATTGAACAAAATCCTGATAACAAATCAGAATATGTTTTGTTTAAGTCGGCAGACAATGCAGATTCAAGAGCACTTTTGAATTGTAAAACAATCCATTCGATTTCTGAAAATAAATCTACGACTACTGCAAAAACAACTTCTAGCGCCAAGCAATTTAAAACACTTCGATTGGCATTATCTTGTACAGGTGAGTACGCGGCCTATTTTGGCGGTACAAAAGAAGGAGCTTTGGCAGGAATGAATGCTACTTTAACTAGAGTAAATGGTGTTTTTAATAGGGACCTTGCAGTAGAAGTAATTTTAATTGCTAATAATGATGCTGTTATTTATACAGATGCTTCTACAGATCCTTATTCTATTCCAAGTATTGGTGCTGACAATAATAATCCGACTTGGCCCAAAGAAATTCAGACAACATTGACGAGCGTTATTGGTGAGGCTAATTATGATATTGGTCATTTGTTTGGAGGCTCTGGCGGGGGCGGGCTTGCCAGTTGTATTGGCTGTGTATGCGACAGTCCAACTCCTAGCAATTCTGTTGGAAAGGGTAGTGCCTATACTTCTCCGGCAGATGCGAAACCTCAAGGAGATAATTTTGACATTGATTTTGTTGCTCATGAAATGGGACACCAGCTTGGGGCAACGCATACTTTTTCACATGCAAATGAAGGATTGGGAGCATGCTATGAACCGGGAAGCGGTTCTACAATTATGGGATATGCTGGTGTAACAGATGGTTATAATGTTCAAAATCACTCTGACTCTTATTTTTCTTATGCGAGCATCAATCAGATACAAAATAATTTGGCAGGAAAAACGTGTCCAGTTTCAACTCCAATAGTAGATAATAATCCACCTGTTATAAATGCCGGTCCAGATTATACCATTCCAATTAGTACTCCATTTATTTTAACTGGAACTGGTTCTGATCCTGAAGGTAATACGATAACCTATACCTGGGAGCAATATGATAGTGCAACAACGGCTTTTGGAAATAATAGTTTTCCCTCTCCAACAAAACCAGATGGACCAATGTTTAGATCGTTTACACCAACTGCATCGCCAGTTCGTTATATGCCTGCTCTTAATTCTGTACTAAATAATCAGCTAACTACAAGTTGGGAATCTGTTTCTTCTATTGGAAAAACAATGAATTTTACCCTTACGGGAAGAGACAATGCTGCACAAGGAAAAGGACAAACTTATACAGATGCAATGGTTGTAACAGTAACTGCTGCTGCTGGGCCATTTGCTGTAACTTCACAAAAAGAAGGTGATATTGGATGGGCAAAAGAATCGGCTCAAACCATTACTTGGAGCGTAAATAACACAAATACGCTTCCTGGATCGTCAAACTTGAATATAAAATTATCACTAGACGGCGGATTAACATTTCCAATTGTTTTAGCAAACAATACTCCAAATGATGGAACAGAAACCATATTGGTTCCATCAGAAATTGAGGCTTCTACAAATTGCCGACTTTTAATAGAGCCGGTTGGTAATATTTATTATGCTGTCAATAGTACTCCCTTTGCTGTAGGATACACCGTTTCTACATCTTGTTCGTCTTACAATTTTGGAGGCGGATATTCGACAGGGATTGATGCCTATGTAAATAGAACGGTTTCTGTGCCCGCTTCTTCTGGGTCTATTTCAGATGTCAATGTTTCAGTAAATGTAACACATGCGAGATTTTCAGATTTGACTATGGAAATCGTAAGCCCGAAAGGAACAGTTGTCACTTTATTCAATAAAAATTGCGCCAGCACAAATTCAACTCTTGCTTTGCAGTTTGATGATAGCGGATCTACATTAAGCTGTGGTACAACAACAAGTCAAATTGTGATTCCGTCAACTTTATTAAGTGCTTTTAATGGAGAAAATTCGCAAGGTACATGGACTTTTAGAGTTATTGACGATAAGGTTGGAATGACAGGAACTATTAACTCTGCTTCGATAAATATTTGTAATAAAACCTATACCTTAGGGAACGACGACTTTGAGAATGTTGACTTTGTGGCATACCCAAATCCAAATAAAGGAAGTTTCACAGTACAATTTAGCAGAGATTCAGTAAGCGAAATTAAAGTCTATGTTAATGATATTGTTGGGAAATACGTTTACGAGAGGACTTTTCAAGGTTCAGGATATTTTATTCAAGACATTCAATTGCCAAATGTACCTTCAGGTCTTTATTTCTTAACAGTTACAGATGGGGAAAGAAAAGTAGTGAAGAAGATATTAGTGAACTAAACTTTTGCAAATTCCTAATGGGCCATTGCCATACAAATCATACTGATTTTTACACCTGGAATTTTTGATAAAGCTAACGAACAAGCCTCAATTGTTGCGCCCTTTGTAAGGACGTCGTCAACAATTAAGAAATGTTTGTTGCAATCGGCTTCCGTAAATTCAACATCAAAAATGTTTTCGATATTTTCAGATCTTCCCAAAAGATTCTTTTTGGATTGTGTTTTAGAATAGATCTTTCGAATTAAAATATTTTCCTCAAAAGGAATTTCTAAACCAGATGCTATTTCTTTTCCAAAAGTAGTAACTTGGTTATAGCCACGTTCCTTAAACTTTTTTTTATGAAGGGGAACGGGAATAACAGCATTAAAAGGAATTTCAAGTTGAAGTTCTTTTAAATCTTCAACATACCAGCTTCCTAATACAGTGCCAATTTCTTGATGACCTTTGTATTTTAAATTATGAATTAATTCTTGGACAATCCCCTTTTTATTAAAATACAAAAATGTAGCAGCAAATTGAATATCAACTTTGCCATAAAACTTTTTCATAGCCTCATTTTTCGGATCTAAATGATATTGAGTAAGAGGCATTTCATGTCGGCAAATTGTGCAGAAAACCGTTTCGTTTTGAAGTAAAAGAGCACGACATCCGCTACAGACTTTAGGGAAAAACAGATTTATTAGATAATTAATCACAAAAAGAGAGATTTTATTTACAAAAGTAACAAAATCAACACGTCAATCTTCATAATTTTTCTTTTTTATATAGGTAGTTTTTATATTTTTGCATCACTATGGCAAAACAAGAAGATATATTTAAGAATGTGGTTTCGCACGCAAAAGAGTACGGATTTATTTTTCCGTCAAGCGAAGTTTACGACGGATTAAGTGCTGTATATGATTATGCACAAAATGGTGTCGAATTAAAAAAGAATATCCGTGAATATTGGTGGAAATCAATGGTTCAAATGAATGAAAATATTGTCGGCCTTGATGCTGCAATATTGATGCATCCAACAACTTGGAAAGCTTCTGGACACGTTGATGCATTCAATGATCCATTAATTGATAATAAAGATTCTAAAAAAAGATATAGAGCTGACGTTTTGGTTGAAGATCATGCTGAAAAAATTCACCAAAAAGCGCAAAAAGAAATTGACAAAGCAAAAGCTCGTTTTGGCGATGCATTCAACGAACAAGAGTTTGTAACTACAAACGCTCGTGTAGTTGAATATTTGGCTAAAGAAAAAGAAATTAGAGAGCGTTTAGGGCGTTCTTTAGGAAACGGAGATTTGGCTGATGTTAAAGCTTTGATCGAAGAACTTGAAATTGCTGATCCTGAAACTGGTTCTAAAAACTGGACAGAGGTAAAACAATTTAACTTAATGTTCGGAACAAAATTGGGAGCTTCTGCAGAAAACGCTATGGATTTATATTTACGTCCTGAAACAGCTCAAGGTATTTTCGTTAACTTTTTAAATGTTCAGAAATCGGGCCGTATGAAAGTTCCTTTTGGAATTGCTCAAACCGGTAAAGCGTTTAGAAATGAAATTGTAGCAAGACAGTTTATTTTCCGTATGCGTGAGTTTGAACAAATGGAAATGCAATTTTTTGTACGTCCAGGAGAAGAAATGAAATCATACGAATATTGGAAAGAAACTCGTTTGAAATGGCATTTATCTTTAGGGTTAGGAAAAGAAAATTATCGTTTTCACGATCACGAAAAATTAGCGCACTACGCAAATGCAGCAGCGGATATCGAATTTAATTTCCCATTCGGATTTAAAGAATTAGAAGGAATTCACTCTCGTACCGATTTCGATTTGAAAGCGCACGAAGAATATTCTGGAAGAAAATTACAATATTTCGATCCTGAATTAAACGAAAACTATGTTCCTTACGTAGTAGAAACTTCTGTTGGTTTAGATCGTATGTTCTTGGCTGTTTTTGCAACTTCATTAAAAGAAGAAACATTAGAAGACGGTTCTACAAGAACAGTTTTAAAATTGCCAGCAGTTTTAGCGCCAACAAAAGCAGCGGTATTGCCATTGGTTAAAAAAGATGGTTTGCCAGAAGTTTCAAGAAAAATCATTGAAGATTTGAAATGGGATTTCAATGTGGCGTATGATGAAAAAGATGCTGTAGGACGTCGTTACAGAAGACAAGATGCTTTAGGAACGCCTTTCTGTATAACAGTAGATCATCAAACTCTTGAAGACGAAACAGTAACAATTCGTCATAGAGATACAATGAAACAAGATCGTGTAAAAATTACTGAATTAAGAGGTATTATCGAAAACGAAGTTTCGATGAAAAACTGGTTAATGAAAATGTAATCTTTACAGTTTATTATAGAAATCCCAAATTCCATAAAGGAGTTTGGGATTTTTGATTTTAAAAAAAAGGTATTTTATCGGCTTTTTTTGCATTTCATCTTTATGTATTAACATTCGGGTTTAATGTTTTAACAATGAGGCGTTTAAAATGTTTAAATCCGTAATTTTAAATTTGTAATACCGTCAAGAGCAATTTTTTTCTTCATTACATTCAATAAAAGCAATTTTTTGATTATGATTGCGTAGTGAGAAAACCAACAAAAACCGAAATTGAAAAAGTATTCGTATATTATAATTGATGATGACGCTGAGAGTATTTTGAAAACTCAAACAACCGCTTCAGGTTTTTCAGAATTATCTTTTATGGCATCGGCATCAACTTTTCAGGACGGTTTAAAATTGGTTTTAGAACACCAGCCAGCTTTGATTTTTCTCGAAATCGAGCCCCAAAATGCATCGAGTCATTTGTCTTTGACTTTTATTAGCGAGCTTCATCGTTTTTTTCAGCAGATTCCAAAAATTATTATAACCACAAAGCAAAAAGATAAAGCTTTTGATGCTATTCAATATGGCGTTTTTGATTATCTATTAAAGCCGATTCTATCAAACGATCTTCTAAAAACAATTTTAAAACTCAATAGGGCCAATTTAGAGATGCAAATTGCTCCGTTTAGAGAAGAACCTTCTTCTGTTATTGAGAATCAGATCACGATTCCGCAAAACATTCAAAAACCATTAACCATTTGTATAAAATCATATGGCGATTATCGATATTTAAATGCAGAAGATATTTGTTATTTTCAAGCCGATAATAACTCGACGGATATTTATTTAAATACTGGCGAAATGATTACGGCGTTTAAAACTTTAAAGCATTTTGAAAGTGTTTTGACATATCCTTTTATCCGTATTCATAACAGTTATGTAATTAATCGAAATTACATTTCAAGAATTCATAGCGGAAACTCAATATGTTACATAAAAAACTCCACTAAGAAGATTCCTTTTTCTAAAACCTATCGAGCAAATGTAGAGCAAATTATTGCCGATTTTGCAGCAGGAAATTATCTAGAAGTCTAAAAATTAAGCGATTACATTAATTTGCTACCCATTGACTATCAATTGGGTACGATCTACCACAAACTCAATTTTTCGTATAAATTTTTTTCGATCTCGGTGTTAGTTTTACACTCGGATTCGCAAGTAAACAGCGATTCATCTCCAAAAATTTAAAACAAACATTAAAACCCTCAGATCATGAAAAAGACAGCTTTAACATTCGGATTATTTTCTTTAGTAGCAGTAGCAACTTCATTTGCATTACCAGCTTCAACAACTCTTTCTAATGAAAAATCAAGCATAGTTTCTCCTGTAGATGGTTCTACTGGAGGAGGAAGAAAACAAGATAATCCGCGTATCGCTAGTAATAAGATTGTAGTTAAAAACAACGAATTAGCTTTTGCTAATATCAACCAATCTTTTGGTGGTTCTAAGAAAATAGATTAATTAAAAGAAAATATTTATAAAAGTCTTTGGGCTGCCAATTTTTTTGGCTGCCTTTTTTTATGTTTATAGTTTTAGTATTTTTGGTAAAACTCAAAACTTGCATTGAAAAGATATTGCCCAATATTATTGTTTTTATTGTTGATTTTTTCAGGTTGTACCCAAAAGGAAAAATCAAGTGAACTAACTTCAGTGCAGGATAGTCTTCCTATTTATTTGTCATTGGCAAATGATATTCAGATTAATTATGCCCTTAAACAAGAATATGCTCAGAAGGCATTTTCTATAGTAGTTAAACAAAAAAATGACTCTATTAGTAGGTTTAACTTGTTTAAGATTGCCAATAGGTATTATAATATGAATGATTTTAAATCATATCATGAAATTTCACAACTAGTTTTAGATAGGTCCATAAGTAGCAAAGATTCGGCAAGTATTGCAAAAGCTTATACCTATCTAGGGGATTATTATAGTTCAAGAGTAATTTCTGACAGTGCTTTCAGAAATTATTTTTTAGCGCAGAAGATTTATTTGCAGATTAATGATCAACATAATTTGGCAAGAACCTTATTAAGCAAAGCGAGTCTACAATATAACGAATCAGATTTTTTTGAAAGCGAAATATCTGTATTCAAAGCTTTAAGCATATTGAAAAACAAAAAAAATGTAAATGACCAGCTTTACGAATGTTATAATCTGCTGGGTATTTTATATAATGAAAGGGAAGAATATGAAAAGGCACTGGAATATCAGAATAAAGCTTTAAACACTTTAAATGATAAATCGATTCCGGCTGATCTTCAGTTGAAAGCGACTTCTTTGAATAATATCGGGTTTGTTTACATGCGTATGAAAAACTATAAACAGGCCATTATTTATTTTGAAAAAGGACTTCAAGAAAAAAACCTGTTCGAAGAGAAAACTATTTTATACGCCATGCTTCTTGATAATCTGGCTTATTCAAAATTAAAATCAAAACGATTAGATGGGCTTCCGGATCAATTTTACAGATCCCTAAAAATTAGAGATAGTTTGGGGTTGAAAATGGCTAAAGTATCCAATCAGATTCACTTGTCTGAATATTATGCATTTAAAAAAGATACTTTAAGGGCTGTACAGTTTTCGAAACAAGCTTTGTTTCTTTCGCGTTCGTCAGATAAATTGGCAAATACTTTACTTGCTTTAAAGCAAATCGCTGTGGTAGATCCTGAAAATGCATCTAAGTATTCAAAGGAATATATTCAATTGAATGATAAAATGCTCAAAGCAGAGCGAAATATGGGAGAAAAATTCTCTCGTATTGAGTACGAAACCAACGAAATCAAAGACCAGAATTCTAGTTTGCAGGAAAAGAACAAAACCTTGGTTTATGTGTTTAGTATTTGTACATTGCTCGGACTGTTTTTTTATGTTTATAAAACTCAACAGGCCAAAAATCGTGAACTGATTTTTAAGCAACAGCAGCAGATTGCAAATGAAGATATTTACAATTTGATGATCTCACAGCAGAACGAAATTGAGCTTACGCGAATAAAAGAAAAGAAAAAAGTTGCGCAGGAATTACACGATGGGGTTTTAGGACGTTTGTTTGGCATTAGAATAAGCTTGGATAGTCTTGATAAATTGGATGAAGAAGCAGCAGTTTCTAAAAGAAAAAAATACCTTACGGAATTAAAAAATGTTGAGCAAGATATTAGAGAAATTTCGCATGACTTAAATAGAGAAAAATCCGAATTAATTAATAATTTTGTCTCGATTTTAGGAAAACTTTTTGAAGATCAAAGAAATACATACAGTTCTAAGCTGATTACTACTTTTGATCCTGATATTAAATGGGATTTGATAAGTAATATTGAAAAAATCAATTTGTATAGAATTGTTCAGGAAGGACTCCAAAATTGCAATAAATATGCTAATGCTGACATTATAAAAGTCGAGTTTAAAAACGAAAATACTAATTTGGTTTTAACCATTGAAGATGACGGAATTGGATTTAATACCAATAAGACCAAAAACGGAATTGGTCTGCATAATATAGAATATCGTGCAAAAGAGTGTAAGGGTACAGTTACGATAAAATCTGCCAAGGGAGAAGGAACAATTCTCACTATAAAAGTCCCAATAGAGCCAAATAACAACCTCCATAATGACATTTGATTTAACAGCCTCAGTTCCACAATTAGTTAGAAAGAATATTTTAATAGTAGATGACCACCCATTTATTATTGAAGGCTATAAAAATGCTATAACTCGTTATAATCCAAAACAATATGAGTTTTTGATTTCTCAGGCGCATGATTGCAGATCAGGTTATGATATAATAGAGAATGATAACACGCCACATTTTGATATTGCTTTTTTGGATATCAGTATGCCTCCTTATGAAGAAAAAGAAATATTTTCTGGTGAAGATTTGGCAAAACTGCTTTTGAAAAAAATGCCTTCATGCAAAATCATTCTTCTAACGATGTATACAGAATTGCTGAAGATTAAAACGATTATCAGAACCATTCAACCGAACGGATTGATTATTAAAAATGACCTTACTTTTGACGAATTGCTCCTAGCTTTTGATAAAGTAATGAAAAACGAAAAATATTATAGCCAGTCGGTTGTAAAAATGCTGAATCAGTCTACACATAATGCAATAGAGATCGATCAGTACGATAAGCAGATATTAGTTCATTTGTCAAAAGGAGTTTCAGTTCATGAAATGCTGCAAAATATTCCGATTTCTTTAAATGCTATCGAAAAACGAAAAAAGCACCTGAAAGAATTGTTAAAAGTTAAAAACGATTCTGATATAGATTTGGTGAAAGAAGCCAAAAGTAAAGGGCTTTTCTGATGGTTAAATTCCAAAAAAACAAATTCCAAATTCCAATATGATTATCAGTCTTGGAATTTGGAATTTTTTTATATTGGGATTTCCTAGAGTTTATTCGCTAAGAGCATCCCATCCGCGTGCTTTTAAGGCAATTTTTGTGTTGGCGCGTGTTACAAGATGGATTCCTTCATTTTCTTCTGTCATATGTCCAATAACAGAGAAATTCGGATTTCCTTTTATTTTGTCAAAATCATTGATATCGATTGTAAACAAAAGTTCGTAATCTTCACCGCCGTTTATAGCAACTGTTGTACTGTCAATATTAAATTCTTCGCAAGTAGAAATAAATTGCGGATCCAGCGGCAGTTTATCTTCATATAAATTACAGCCCACTTTTGACTGTTTGCAGATATGAATAATTTCAGAAGATAATCCGTCTGAAATATCAATCATTGCCGTTGGTTTTATGTCTAAAGCATGAAGTAGAGTGCGAACATCTTTTCTGGCTTCAGGTTTCAATTGGCGTTCTACCAAATAAGTATATGGATCTAAATCGGGCTGATTGTTTGGGTTAACCTGGAAAACTTGTTTCTCACGTTCCAAAACCTGTAATCCCATATAAGCTGCACCTATATCTCCTGTCACGACTAGCAAATCGGTTTTTTGAGCGCCATTTCTGTAAACGATTTCATTTTCGTCAGCTTCGCCAATTGCTGTGATGCTTATAATTAAACCTTTTTGAGATGAGGTTGTATCTCCGCCAATAACATCAACTTTATATTCTTTTGCGGCGTGTGTAATTCCTGCAAACAATTCCTCTAGAGCTTCTAGCGGGAAACGATTAGAAACAGCAACCGAAACTGTAATTTGAGTCGGTTTTGCATTCATCGCACAAATGTCAGAAACATTTACCACAACCGCTTTGTATCCTAAATGTTTCAAAGGCATATAAGCCAAATCGAAATGAACTCCTTCAATTAATAAATCGGTAGAAACTACTACTTTTTTGTCTTTAAAATCAAGAACAGCAGCATCATCACCAATACTTTTTAAAGTAGATTCTTGAGTAACATCAAAGTTTTTGGTTAAATGGTCAATTAAACCGAATTCGCCTAATTGCGCTATACTAGTTCTCTGCTGATTTTTATCTTCTATCATTTCTGTTAAGTTCCAAAAGTTATTAAGGTGCAAAGGTACAAAGGATTTTTTTAAAGATGCTAAGATTCTGAGATACTAAGGTTCTAAGTTTTTTATCGCACGTTTATTCTGTATAGACGCACCGCAGTGCGTCTCTACATTTGTCAGCAGCAAAAAAAAATCATTTATTTTTTTGCTGCTGACAAACTGTTGTCACCAACCCATTCTACTTTTGAAGTATTAAAAATATTTAAACTTTAAAACCATGAAAACATTAGAAGCACAAGTTATTACTTCAGAAGATTTATTAAAACACTGGCAAGGGCATAGAGCACTTACGCGTCGTTTAATTGAACTTTTTCCAGAGAAAGATTTCTTCGAATTTTCAATTGGCGGAATGCGACCTTTCGCTAAATTGGTAGATGAGCTTTTGGCTATTGCAGTTCCAGGTTTAAAAGGAATCGTAACGAAAGAAACGGCGCCATTTTCAGAAGGAACTGAAAAACTGATTTTTAAAGCACAATATCTTGAAAAATGGGATGAAGCTACAGTAGAAATCAATAAATATTGGGAACAATTATCGGTTGAAGATTTTAGCGAGACTTTTAACCTTTTTGGACAATATGAATTTCCTGTAATTCAGAATATCTTATATTTTATTGATAATGAAGTACATCATCGTGGACAAGCTTATGTTTATTTAAGAGCTTTAAATATCGAGCCACCGTTTTTCTGGGAGAGATAATTAACGATTTTTTACTAACTTAATGTCAGAAATCTAAAACTAAGATTATGAGTTTAAAGAAGATAATGTCAAATTATGCAGATTATAATTTGTGGGTAAATCAACAATTTGTGAATTGGCTTTCGCCGAAATCAGATGAATTGCTTTATACTGAAGTGCCGTCGAGTTTTTCTACTATTATGAAAACACTTGATCATATTTGGTCTACAGAAGAATATTGGTTTTCTGTTATTTCCGAATCTTCATTATCAGAAAAGAAAGCAGAAAGCGATTTGTCAAAAGAGGAAATATTTGCCGGATTATTAAATTCGTCTACAAAATTGAAACATCTTATTAACTCATTATCTGAAGAAGATTTAATGAAAGAAGTTAAAATCTTAAATCCGTGGTTTGAATGCGAATTGCCCATTTCCGAATATTTAATCCAAGTCATCAATCATGGCACTTATCATCGGGGTCAGATTGTAACAATTGGGCGAAATGTCGGAATTACAGATGCTTCAAACACCGATTATAATTTTTATAATGTGGTAAAACAGAAATAAATGAAAAACTCCTGAGATACTATTCTCAGGAGTTTTTTTTATAAAAGTCTCTGTCTGTTGATTTCCAATAATTCTAAGACGTTGGTTTTTAATATCTCAGGCTCGAGAATTTCTGCGTAATCTCCATACATAAGAAACCATCTCGGAAAAGCGTTACTAATATCTCGGGACATAAAAGTCATTTCAATTTTTTTACCTACGTCTTTTTGCGAAATAAAGCCATGATATTTTCTCTCAGTTGCTAAATATCGTGCTATTTTGCGGTCAATTAAAATCCTAACTTTTGTTGTTGGATGGGACTCTGTTTTAGTTAAATAGGTTTCTAAAGCATCGTGTTCGATCGTAAAATCTACATCGGTTTTTTTTATTTCCTGAATTCTATCGGTTCGAAATTGTCTGTAATCTTTTCGAAGATGACAATAACCCAGAAAATACCAGTTATTATTGTCATGAAAAACGCCTATTGGCTCAAGATTACGCTGAGTTGTTTCGTCTTTATCAAAAGTTTTATAGGTTAAAAGAATTTGCTTTTTCTCCGCAATTCCTTCAAAAAGAACGGCCAAAGTATTGGGCGAATTATCATTAAACATGGGTTCTGCATCCTGCATTACAATTCTCGATTCGATGCTCGAAAGATAATCTTTGTCGTTACTTCTTAAAACCGATTTCAGTTTGTACATCGCCGACGCATAGTGTGTTCCCAAAGAAGGATCAGTAAATTTCTTCATCAGTTTTTCGGCCGCAATAAAACTGCTCACTTCTTCGCGCGTAAACATAACTGGCGGGAGTCGATATCCATCCATTAGCGCATAACCAACTCCAGCTTCGCTATAAATAGGAACGCCAGATGCTTCCAAAGTTCGAATATCTCTGTAAATGGTTCTTAAACTGCACTCAAAACGATCTGCTAATTCTTGTGCTTTTACAATTTTTTTAGATTGCAATTGAATAAGAATGGCAACAATCCGGTCAAATCGTTTTGGAGTTTCGTCAAGCATTTTTTTAAGATTCTAAGGTTCTGAGTTGCTGAGACTCTAAGTTTTTTTTGCTAATTCAAAGATACAAATGTAAAAAGTAAAGAGAATAAAAAAAGCTGTTCTAAACTAGAACAGCTTTTACTTTATAAGTCGAATGAATTGAAATGTTTTTTTTGCATCTTTACAGAATTATAGTATTAAATCTTAGAGTAAAAATGAAGTTTCCTTTTGAGCCAGTTATTTTTGGTTATGAAATCAATATCCATTTAGTTTTAGAATATCTGGCATTTTTTTTAGGATATCGTTATTATGTTTTTTTGAGAAAAAGAACGAATGATACGATTGTTTCTTCCAATAGATTATCAATCATATTAGGAGCTGCAATTGGAGCTTTTTTGGGTTCTAGAATTATGGGTTTTTTGGAAAATCCTGTTTTTCATCTTGATGCAAGATCAATTTTAGAACTCTTCAATGCGAAGACTATTATGGGAGGATTGTTTGGCGGACTTTTGGGCGTTGAAATTGCTAAGAAGATTATAGGAGAAAAAGAGTCATCGGGTGATTTATTTACCTTTCCGATTATTCTGGGAATTTTTATAGGGAGAATTGGCTGTTTTTTATCTGGAACCAATGAGTTTACGTATGGAAAAGAAACGACCTTTTTTATGGGTATGAATCTTGGAGATAATATTAAAAGACATCCAATTGCATTATACGAATTAATTTTTCTGATCATTTTATTTTTTGTTCTGAAGAAATTAAAAAACAGAAATATAAAAAACGGACTTATATTTCAGTATTTTATGATTGCCTATTTTGCATTTCGCTTTTTTGTAGAATTTCTGAAACCCAATTATTTCTTGATTTTTGGAATAAGTTCGATTCAGATTTTATGTTTGATTTGTCTGCTCTATTATAACAAAACAATTTTGAATTTATTTGTAAAAAATGCCAGTTAGAAAATATACTTATTATGACTTTACATTAAGCCTTTGTCCAGAATGCTTAAAGAGAATTGATGCTAAAATTGTTTTTGAAGACGAGAATGTCTACATGCTTAAAAGATGTCCGGAACACGGGAGTTCTAAGGTTTTGATTGCTGACGATATTGAGTATTACAAGAATATCCGAAACTACAATAAACCATCCGAGATGCCGTATACTTTTAATACAAAAACGCATTATGGATGTCCGTACGATTGCGGTTTATGTCCAGATCATGAACAGCATTCTTGCCTTACTGTTGTTGAGGTTACAGATCGTTGTAATCTGACATGTCCGACTTGTTATGCTGGTTCATCGCCTAGCTATGGTAGACACAGAACTCTTGAAGAAATAAAAGCAATGCTCGATACGGTTGTTAAAAACGAAAAAGAACCTGATGTCGTGCAGATTAGCGGAGGAGAACCAACCATACATCCTGAGTTTTTTGAAATTTTGGATTATGCAAAATCAATTCCGATAAAGCATTTAATGCTAAACACAAACGGAATTAAAATTGCGAAAGACAAAGAATTCGTTCAGAGGCTAAAAACCTATTCTCCAGATTTTGAAATCTATCTTCAGTTTGATTCTTTTGAAGATAGTGTATTACAGGAATTGCGTGGAGCCGATTTAAGCGAAATACGAAAACAAGCTTTAGAAAATCTAAATGAAGTTAATTTGTCAACCACTTTGGTTGTTACACTTCAGAAAGGATTAAACGATCATGAAATAGGTAAAATTGTTGAGTTTGCATTAAAGCAAAAATGCGTTCGAGGCGTTACATTTCAACCTACTCAAATAGCGGGTAGATTGGAGAACTTTAACTTAGAAACCGATCGCATGACACTAACAGAAGTAAGAAGAAAAATTCTGGAGCAAACTACCGTTTTCAATTCAGATGATTTACTTCCTGTTCCTTGTAATCCTGACGCTTTAGTAATGGGTTATGCGTTGAAGTTAGGAGACGAAGTTTTTCCGTTAACGCGATATATTAATCCAAATGATTTATTGGATAATAGTAAAAACACGATTATTTACGAGCAGGATGAAGTGCTTCGAGGTAAAATGATAGATTTGTTTAGCACAGGAAATTCTGTAGAAGTAGCGCAAGAAAACTTGAAATCGATATTATGCTGTCTCCCTAATATTGATGCACCAGAATTAGGATATGACAATCTGTTTAGAATTATTATCATGCAGTTTATTGATGCCTATAATTTTGATGTGAGAGCAATAAAAAAATCATGCGTACATATTGTCAATAAGGATAATAAAATAATTCCTTTTGAAACCATGAATTTGTTTTACAGAGATGATAAAGTAAAAAGATTAGAAGAATTAAGAACTAACATATAAAAAATATGACAGCGTTAGAAGTAGGTAATTTAGATGGTTTAGTCGCATTTTTTGTAGCGATTATGGTAGGGCCACCCATTTTAATGGCCATCATTGGTTTTGCAATTAAGAAAAGTAGCCCCAATGGAGCAAAGGTTTGTTTTATTATAGGAGCCCTATATTTAATTATTGGATTAGGAATATGCGGAACACTTCTATCATGAGAAAATTCCAAAACCAATAGAATTCCTCGACAAATAAAAAAAAGCTGTTCCAAATTGAAACAGCTTTTCGATCGTTAAATCGCAAAAAAAAAAATTAAAATCTATACAAAACTCCAAATTGAGGTTGATCGAAAATATTTTCAAATAAATTGATATTTAATTGAAAAGTATCAGACGATGGACCATTTTCTGGAGAAACGCTGTTGTAAGCCAAAACATTTGCAAGAACAAAAGTAACGGCAATGTTTTTGGTTACAAAGTAATTTAAACCAACATTAATATCAGCTGTTAAACTGTTGTCGGTATCGCTGCCCACTTGTGGTATATCAGTTTTGTTTCTTCCGTAACCCAAACCAACTTCAGCGTAAGTTTTAAAGCGTTTTTTATCTAATTCTAAGAAATAGTAACGAGCAAAAGCTCCAACCCCAAATACATTTGTTTCTACTTGAGTTGTTTCCACTTTGTTACTTGAGTAATTTAATTTAGCTCCAACAGCAAATTTATCATTTAGCAAATAGCCAAACTTTGGGCTAAAGCCATAATAATCTGCGTCTCCGCCAGTACTAATTTTGATAGATCCTTCTAAAAACATATCACCCTTTTGAAAAGTGATGCCTTTTGCAGAATTCATTTCTGAATCAACTTGGTCTTGTTGAGCGTTTGCAAAGCAGAATGCGAATAGTGCTAAAATAACAGAAAATTTGGTTTTCATAGTCTTGTAATGTTAAAGTTGTAAGATTAAAAATACATTTTCTGTTATAAAATGGCTGTGAGTTTGCTCGAATGGGTTAAAAAACGATTTTTAGAGTTAATATTTCAATGTTTTTGTAGGTAATGACTTTGTAATTTCGTTAGTAAAAAGTCAATAAAAAACCCGACAACTTTCGTCATCGGGTTAGTCTATTATGTTTGTTCTTTACTCTTTTATCTAAAAAAACTAGTCATTCAATTTCAAAACAGCCATAAATGCTTCTTGTGGAATCTCTACGTTTCCTACTTGACGCATACGTTTTTTACCTTTTTTCTGTTTTTCAAGCAATTTACGCTTACGCGAAATATCTCCACCGTAACATTTTGCGGTAACGTCTTTACGAAGTGCTTTAATCGTTTCACGAGCGATAATCTTAGCTCCAATTGCAGCTTGAATCGGAATATCAAATTGCTGTCTTGGGATTAACTCGCGTAATTTCTCGGTCATTTTTTTACCGATATTGTACGCATTGTCTTCGTGAATCAATGCAGAAAGTGCATCAACTGTTTGAGCATTCAAAAGAACGTCCAATTTTACCAATTTCGAAGTTCTCATTCCGATAGGAGAGTAGTCAAAAGAAGCATAACCTTTAGAAACTGTTTTTAAACGATCGTAGAAATCGAATACAATTTCTGCCAAAGGCATGTCAAAGTTTAACTCAACTCTTTCTGTTGTTAGGTATGTTTGGTTGGTAATTAAACCACGTTTTTCGATACATAAACTCATTACGTTTCCAACAAAGTCAGATTTAGTAATGATAGTAGCTTTAATAAATGGCTCTTCAACTCTATCCAATTTTGAAGGCTCTGGTAAATCTGAAGGATTGTTTACAATTAAAGCTGTTTCAGGATGTTTTTTGGTGTAAGCCAAATACGAAACGTTAGGAACTGTAGTAATTACAGTCATGTCAAACTCACGCTCTAAACGTTCTTGGATAATTTCCATGTGAAGCATTCCTAAGAACCCGCAACGGAAACCAAATCCTAATGCCGCAGAACTTTCAGGAGTAAAAACTAATGACGCGTCATTCAATTGTAATTTTTCCATTGAAGAACGTAAATCTTCGTAATCTTCTGTATCAACAGGATAAATACCAGCAAATACCATTGGTTTTACATCTTCAAAACCAGTAATCATATTGGTAGTTGGTACTTTTGCATCTGTAATGGTATCACCAACTTTTACTTCACGAGCTTCTTTAATTCCAGAAATCAAATAACCAACATCTCCTGCCGAAACCACATTTTTAGGAACTTGATTTAATTTTAAAGTTCCAATTTCGTCAGCAAAATATTCGTTATCTGTAGCCATGAATTTAATTTTCTGGCCTTTTTTGATTTCACCATTTACAACTCTAAAGATTACTTCAATTCCGCGGAACGGATTATAAACCGAGTCAAAAATTAAAGCTTGTAATGGTTCTTCTGGATTTCCTTTTGGAGCAGGAATTTTTTCGATAATAGCGGCAAGAATGTTCTCAACACCAAAACCAGTTTTTCCTGATGCGTGAATAATATCTTCCAATTTACATCCTAATAAATCGATAATATCATCACTAACTTCTTCTGGATTAGCACTTGGTAAATCGACTTTGTTTAAAACTGGGATAATTTCTAAGTCGTTTTCAAGAGCTAAGTATAAGTTTGAAATCGTTTGTGCTTGAATACTTTGCGCAGCATCAACAATCAAAAGCGCGCCTTCGCAGGCAGCTATTGATCTTGAAACTTCGTATGAAAAGTCAACGTGCCCAGGAGTATCAATTAAGTTTAAGATATATTCTTCACCCTTGTATTTGTATTCCATCTGGATGGCATGACTCTTAATGGTAATTCCACGCTCGCGCTCCAGATCCATGTTGTCAAGCAATTGTGCTTTTTCTTCACGTGCTGTAACGGTTTGTGTTGCGCCTAGTAATCTGTCCGCCAATGTACTTTTACCGTGGTCAATGTGTGCAATAATGCAAAAGTTACGTATCTTCTTCATTTTATATATCAGTTCTCTATAACGAGTTTTAGTATTTTTTGGGTATAAAACAGCCTAAAGCAATTGCTTTAAAGCATGTTATTAAGGCGCAAAGATAGCGCAAAGTTTTGGATTCTGGAATCTTGATGTTGGATAGTTGATTGGAAAGAATCAAAAATGATATTAAAATTCAAAATTGAATCCTTTTTCTGTTAATTTCTTATACATTTCGGGGTCAAATTTATAAAGTTTGGCCGCTCTATGCGAAACGTCTTTTTGTTTTTCTTCTAATGCTGTCAGTAGTTTCATGTGAAGGACTTTTCGTCTAAAATTAGATTTATCCAATTCGATTCCTAAAATTTCTTCGTACAAATGCATTAATTGCAATAAAGTAAATTTTTCTGGAAGCAGGTTAAAACCAATTGGCGCCTGACGAACTCGGTTTCGCAATTGCAATAAACTGAAATCAAGAATTTCGTTGTGGTCAAAAATCAGCTCTGGAATTTCACTTATCTTGAACCACTTTGCTTCGAAAACCTTTAAACTGGCCTTAATATTATAATCTTCCCTATTGACCAAAGTATAATAACCAATGGTAACCACACGTCTTTCCAGAACACGCTGCGGATTTGTAAAGGCTTTTAACTGTTCCAAGTAGATGTTTTCAAGACCCGTAAGTTCCTGTAAAATTCGTTGGGCAGCATTATCTGCACTTTCGTCTATTTGAAGCCATCCGCCAAGAAGTCCCCATTTGCCTTTACTTTCGCCTTCGGCATGCTGCACCAAAAGCACTTCGAGACTCTCTTTGTTAAATCCGAAGAAAACACAGTCAATCGTGATTCCGTCTACTGCTGGTTTGTGATGGTTAGTAGTTATTTCAGTCAATTTGTTG
This sequence comes from Flavobacterium humidisoli, assembly GCF_023272795.1. Classification (NCBI taxonomy): domain Bacteria; kingdom Pseudomonadati; phylum Bacteroidota; class Flavobacteriia; order Flavobacteriales; family Flavobacteriaceae; genus Flavobacterium; species Flavobacterium humidisoli. Next base: position 886,873 of record NZ_CP096829.1, on the reverse strand, counting down.
TTGTCGTGTTATATTGTGTATTGAAAATTAGAACTCAAAATTGAATCCTTTTTCAGTTAGTTTTTCATAGATTTCTGGATCAAACTTATATAATTGAGCAGCTCTGTGCGATACATCTTGCTGCTTTTCGTCTAATGCGACCAGTAGTTTCATGTGAAGAATTTTTCTTCTAAAGTTGGGTTTGTCCATTTCGATTCCTAAAATTTCTCCATACAAATGCATTAATTGTAATAAAGTGAATTTTTCTGGTAGTAAATTAAAACCAATCGGTGTCTGGCGCACTTTATTTCTAAGATGTTTTATGCTGTAATCTAGGATTTCGTTGTGGTCATAAATCAAATCTGGAATTTCATTGATTTTATACCATTTCGCATCAGAAGCCGTAAAACCAGCTTTAATGTTATAATCTTCTCTTTTTACAAGTGCATAATACCCAATCGTAATAACGCGTCGCAGCGGAAAACGATCTGGATCTCCAAATGCTTTCAACTGTTCCAGATAAATATTGTCAAGCCCCGTAAGCTCATTCAATAACCGATGAGCGGCATTGTCGGTGCTTTCTTTTTTATAAATCCACCCACCCGGAAGTCCCCATTTTCCTTTACTGATACCTTCGGCGTGTTGTACCAAAAGCACTTCAAGACTGCCTTTGTCAAAGCCAAAAATGACACAGTCAATTGTGATGGCATTCATCGCACTGTTTTCATTTTTTGGAGCAGTTTTGTCGTCTACATTTTCAACCATATATGAGATAAATTTTGACAAATTAAATAAATAAAATCATTAGTAACCTTTTTGAAAGCCTTATATTTTTTTTAACGAAACAAAATTTTGATAATCAGCTGTTTAAAAATGTGCTAAAAAAGCGTTCTTTTTAAATGGATTCTTAAACGACTGATTGTCAATTTTATAAAACAATGATTTTTTTATATTTTTTATTTCAATTCTTGTTCACATTTTACAACATTAATAAAAATGAATTAGAATTAATCAGAATCGAAAAAAAATAACCCTAATATTTTGTTAATATAGAAAATTTGTTTTACACTTGTAGTCAAATTTACCATAAGATAAATTCAAATTGACTATAAGTAAAAAAGAACAAAACTACGCTTAACTTAAACTTACCACAAATGTTTTTTTTAGAAATTGATTTAAATCACTTTTTGATGAGATTACCATCATCAGATTTTGCCCAAAGAATCGATTTTAAAGTTGCTTATAGTCTGCAAGTACTAAATGTTGGAAAAGAGATTCAGGCCCTCTTTTTTGGCATGACCTGCTTGGGAAGTTTTTCCGGATTTCTCTTAGGGTAAAAAAACACTAACTATAACTTAAACTTAATCAATTCTTATTATGAAAAGCAAAAATTGTATTAAAACAACAAAGCTTCCATATTTTGTGGCGGTGCTGCTTAGCGTATTTATGATGCAGTTTGGATTTGCTCAAGAATCCAAAACTGTAAGTGGGACAATTACCTCTTCCGAAGACGGATTTGGAGTTCCAGGAGCAACTGTACAAGTACAGGGAACGAAATCGAGTACTGTTACCGATTTTGATGGAAAATATAAAGTGGAGGCTAAAACAGGAGATGTTTTGGTAATCACTTTTGTAGGTTTCAAGTCGCAAAATATTACAGTTGGAACTCAAAAAGTGGTCAACGTAGTTTTGAGCCCTGAAACTTCAGAACTTAAAGAAATTGTAGTAATCGGTTACGGTACTCAAAAGAAGAAAGTAAATACTGCGGCAACTTCTTTGGTGTCTGGAAAAGACATTCAGCAGGTTGCGAGTCTTGATGTTGTAAATGCTTTACAAGGTCAAGCTTCTGGGGTTTCGGTAACTTCATCTTCTGGACAGCCAGGTGCGAATATGGTGGTAAATATTCGTGGAGCAGGTACAGCAGGGAACAGTGACCCGCTTTATGTGGTTGATGGTGTTGTGGTTGATAACGGAATTGGATATTTAGATCCTTCTGTTATTGAAAGGGTTGACGTTTTGAAAGATGCTTCTGCAGCTTCTATCTACGGAGCAAGAGCGGCAAACGGAGTTATCTTGGTTACAACTAAAAAAGGAAAAGATGGCAAAATGAATGTGTCTTTCAGTTCTTATACAGGTTTTCAGCAGATTGCTAAAAAACTGGATTTGATGAATACGCAAGAGTATACGACAATCATGAATGAGGCTCGTGTAAATTCTGGATATGCGCCGTTATATACTAAAGAGCAAATCGCTGGATTTCCGGACACAGATTGGCAGAAAAGTTTATTTAACGAAGGTGCAATAAAACAAAATCACTCTCTTTTGATTACTGGAGGTGACGAAAAATCAACTATTGCAACTGGTTTATCTTACTACGGACAAGAAGGTATGATCGGAGGATCTACTAGTCAATCGCAATACGATCGTATTACTTTTACAGTAAACTCTACTTCAGAAGTAATTAAAGGTTTCTTGAAAATTGGTGAAAATTTCACTTTATCAAACATCAAATCAAGCGGTGTTGCAGATGATGGTATTTACAGCAACGCAATTAGAGCGTTCTTAAATGCTGCGCCAATCGACGCTCCTTATGATGAAAACGGAGATTTTGCACATTCAATTATTTCGAATGATGTAACAAATCCTGTTGGATCTTTATACTACAATAACTTCAACCAAACCAAAACAAACCGTTATGTAGGTAACATTTTTGCCGAATTAAAGTTTGCAAAAGATTTTACCTTTAGAACGAGTTATGGTGTTGATATGACGGATAGCAATTACCGTTCTTTCAGACCTGTATATTCTCTTTCTTCAAACGATAATAACACAGTTTCAAGTGTTACGCAAAGTGCTACAAAATCTTTAGGATGGATTTTTGAAAATACACTTCAATATAAATTCAATATTGCAGGTTCTCATAATTTTGACTTGTTAGCGGGTACTTCTGCTAAAAAGAATACTTCTGATTATATGGAAGGACAAGGAAGAAACTTAATTTTTGATGATTTCGCACACGCTTATTTGGATAATGCAAAAGACCCAACATCAAATGTGGTAAAAGGAAATCGTAGAGATTATGCGATTCAGTCTTACTTCGGACGTTTATTATACGATTATGATAATAAATATTTATTCTCAGCTACAGTTCGTCGTGACGGATCTTCAGAATTTGGTCCAGACAACAAATATGCTATTTTTCCATCTTTCTCTGCTGGTTGGAATTTAGACAAAGAAGCTTTCTTTAAAGAAAATAAAGTATTAAATACTTTCAAATTAAGAGCAAGCTGGGGACAAAATGGTAACGATCAATTTGCAAGAAGATTTGCTTATATGTCGGTTGTAAACTCAACAGATAAAACGTATCATTTTGGAACAGGTGACGAAACTTTATTAGTAGGTTCAAGCCCGGATCAATTAGCAAACCGTAACTTAAAATGGGAAACTTCAGAGCAGTTAGACTTAGGTTTTGACGCTACTTTATTTACCAACTTTACTTTAACTTTCGATTACTATGACAAGAAAACGAAAGATTGGTTAGTATTGGCTTCTATCCCTGCTTATGCTGGAGCAACTGCGCCTTATGTTAATGGTGGAGATGTTAGTAATAAAGGTTTTGAAATTGGATTGGCTTATCGTACACGTATTGGAAAAGATTGGAATTTTGGTATTAATGCCAACCTTTCACGCAACCAAAACGAAGTATTACGAATTGCAAACAACGAAGGAATTATTCACGGAGAATCAAATGTTTTATTCCAAGGTTTAGACGAGATGAACCGTGTTGAGGTTGGTAAACCAATGGGTTATTTCTACGGATTAAAAACAGCTGGAATTTTTCAAAATGCAGCAGAAGTTGCAGCAGGAGTACAGCCAAATGCAGTTCCTGGAGATGTTCGTTTCGTAGATTTGAATGGTGACGGACAAATTGATGCAAATGATAAAACGCAGATTGGAGATCCAAACCCAGATATTAACTATGGTGTTAATTTAGAATTGTCATACAAAGCCTTTGATTTATCTATTAATACTTATGGTACTGCTGGAGGACAAAACGTTTTCGGAATTCATGATTACACTCGTGCCTACACAAACAACACTACAGATGTTTTAAACAGATGGACTAGCGAAGGAACTTCAAACACAGTTCCAAGAGTAACATACGGAACAGATGATAATGGTAACTACACTAAATTCTCTGATTTGTATATTCAGGATTCGGATTTCTTCAGAATTAAAAATGCTACAATTGGATGTGATTTAACAAAGCTTACAACAAAACTTAGTTTCTTCAGTAAATTCAGATTGTATGTTGCAGGAAATAACATTTATACATTCACAAAGTACAAAGGAATGGATCCAGAAATTGGTTTCGGAAACGTAAATCAATCTTGGGCTAAAGGAATCGATGTTGGATATTATCCGCAGCCAAGAACCTACATGATGGGTCTAAATGTTAACTTTTAAATTTTGAACACGATGAAAACATATATAAAATTATTTGCTCTTTCAAGCTTACTAACATTAGGAGCTTGTTCGGAAGATTTTTTGGAAAACGAACCATATACAGATAAGGTAACAGAGAATTTTTATAAAACTCCATCGGATGCTTTTGAAGGTTTGGTAGCTGTTTACGATGTATTGCAAAGAGAAGCTTACGGTACACAATTGATCGTAAGCGAGCAGGCATCTGACAACTGTTTTGGAGGATTTGGTATTGCAGATCCAACAGTAGATTTGCAATGGGACCGCTTTCAATATACTACAGATAAAGATATGAACTCTCTAACATGGTCAAACTCTTATCTTGGAATTTACAGAGCGAATGTTTTGTTGGAGAACTTAGACAAAGTAAATTGGGGAGCTAATACAGCTTTAAAAACACGTTACGAAGCTGAAGCTCGTTTCTTAAGAGCACATTTTCATTTCCAAGCAGCAAAAATGTTTGGTGATATTATTCCGCTAGATCATACGGTAACGACTAGTGAGTTTGAATTACCAAGACAAGCACCAGAAGTTACTTATGCTTTAATTGCAAACGATTTAAAATTTGCTGCAGATAACTTAGGTCCAGAAAATTACTCACAAGCAGGAAATGCAAACTACGGACGTATTACAAAATGGGCTGCAGAAGCTTATTTGGCTAGAACATTCTTGTTTTACACTGGAGCTTACAACAAAACAGATTTAGCGGGTGTAGTTACAAAAGCACAGGCTGTAACTTATATTAATGATGTTGTAAATAATAGTGGCCACGGACTAGTAGCAGATTTTGCGAATCTTTGGTTAGCAGCTTCTTTTGAGAATTTCGCTGGAGAAGATAATACAGAAATGGTTTGGGCTGTTCGTTTCAATGGTTCAGGAAAAGGAAACTGGGATCTTCATGAAGGAAACCGTTTTCAAGTAAATATTGCGCCTCGTGGAGGTTCAATAGGAAAATATGCAACAGGATGGGGAGGAGCGACTGTAAATCCTAAATTGGTTGCGGCATACGATAATGCAGATAGCAGAAAAGCAGCTTCATTTATTGACTACGCTGGTGAAGGACTAAATTTTGATCCGCAGGCAAGAGAACAACGTCAATATACCGGATATTCTTGGAAAAAATATTGTCCGATTACGAATGCAGCAGGAACAGCTGTTGTTGAAGCAAATGGAGGAAACTTCCAAATTGACAACTACCAAGATTATGCAATTATTCGTTTTGCAGATGTTTTATTAATGGCTGCCGAATTGAATTTAGGAACAAATCCTGGACTAGCTCAAGCAGATTTAGACAGAGTACGTGACCGTGCTTTCAAAAGTACGACTAACAGAGTTCCTGCAACTCAGGCTAATATTATGGAAGAGCGTCGTTTAGAATTGGCTTTGGAAGGATTACGTTATTTTGACTTAATCAGACAAGGAATGCCAGCAATGAAAGCGGCTATCGACAACAATACTGGAGATTCTCAGTTTGCCGTAACATTTAGACCAGAAACTTTAGGATGGTTTCCTTTACCACAATCACAGATCGTACTTTCAAATGGTACTATTCAACAAAATCCAGGTTGGAATTAATATTTAAACAATTGATTATGAAACGTATATTATATATAGTATTAGCGGCTGTAACAATCAGTTCGTTTTTATTCTCTTGCGAGCCTGTTGAAGATCGTGAAAGTCTGCCAGCAGTAACGCTGACACCAGAAACACTTGAGTTTTCAATTACTCAAAACACAGTAAAAAAGAATGAAGTAGTGTTAAAGAATGATGATCCAACCGTAATTCCATTTTGGAGATATGTTGACGGTAACGGAAATGAACTTGGACATTCTAACAAAAGCGATGATAAAGTAAATTTTCCTTTTGCAGGAAAGTATACTATTTTCTACACCGCATTTGTTAGAGGAGGATCTGTTGAAGCTGCTCCAGTAACAGTAGATGTTCCAGAGAACGATGATGCTTTTTTCAGCGATCCAAGATGGGCAAAACTTACCAACGGGCAGGCTGGAAAAACTTGGGTATTGTATATGACAGCTCCATTAGAGTTTATTGGAAATACGCCTAGTTATGTTAATAGAGAAGTGAGCGGTCCAGGATGGTGGCCAAATCTTACAGATATTTCTTGGGCTGGTCTAGAAAATAAAGATTGGGGAGAAATTACATTTGATTTGAATGGAGGCTACAATGTTTCTGTAACACAAACTAACCCAGCTTTAGGAAATACACAAAAAACAACCAAAGTAGGAACATTCAATTTTAGTCTTACAACTGGTGAAACAAATGACAGAATTTCATTCAACGGAGGAACAGAAATGTTACATCCAAATGAACCAAGCTATTTCAGTCCTTCTTTCAGTTTTACAAACGTAAAAATTGTTGAACTTACTGAGACAAGTTTATGCTTCATTGCTATTAGAGCAGATGGTGATTATTTGATTTATCATTTGGTTCCAAAATCATAAGTTAGTTAGTTTTCAAGTCTCAGTTTTAAACATGTTTGTAACGTGCTTTAAGACTGAGACTTAAATTATTTAAAAGAAGGAATATTCGAAATCGATTTTTATTTCTATCTTCCATTTCCAAAACACAAAAAGTACCTATGCATATTAGAAAAAACATAAAAAGCATATGTTTGGTGGCAGTAGCAGCGGGAGTAATTTTACTCAATTCCTGCGCTAAAAAAGAAGATGCATTTGTAAACCGAAAAGTTTCTTTTAATGCAGATTGGAGTTTTCATCTTAATGATAGTATAATTGATAAAGACACCATTGGAACATCTACCAAATGGAGAACTCTTGATGTTCCGCACGATTGGAGCATCGAAGGAAAATTTGATGAAAAAAGTCCTGGCGGTTATGGCGGAGGATCTCTAAATGGAGGTTTAGGCTGGTACAAAAAAACATTCAAAGTGGCTGCAGAAGACAGTACAAAAGTAACTTCTATCACTTTTGACGGCGTTTACAAAAACAGTGAAGTCTGGGTAAACGGTCATTATTTAGGAAAACGTCCAAACGGATATATTGGTTTTCAATATGAAATCTCCAAATACTTAAACTATGGAGACAAAAACAACGAAATAATTGTTAAGGTTGACAATTCAAAACAACCGAATTCACGCTGGTATTCGGGTTCAGGAATTTTTAGAAATGTCTGGATCGAAACCACAGACAAACTTCATGTAGGGCAATGGGGAACTTACATTACAACCCCAAAAGTTACAGCCGAAAAAGCTTCTATAAGTATTGAAACAACAATAAAAAATCAATATAAAGAAGGTAAAAAAGCTACGGTAACGACGACTATTTTTAAAGAAGACAAAAAAGTAACATCTGTTACTCAAGATATAACAATCAATACCAGCGAAAATCAAACTTTGAATCAATCGGCAGAAATTGAAACCCCGATTTTATGGTCAGATGAAAACCCAGAATTGTATACAGCAGTTACCGAAATTTCGCTTGACGATAAAATCGTTGATCAATACAAAACCAATTTCGGAATCAGAGATTTTAAATTTGATCTGAAAAAAGGTTTTATTTTGAATGGAAAACAGGTTAAAATAAAAGGAGTTTGTATGCATCATGATTTAGGACCATTAGGGTCTGCGATCAATACGCGTGCAATCGAACGTCAGTTAGAGATTTTGAAAGAAATGGGTGTAAACGGAATCAGAACTTCTCATAATCCGCCTGCACCAGAACTTTTAGATCTCTGCGACAAAATGGGTTTCATTGTCATGGATGAAGCTTTTGACATGTGGAAACAAACTAAAACCAAATACGATTACGGAAACGATTGGGACAAATGGCATAAACAAGATCTAATCGATCAACTGCTACGTGACCGAAATCATGCAAGCATTTTTATGTGGAGTATTGGTAACGAAATCCCAGAACAATGGAGTGAAACAGGTGTTGAAATTGCCAAAGAATTGGCCGCAATTACTCGTCAATATGACAAAACACGCCCGTTGACTGCAGGAATGAATCCGCCGGTAAATATGAATATTGATGCCGTGACTTTACAATTTGAGAAAAAAGATGTTTCGATTAATCCGCTTGCTGGATCTGGAGTCTTAGATTTAATCGGATACAATTATGCGCATCAGACATTCGAACATCATCTGAAGAATTTCCCTAATACTCCTTTTATTGCAACTGAAACGACTTCAGGTTTGCAGACAAGAGGATATTACGATGCTGTTTCAGACACTATCAAAAAATGGCCGGTAAGATGGGATCTTAAATTTACAGAAGGAAATCCAGGAAATACCGTTTCGGCTTACGATCAGGTACAGACGCCTTGGGGATCTACGCATGAAGCAACTTGGAAAATTATTAAAAAACATGATTTCTTGGCAGGAATGTACGTTTGGACTGGTTTCGATTACATCGGAGAACCAACTCCGTACGAATGGCCATCGGTAAGTTCGTATTTCGGAATTGTAGATTTAGCTGGTTTCCCGAAAGATGTGTATTACATGTACCAAAGCGAATGGACAGACAAAACGGTTCTTCATATTTTTCCGCATTGGAACTGGAAAGCCGGACAGACTGTTGACGTTTGGGCATACTACAATAAAGCCGATGAAGTGGAACTTTTTGTAAACGGAAAATCGGTTGGAAAAAGAAGCAAAAAAGGAGACGATCTTCATGTAATGTGGAGAATTCCTTTTGAAGCCGGAACCTTAAAAGCAGTTTCTCGTAAAGACGGAAAAGTGGTTTTAGAAAAAGAAATTAAAACGGCTGGAAATCCTTCACAATTAAAATTGAGTGCGGACAGAAGTACGATCAAAGCAGACAAAAACGATTTGTCATTTATTACAGTTGATATTTTAGACGACAAAGGAACATTAGCTCCAATGGCAAATAACGAAATTAATTTCTCTTTAAAAGGAAACGGAAAAATTGTGGGTGTTTGCAGCGGTGATCCAGTAAGCCACGAACCGTATAAAGGAACTAAACATACCGCTTTGGCTGGAAAATGTTTGGTAATTGTACAATCAGGAGATCAATCTGGAAGATTGGAATTAACCGCAAAAGCAAACGGATTAAAGCAATCGACAATTGTAATTACAGCAGAATAAGTTTTCTAATTTTTGAAATTTAAATATAGACACAAATTAAAATATTTTATACTCTCGCAGATTTAGCAGATCATGCGGATTTAATTTTTCCAGATCTGTGTAAAAAGATAGCCACAGATTATAAGGATTAAAAGATTTAAATCTGCTCAATCTGCGAGAGGAAAGAAAAAGAAAAAATACTTTTATCCCGATAACTATCGGGAGTGGAAAAAAAATAACTAACTAATGAAAAAATCACATTTAAAAACCTTGTTTTCGATTTGCGTTTTTGCACTTCTTACAGTTCCAAATGCTTCAGCTCAAATTCAGAACGCAGATGTGCTGAACGCACCAATAGATATCAGTAAAGATTTTCAGAATTATCTGAACACCTTTTATTTCGCAGACGAATTGGCTTCTTTTGATCCTGCAACAGGAAAAGGAACCATCAAATATTTGAGATACAATTACAAAACGCGTCAGGCATTCAACAATATGATGATGAAACCAGATGTGGAAAAAGCAAACGAATTCCCAACAACAGAATATGCAGAATCTCCTGTTTTGCCATTTGAAATTCAGTTTGTTTCCGATAGAACAGTTAGAATCAAAACAACTTCTGGACCGCAATTTCATCCGCAAAAGGAATCATTGATGCTGGTTGACGGCGTTGCGCCAAATCACCCCGAATTATGGAAGTATTCTAAAATTGAAGGCGGTCACAGTTATACAAGCAAACACGGAAGAGTTGAAATTTTGACAAAACCTTGGCATGTAAAAATTTACGATGAAAAAGGAAAAATGCTGACAAGCACGCTTCATGATACTGATTTTAAAAATACGTATACACCAACACTTCCGTTTTCTTACGTTCGCAGAAACAGCGATTATTCAAGAAGTATGGGCGCGGCGTTCAGCTTAGAACCAGACGAAAAAATATTTGGTTGTGGAGAATCATTCACACAATTCAACAAACGCGGTCAAAAAGTAGTTTTATGGACAGATGACGCGAACGGAATCCAGAATGAAACGATGTACAAACCGATTCCGTTTTACATGAGCAGCCGCGGTTACGGAGTTTTCATGCACCATTCAACACCAATTACAGTTGACTTTGGAAAGTATTTCTCAAGTGCAAACGAAATGTACATTGGCGATGACGAAGCCGATTTATTTTTCTTTATCGGAGAACCAAAAGACGTTTTAGATCAATACACTAATTTGACTGGAAAAGCTGCCATGCCTCCGCTTTGGTCTTTCGGTTTCTGGATGAGCCGTATTACTTATTTCTCAGAAAAGGAAGGAAGAGATGTAGCAAGAGATTTGCGTAAATACAAGATCCCAACCGATGTAATTCACTTTGATACAGGATGGTTTGATGTAGATTGGAGAAACAACTACGAGTTTGCAAAATCTCGTTTCCCAGACGCAACCAAAATGATGTCTGATTTAAAGAAAGACGGTTTCCAAGTTTGTTTATGGCAATTGCCGTATTTCACGCCAAAGAATACTTTGTTTCCAGAAATCATGGAGAAAAACTTAGCGGTAAGAGATAGAAAAGGGAATCTTCCTTACGAAGATGCGGTTTTAGATTTCTCAAATCCAGAAACCATTTCTTGGTATCAAGGCAAATTGAAAAAATTATTTGATGAAGGTGTTGCGGTTTTCAAAGTAGATTTTGGAGAGGCTGCGCCGCCAGACGGAATTTACCATTCTGGAAGAACTGGTTTTTACGAGCACAATTTATATCCTCTACGATACAATAAAGCAGTTGCAGAAATTACTCAGAAAGAAAAAGGATACACTTTAATCTGGGCAAGAAGCACTTGGGCAGGATCGCAGCGTTATCCTTTACATTGGGGAGGAGATTCTGAAACTTCAAACGGAGCCATGTCGGCAGAATTACGCGGCGGACTTTCATTAGGTCTTTCTGGTTTCAGTTTCTGGAGTCATGATGTTGGAGGATTTGCAACTAAATCTCCTGAAAATATTTACAGAAGATGGACACCATTCGGAATGTTCACTTCGCACGTAAGAAGCCACGGAGAGCCTCCGCGTGAACCTTGGTTGTACAGCAAAGAGTTTTTAGAAGGATTTAGAAAAGCAGATAATATGCGTTACGAATTAATGCCATATATCTATGCTCAGGCAAAAGAAAGTTCTCAAAAAGGATTACCAATGATGCGTGCTTTATTTGTAGAATATCCAAACGATCCAGGAGCTTGGTTAGTAGATAATCAATATTTATTTGGTTCAAGTATTTTAGTTGCACCGCTTTTTGAAGAGGTTGAAGAAAGAGACGTTTATCTTCCAGAAGGAACTTGGATCGATTATCAAACTAAAAAAGTATACCAATCAGGATGGCATAAAATTAAAGCTGGCGAAGTGCCAATTGTAGTTTTAATTAAAGACGGAACTGCGATTCCACACATCGGTTTAGCGCAGTCTACAAAAGATATGGATTGGAGCAAACTGACATTGAAAGTTTACGCAAGCGATAAAACAACTTCGGCAACGGCTAAAGTATTTTTACCAGAAGGCGATGCAGTACAAGAAATAAAAGTGACCAAAAACGGAAACAATTTTGATGTAACTGCAAATCCATTAAACGGAAAAACCACTTTCAAAACGGAGTGGATTAAATAAAAAGTTATAGCCACGAATTCACGAATTTAATCTGTATAATTCGTGAATTCGTGGCGAAAAAAATAAACACATAGAAACATAGACTTTTTGTTTCTGAAAAAGAGAATAAAAATAAACTAGTTTCCAACACATAGCTATGTGAATTTAAAGTGAAACGCCTTTTAAGATTCCAATAAACTATGAGTCTATGTGTTTAAAATAATCTAGCCAAAGATTAATTAATAAAATTCGTGAATTCGTGGCTAAAAAAATATAATTCCAAAAAACATGAAAAACTATCTAATTCTCCCAGCCATTTTGTTTTCAGTAGCAATTGGCTACAGTCAGAAAAACAAAAACGCTTACGAACTGGCATCGCCAAACGGACAAAATAAAATAAAATTTGAGCTGGTAAAAAATGCTCCAAAATATGCTGTTTCACACGGGAAAACCGAAGTGATCACACCATCAGAAATGGGATTTTTACTAAAAGGAAATGAAGATTTAAGTTCAAATTTTGAAATTAAAGGAGCAAAAACTTCTTCGTTTGATGAAACTTGGGAACAAGTTTGGGGAGAAAAGAAAAATATCAGAAACAATTACAATCAGTTGGTTGTTGATTTACAGCAAAAAACTGGAAACAAGAGAAAATTGCAAATTCAGTTTCGTGCTTTCGACGATGGAGTGGCGTTTCGATATGTTTATCCAAAACAAAATGTAAAAGACAGTATTTTCATCATGGATGAAAAAACGACTTTTAACTTAAAAGAAGACGGAAAAGCATGGTGGATTCCGGCAAACAGAGAAAACCGCGACGAATATCTTTTTAAAGATGCGCCGGTAAGCACACTTGACACCGTTTTAACTCCACTGACAATTGAAAGTAAAAGCGGATTGGCTCTAAGTTTTCACGAAGCAAACTTGATCGATTTTGCAAGTATGACTTTGGTAAACAATAAAGGAACAGAATTAAAATCGGATTTGGTGCCATGGCCAGATGGTGTAAAAGTTCGTGTAAAAGATACTTTTACTTCTTCTTGGAGAACGATTCAAATCGGAGAAAACCCAGGTGAATTGATCACTTCATATTTGGTGTTAAACTTAAACGAACCAAATAAGTTAAAAAATACAAACAGTTATTTCAAACCATACAAATATTTAGGAATCTGGTGGGGAATGCACATTGGGAAATACACGTTTTGGGAAAGCGACAAACAAGGTGCAACAACAAAACATGCCGAAGAATATATCGACTTTACAGCAAAAGAAGGTTTCCATCATTTATTGATCGAAGGATGGAATAAAGGATGGACGCCAGGCTGGTACGAAAACCGTATGCACATGTTCAGCTTCACCAAAAGTGCTGACAATTTCGACCTTGAAAAAGTAGTTGAATACGGAAAGAAAAAGAATATCGAATTAATTGGATACCACGAAACAGGCTCAAACTTAATTAACTACTTAAAAGAAGTTGACGAAGGTTTTGCTTTATACAAAAAACTAGGAATTCACACAGTAAAAATTGGTCACGTAGGTTCAAAATTGAATATGAAACAAATGCACTTCGGACAATTTGGGGTGAATTATTTCAGATACATTTTAGAAAAAGCAGCACAGTACGATTTAGCAGTTTTATACCACGAATCAATAAAAGATACGGGAGAAAGAAGAACTTTCCCAAACATGGTTTCGAGAGAAGCAGCACGCGGACAAGAATATAACGCATGGAGTGAAGGAAATCCGCCAAACCATTTAAGTATCATTCCATTTACAAGATTACTTTCTGGGCCAATGGATTTTACGCCAGGAATTTTCGATGTTGAGGTAAAACAAGGTTACCCAGGAAAAAGAATCCAAGGAACAGTTGGACAGCAGTTAGCATTGTATGTAACGATTTATTCTCCAATTCAAATGCTGGCAGATCTTCCAGAAAACTACGAAGGAAAACCAGCTTTACAATTCCTAAAAGATGTTCCAACAGATTGGGAAGACACTAAAATCTTAGAAGGAAAAATTGGTGAATACATCACAACAGCGAGAAAAGACAGAAACAGCGCTGACTGGTATTTAGGAACTTTGACCAATGAAAAACCAAGAAATGTAGAAGTTTCATTATCATTTTTAGATCCAAGTGCAACTTACGAGGCACAGATTTATGTGGATGCTGAAGGAACAGATCAAACACACAATCCAGAAGCAGTAGCAATTTCTAAGAAAACAGTAAAAGCTTCAGATAAGTTACAATTGAAATTAGGCGGAGCTGGCGGTGGTGCAGTAAGATTTAAAAAATTGTAATTGGAGTTAGAGTTTAAATGTTAGAAGTAAAAAGTTAAACCCGACAGGTTTTTATACCGAGCCTTCGGAACTGTCGGGTTTTGTAACGGAATGATTACGCATAATTTGTAGAGATGCACTGCAGTGCGTCTAACATATTGTTAGAAAATAAAATATTTAGCCACAGATTAAAATGATTAAAAAGATTTGAATCTGCAAAATCTGCGAGAGAAAAGAAAAATCCTTTAGAATCCTATTAATCTGTGGCAAAAAATAAAAAAACCATTTTCCAGATGAAAAAACTTTTAATAGCAGCAGTTTTAATTACTTCAGTCCATTTGATGGCACAAAACCGAACGATAAAAGTAGATTACAACAAATCGGCTGGAAAACTAAACACCATGTTTAAAGAATGCATCGGTGCCGGAAGAGCAAACGAAGGTTTGAGAGCCGACTGGCAACAGCAGTTGGCATTGGTTAAAAAAGAATGCGATTTTAAATACATTCGATTTCATGGTTTATTGTCTGATGATATGGCCGTTTATCGTGAAGATTCAAAAGGAAATCCAGAATACAATTACCAATACGTAGACGTTTTGTTCGATTATATTGTGAGTCTGAAAATGAAACCTTTTGTTGAATTAGGCTTTATGCCGAATGCATTGGCAAGCGGAAAAGAAACTATTTTTTGGTGGAAAGGAAATGTGACGCCTCCAAAAGATTATAAAAAGTGGGAAGATTTAATCAAAAATCTAACCCAGCATTTTACAGAACGTTACGGAGTTGAAGAAGTAAAAACATGGTATTTTGAAGTTTGGAACGAACCGAATTTATCTCCAGGTTTTTGGACAGGAACTCAGGCAGAATATTTCAAATTGTACGATTACGCAGCGCGCGGTGTAAAAGCAGTAAACAAAGATTATAAAGTGGGCGGACCAGCAACAGCAGGTGCAGGATGGGTTCCCGAAACAATCGATTTTTGTGCTAAAAACAATGTGCCTTTAGATTTTATCTCAACGCATACTTATGGTGTAAACCAAGGATATTTGGATGAATTCGGGACTTCTGGAACCGTTTTAAGTCCAGACGAAAACAGTATTAGCGGAGACGTTATTAATTCGCGTAAGCAGATTACCAATTCGGCTAAACCCAATTTAGAACTGCATTACACAGAGTGGAGTTCGTCTTATACGCCAGCAGATCCCATTCACGACAGTTATCATTCTGCGGCTTATATTCTGCAGAAATTAAAACAAGTTGGAAACGCTGCAAACTCTATGTCGTATTGGGTTTTTACAGATATTTTTGAAGAACCAGGGCCAAGATTTACGCCTTTTCATGGGGGTTTCGGATTGTTGAATACGCAGGGAATTAAAAAGCCAGCTTATTTCTCGTATCAATTTTTGAATAAATTGGGAGAAACAGAACTTCAAAATTCGGATAAAGCTTCGTGGACTTCTAAAAATGCAAAAGGCGATGTACAAGTTTTACTTTGGGATTTTACCAATACACATCCGGGCGAGAAAGTTTGGAATCAAACCTATTACGTTCAGGATCTTCCATCAAAAGAAAAGGGAAAAGTAAAGGTTGAAATTGACGGAATGCAGAAAGGAAAATATACTTTAGAAATCTATAAAGTAGGTTACAAAGTAAATGACGTTTATGCCGATTATCTGGCTTTAAACAAACCAAGTCAGTTGACGCGTGAGCAGGTAAATGCTATGAAAAAGAAAAATAACGGCGATCCAATTGCAATAGAAAAAATAACAATTGATGCAAAAGGAACGTTCAGCAAAGAATTCAAAATCAATGAAAACGATGTTGTTTTTCTAAATTTGATAAAACAATAGACAAAAAACCACAAACATATAATATTAACGGTATTTAAAGATCATGTGTGAGGAATCAAAAATCTTTAAATCTAAAACACCTAACTATCTATGAAAAACAAAATGATATTCCTTTCGGCAGCTCTTGTTTTTGCATTGTTTACTTCTTGTAAAAATGATGCGCAGACAACAGCGTCAAATACAGCAGAGACAGAAGAATACGTAGGAAAAGAAATAAGCACAGATCATGATGCAGAAATCGACAAACTGATTTCGCAGATGACATTAGAAGAAAAAATCGGAATGCTTCACGGGAACAGTATGTTTGCTAATGCGGGCGTAAAACGTTTAGGAATTCCAGAATTAAAAATGGCCGATGGTCCGTTAGGAGTTCGTGAAGAAATTTCACGCGACAATTGGGCTCCAGCGGGATGGACAAACGACTTTGCAACTTATTATCCTGCAGGAGGAGCTTTGGCAGCAACTTGGAACGCAGAAATGGCGCATACTTTTGGAACCAGTTTAGGAGAAGAATTACGTGCCAGAGACAAAGACATGTTACTTTCGCCAGCCATCAATATGGTGAGAACACCGCTTGGAGGAAGAACATACGAATACATGTCTGAAGATCCGTTTTTGAATAAAAAAATCGCCGTGCCGTTGATTGTTGGTTTACAAGAAAAAGATGTAATGGCGTGTGTAAAACATTACGCAGCAAACAATCAGGAAACCAATCGTGATTTTGTCGATGTACAAATTGACGAGCGTACACTTCGTGAAATTTATCTTCCAGCTTTTGAAGCTTCAGTAAAAGAAGCGAAAGCATATAGTATAATGGGCGCTTACAATAAATTTAGAGGCGAATACTTATGTGAAAATGATTATATGCTAAATAAAATCCTTCGTGATGAATGGGGATTTAAAGGAATCGTAGTTTCAGATTGGGCAGCGGTGCATTCTACAGCAAAAGCTTTGAAAAATGGTTTGGATATTGAAATGGGAACACCAAAACCTTTCAATGAATTTTTCTTAGCCGATAAATTAATTGCCGCAGTTAAATCTGGAGAAGTTTCTGAAAAAGAAATTGACCTGCATGTAAAACGAATTTTAAGAGTTTTATTCCAAGTTAAAGCAATGGGCGGAGGCGAGCGTGCCAAAGGAAGCATTGCAACTGAAGCACATTACCAAGATGCTTACAAAATTGCTGCAGAAGCAATCGTGTTGTTGAAAAACGATAATAATGCATTGCCATTAAAACTAGACGGAGTAAAATCTATTGCCGTTATTGGAAATAATGCGACAAAGAAAAATGCTCTAGGCGGATTTGGTGCAGGAGTCAAAACAAAAAGAGAAGTTACTCCGCTTGAAGGTCTTAAAAATAGACTGCCTTCATCAATAAAAATCAATTATGCTGAAGGATATTTAGAGCGTTACGATGAAAAAAATAAAGGAAACTTAGGAAATATTACTTCTACAGGGCCCGTAACAATCGATAAATTAGATGATGCAAAAGTACAAGAAGCAGTAGAAGCGGCTAAAAATTCTGATGTTGCGATCATTTTTGCAGGTTCAAACCGCGATTATGAAACAGAAGCTTCAGATAGAAGAGATTTGCACCTGCCTTTCGGACAAGAAGAATTAATTAGAAAAGTTACTGCAGCTAACCCTAAAACTATTGTGGTTATGATTGCCGGCGCTCCTTTTGATATTAATGAAGTAAGCCAAAAATCTTCTGCTTTAGTTTGGAGCTGGTTTAATGGTTCTGAAGGAGGAAATGCTTTGGCAGATGTAATTTTAGGAAAAGTAAATCCGTCAGGAAAATTGCCTTGGACAATGCCTAAACAGTTAAAAGATTCTCCTGCACATGCAACAAACAGTTTCCCTGGAGATAAAACTGTAAATTATGCTGAAGGAATCTTGATTGGATACCGTTGGTTTGACACTAAAAATGTGGCTCCTTTATATCCTTTCGGTTACGGATTATCATATACAACTTTTGCGCTTGATAATGCAAAAGCAAATAAAGAATCTTACGCTCAAAATGAGGTAATTGAAGTTACTGTTGAGGTTAAAAACACTGGAAAAGTAGACGGAAAAGAAGTAGTGCAACTATATACTTCTAAATCTGATTCTAAAATTACCCGTGCAGCACAAGAATTAAAAGGTTTCAAAAAAGCTTCTGTGAAAGCAGGAGGCTCTGAAAAAGTAACAATTAAAGTACCAGTAAAAGAATTGGCTTATTACGATGTTGCATCTAAAAAATGGACAGTTGAGCCAGGAAAATACACTATCAAAATTGGAACTTCTTCAAGAGATATTAAAAAAGAAATTCAAGTAACAGTAAAATAACCACTGTTCTTTTTTGATAAAATCTAACTATAATTAACGCCAGCCCTTTTAAAGCTGGCGTTGATGTTAACCACCAAACCAAATAAGATGAAAAATACAATTAAAGATTACCTGTTAAGCTTCGCCCTGTGTTTTGCTTTTTTAGGAGTTTTAGCCTGTAGTTCTGAAAAAGAAGATACAACTCCTGTATCTATAAAGACACTTAGTTCGAGCACAAATAAAATTGATTTTGAAAGTAAAGAGACAACTATTGATGTAACGATTAATTCTACTGGCGTTACTTGGACATTGAGCAATCCTGTAAGCTGGATAAAATTAAGTCAAGCAGTTGGAACTTCAGGAAGCACGATTGTAAAAATTACGGCTTCAGAAAATGTAGATACAGCAGTACGAAATGCAGTATTGAAATTAACTTCTACTGAAGGAAATGCTTCAGAAATTACCGTTTCTCAAGCGGCTGGAGCTACAGCAGGTTTATATCCAAGTTATAATACGAATCCAATTGCAGCAGATGCCTCTGGAATGGGAAGTTCAGCAGTTGAATTGGCAGCTAAGATTAAACTCGGATGGAACATCGGAAATACTTTGGAAGCAACTGGAGGTGAAACCGCTTGGGGAAATCCAAAAGTTACTAAAGAGCTGATTGATGCTGTAAAAGCAAAAGGTTTCAATGCGATCCGTATTCCGTGTTCTTGGAATCAGAATTTAGAAAATGCTTCAACGGCAAAAATTAAAACCGAATGGCTGAACAGAGTAAAAGAAGTAGTGCAATACTGCGTCGATAATGATATGTACGTTTTGGTTAATATTCACTGGGACGGCGGATGGCTGGAAAACAATATTACCGAAGCCAAAAAAGTAGAAAACAACGCCAAACAAAAAGCCTTTTGGGAACAAATTGCAACACATTTAAGAGGTTTCGACGAGCATTTGCTTTTTGCAAGTGCCAACGAACCAGCGGTTGAAGATGCTGCTCAAATGGCAGTTTTAACTTCTTACCACCAAACTTTTATTGATGCAGTTCGTTCAACTGGAGGAAAAAATGCTTCTCGTGTTTTAGTCGTTCAAGGTCCGACAACAGATATCGAAAAAACAAACAAATTAATGACTACATTGCCAGTAGATAAAGTAACTGGCAGAATGATGGTCGAAGTGCATTATTATTCGCCTTGGAACTTTGCTGGTTTAACCAAAGACGAAACTTGGGGTAAAATGTTTTATTATTGGGGAACTGGTTTTCACTCTACAACCGATACAGAACGAAATGCCACTTGGGGAGAGGAAGCAGATTTGGAGAAAAACTTCAAATTAATGAAAACGCAGTTTGTAGATAAGGGAATTCCAGTTTTATTGGGAGAATTTGGAGCGATCCGAAGAACAGCTTTAACGGGAGACGCTCTGACTTTACATTTAAATTCAAGAGCTTATTATTTAAAAACAGTGGTAAAAACAGCAAAAGCAAACGGATTATTACCATTTTATTGGGATGAAGGAAGCATGGGAAACAACGGTTTCGGAATTTTCAATAGAAGCAATAATACTGTTTTTGATACTCAGGCTTTAAACGCTTTAATCGAAGGATTACAGTAAAAAATGTAGTTAAACAGTATAAGTGATATAAGTAAATTTAAGCACGATATTAAGCTAAAACTTAAAATAACTTATATCACTTATAGGGTTAAAAATATTTAAATTAGAAAAAATGAAAAAGAGTTTACTGTTTATTTTTCTGATAATTAGTGTTTTGTCAAATGCTAATGTGAGAATGCCTTTAATATTCTCTGACGGAATGGTGCTTCAAAGAGATAAGCAAATTCCAATTTGGGGTTTTGCAGATCCAAATGAAAGTGTAGAAATTCATTTCAACAAACAAATTAAAAAAACACAAGCGGATAAAAGCGGAAAATGGACAGTAAATTTAAGTCCAGAAAAAGCTGGTGGACCATTTGAATTAATCATTATTGGAAAAAATAAAATCACAATCAAAAATGTTTTGGTTGGTGAAGTTTGGATTTGCAGCGGACAATCTAATATGGAATTTCAGGTTTACAAAACCATGAATGCCGAAAAAGAAATTGCGGATTCTAATTATCCAATGATTCGTCATTTTGGTGTTGCCCAAGATTTAAGTGGTACTCCAAAAGACGATTTGAAACAAGGAAAATGGGAAGCAGCCAACAAAGAAACGGTTGGCAATTTTACAGCAGTGGGTTATTATTTTGCTAGAAAATTGTATGCAGAATTAAAAATCCCAATCGGTATCATCAATACTTCTTGGGGCGGAACAAACGTAGAAACCTGGACAAGCCGTGAAGCTTTTCAAAACAGCCCAGAATTCAAAGCCATGATTGCAGATGTTCCAGTGGTTGATATTGATTCGGTTTTTGAAATTTATAAGAAATTAGTTTTAGATAATCTCAAAAAAGTGCAAGGTTTTGATGTTTCTCTGGAAAATGAAAATCAATTTAAAGATCTTAATTTTCAGGATAAAAACTGGCCGGAAATAAAAGTGCCTTCTCTTTGGGAAAATCAGCAGATTGGCAATATCGATGGAATTGTCTGGATGAGAAAAACAATTGTTTTAACAGCAGAACAAGCCAAAAAAGAAGCTGTTTTGCATTTAGCAAAAGTTGATGACGAAGACAAAACTTATGTAAACGGAATTGAAGTTGGAACAAATAATCTTTGGGACAAACTGCGAGTTTATAAAATTCCTGCAAATGTCTTGAAAGAAGGTACCAACGTAATAGCAGTTAGAATTACAGATTACAGCGGCGGCGGCGGCATCTATGGCGATCCAACTGATTTAAAAATCGATTTTAAAGACACAAATCTTCCGCTTGACGGACTTTGGAAGTTTAATGTTGTGCAGGTAAAAATTGCAATTTCGCCAAACAGTTATCCTTCATTATTGTACAATGCAATGGTAAATCCGTTGGTTCCTTATGCGATGCAGGGCGTTTTATGGTATCAGGGCGAAGCCAATGTTTGGAGAGCAGCAGAATACAAAAAGTCATTTCCGTTAATGATCAACGATTGGAGAACGAAGTTCAAGCAAGGAGACTTTCCTTTTTACTTTGTTCAATTGTCAACTTTCGACGAATTTGGCGGCAACAGTCAAAAAGGAAGCCGTTGGGCAGAACTTCGCGAAGCACAATCTGAAACTTTAAAATTGAAAAATACCGGAATGGTTGTTACAACCGATATTGGTAACGCAAAAGACATTCATCCAACAAACAAGCAAGACATCGGCTTACGATTAGCGGCTATTGCGATGAACAATATTTACGGTAAAAAACAAGTTCACAACGGGCCAACTTATAAGTCTCAAGAAATAAAAGGAAATCAAATCATTTTGACTTTCGATAACATTGGAAGTGGATTATCAACGCCAAATAACGATGAATTAAAAGGATTCGAAATTGCAGGTTCAGACAAAGTTTTTCATTCCGCGAAATCGATAATCAAAGACAACAAAATAATTGTTTCTAGCGATAAAGTTCAAAATCCAGTTGCAGTGCATTACGGATGGGCAGATGATGATACAGCAATAAATCTTTTCAATAAAGAAAAATTCCCTGCATCACCTTTCCGAACCGATAATTGGGAAATGATTACGGCGAATGAAAAGTATTCGGTGAGTAAATAGTACTTAGTGAATAGTAATTAGCTCTTAGTAATTAGTGAGAAGTAAAGGTAATTTGAACGGTTTTCGAAACTTGTTTGAATGAAAAATAAATTAAAAATGTTCCGTTAGGAACAATTCATCGGTAGCAACGGATGAAATCCGTTGTAAAAAATTAACAATACAATATTGTTCCGTAGGAACATCTGATCGGTAATATTTAAAACGCAGCAAAATGAATTCAAAGCTCATAAAAAAAACATTTCTCATCTTACTTTTTACATCGTTCTATACAAACATTTCAGCACAGTCCAAAAATGTTTTATGGTACAAACAGCCTGCAGAATTCTTTGAAGAAAGCTTAGTTTTAGGAAATGGAAAAATGGGAGCAACCGTTTTTGGCGGCGCCAATTCGGATAAAATTTATTTGAATGATATTACGCTTTGGTCGGGCGAACCCGTAAATGCTAATATGAGTCCAGATGCGTATAAAAACATTCCAGCAATTCGCGAAGCTTTAAAAAACGAGAACTATAAACTGGCTGAAGAATTAAATAAAAAAGTTCAGGGAAAAAACTCCGAATCGTATGCGCCTTTAGGAACATTAGAAATCAATAATTCCGAAAAAGGAAAAGCAATAAATTATCATCGGGAACTGGATCTTTCGAACGCGATTTCCAAAGTAAGTTACGAAATGGCCGGCATAAAATATACGCGTGAATATTTTGTTTCGGCTCCAGATCAAATTATGATCATCAAATTGACAGCCGACCAAAAAGGCGCTTTAAATTTTGATGTCAATTTAAAAAGTCTCTTAAAATCAAATGTTGAAGTAAGAAACAATATTTTGGTTTTAACAGGTTCTGCACCAATTCATGAAAATGCTGGATATACCGTTTTACCCAAATATTTAGACATAAAAGAAAGAGGAACAAGATTTACGACTTTAATCCAAATCAAAAAAACAGATGGAAAAATTACAAGTTCGAGAGAATCTTTAAGTTTAAAAGATGCAACAGAAGCTACTATTTATGTCTCTGTTGCCACAAGTTTTAATGGTTTTGATAAAAATCCCGCGACAGAAGGTTTAGATGAAGTGTCAATTGCATTGCAAAATTTGAATAAAGCGTATGCAAAACCATTCGATAAAGTAAAAGAATCCCATATTGCCGATTATCAAAAATTCTTTAATCGTGTAAATTTAGATTTAGGAAAAACAACCGCTCCAGATTTACCAACAGACGAACGTTTATTGCGCTACGCTGATGGAAAAGAAGATAAAAATCTAGAAATTTTGTATTTCAATTTCGGGCGTTATCTGCTAATTAGTTCGTCAAGAACTTTGGGCGTTCCAGCTAATTTGCAAGGACTTTGGAATCCGCATTTGAGTCCGCCTTGGAGTAGTAATTACACGATGAATATTAATCTCGAAGAAAATTACTGGCTGGCAGAAAACACCAATCTCTCCGAAATGCATTCGTCACTTTTGAGTTTCATTAAAAATCTTTCGGTAACAGGAAAAGTTACGGCTAAGACTTTTTATGGAGTAAATAAAGGCTGGACAGCGGCACATAACTCAGATATTTGGGCAATGACCAATCCAGTTGGGCAATTTGGAAAAGAAGATCCAATGTGGGCTTGCTGGCCAATGGCGGGCGCGTGGCTGAGCACACACATTTGGGAACATTACACTTTTACGCAAGATTTAGCCTATTTGAAAAAAGAAGGATATCCGTTAATGAAAGGCGCAGCCGAATTCTGTTTGGGCTGGCTTGTACCAGATAAAAACGGAAATCTCATTACGTCGCCATCAACTTCGCCAGAAAATCAATATAAACTGGCAGATGGTTTTGTCGGAGCGACTTTATATGGCGGAACAGCCGACTTGGCTATGATTCGTGAATGTTTTGATAAAACGATAAAAGCTTCAAAAGTACTGAATACAGATGCTGATTTTAGAACAAAATTAGAAACAGCGCTTGCAAAGCTTTATCCGTATCAAATTGGTAAAAAAGGAAATCTTCAGGAGTGGTATTTTGATTGGGATGATAATGATCCAAAACACCGTCATCAATCACAGTTATTTGGACTTTTTCCGGGCGATCACATTACGCCTTTAAAAACACCTGATTTGGCTGAAGCTTCAAGAAAGACTTTAGAAATAAAAGGCGATGAAACTACAGGCTGGTCAAAAGGCTGGCGAATCAATCTTTGGGCGAGACTTTGGGACGGAAATCGTGCTTATAAAATGTATCGTGAATTACTTCGCTATGTTGATCCCGACGGAAAGAAAACAGAAAAACCAAGAAGAGGAGGAGGAACATACCCGAATTTATTCGATGCCCATCCGCCATTTCAAATTGATGGTAATTTTGGAGGCGCAGCAGCGGTTGCCGAAATGTTAGTTCAGTCAGACGAAAACGAAATTCGATTACTTCCTGCTTTACCGGATGCTTGGGACGAAGGTTCTGTAAGCGGTATCTGCGCAAGAGGCGGATTTGAAATTGAAATGACTTGGAATAATAAAAAACCGGAAAAAGTAATTGTTTCTTCTAAAAATGGAGGAAAAACAACTTTGATTTTTGGTGATAAAAAACAAGAGATTGTTTTGAAAAAAGGAGAAAGCCTAGAAATCAAATTCTAAATAGTATTTTTAGAAAAGCTTCGGAGAACGAAATATATTTCGCTCCGCTGGAGCTTTTTTACATTCACACGATTTAAATTTCTATAAATATTTTGCCTCTCTGAGGCACTATTGAAATCAGTAAATTATTAAAAAATAAGAAACCCGACAGTCCCGAAGCCTAGGGATAAAACCTGTCGGGTTTGATATACGAATTATTCTTTTTCAGATTCAGAAGTTTCTTTTTCTTCTTGTGGCTTTTCAGAATGTTCCTTTTTAAAAGTCTCGTACCATTTTTCGATTGATGGATACACAAAAGCGGCAACTTTCTTTACTGGATTATAAAAAATGTAATTGTCTAAAGTTTCTTTTTTAGCGAAAGTATTATTGAAATTGATTTTTTCGAACAAAGCGATAAAAACACTTAAAATAAGAATGGTTTTTAAAATCCTGAAAAGACCTCCACCTAATTTGTTCATCCATCCCAACATAGCAAAATCGGCAATTCCTGTTAATATTTTAGCTAGAAAATAAACACCAATTACAACTAGAATAAAAGTTAAGACAAAAGCCGTAATTTGAATATTGGTCGGATTCCAAGAAACGTGTTTTGAAATCATTCCAGTCATTAACGAAGAAAATTTAATGGCAAGATAAATTCCTAATAATAGAGAAATGAAAGAGGCAACTTCTACAAAAAGGCCATTTTTAATGCCTTTATACAAACTGTATCCTAAAAGTGCGGCTACAATAATATCAAAAAAACTCATTTTTTATGGGTGTTTAATAAAGGCGCAAATATAGATTTTTTTTAGGTTCAAAGGTGCAGAGAGACAAAGGTTCATGGGTTTTATGGCAGATGTAGTTGTATGTGTTTAAATTTTTTAGGCACATTGAGTTCGAACTCTGTATCTTTGCAAATCAAATTTAGAGTACAGATTGTAATTCTGCCCCCTTCAGAATTGAATTTTTGAGCAATCTAATATCTAAAATCAACAATCTAAAATCATACAATGTCTAGAGATACACAACTAAAAGAGCGCTGGGAAAAGCTCGTTGATATACTTTCCAATCAGTTTTCGCAAGGCGAAGATTTAGATTTGGATGCCATAATTTACTTAATCGGAGTTCAGGAATACGGAAAAGTGCACCGCGAATATAAAAAAGACGAAAAATTGAATCTAATGCACATTGCAATCTGTCGATTGCTAGAGCCATATGGATTTTATGAATTCGAATATTTCGACGACGAAGGATGGCCTCATTACAAAGTAAAAGAAAATTTGCCGCCGTTAAAAGCTGGTGAACAATCGGTTTTAATGAAAGAAGCGATTGTAAGTTATTTTTTAGAAAGAAAACTTATTGAATAGAATCTTTGAGTTACAGTTCCAGTCTCGGTTTACTGGACCGAGACTGAGACTAAAATACTGAAAACTAAACAAGAATGTGCAGATACGCAATGACATCCTACAAGCCTCATTATGCTTGTTTTAATTGTCGAAAGACATTTAAAAGAAGATTAATGGTTGATGTAAAAAAAGGAGAAGCATCGGTTTTTGAAGCCAAATGTCCGCAATGCGCAGAGTTTATGGCCAATATGGGATTAGATTTTGAGTCACCTAAGAAAGATGATATCAAAAAATGGGAACATATTAAAAGTTTATTTTCGGTAGGCATTACGTTTCATTCGTGCGGTTGTAGTGGGCCTGGCTATATTCCAAATTCAAAAGAAAAATTAATAGAGTATTTTGAAGGGATAAAAAAAAGATATCTTGAAAATATGGGCTTTTGGCGCACTAGAATTGAACCCACCAATAAACAAGAAAAAGAAAGGGATTTAAATAAAAACTGGCATAAATTAAGCAGTATTTCTTCTAATTACAAAAAGGAAATAGTAACCAATCAAGAAGGTTTAGATTATTGGCATGTAAAGATTAAACAAGTTGAAGAAAAGTTAAATCTGATAAAATAATTTACGGAAAACCTAAAACTGCGACTGAGACCGCACACTTTCAACTAAAAACACTAAATTTGTACTCTCAATTATCGAAGGAAAATGATAGATAAGATAAAACAGCATATAGAGGAAGCTAAAGCCTTTAATGAGAAAAATAAAGAATCGTTAGAACAATTCCGTATTAAATATTTAGGAAGTAAAGGTTTGTTGAAAGAACTTTTTACTGAATTTAAAAATATTCCAAACGACCAGAAAAAGGATTTTGGACAAGTAATCAATACTTTAAAAGCTGTTGCTGAAGAGAAAGTAAGAGTTATTCAGGAAGAGCTGGAAAGCAAAGAAGAGTCTAAAGGTATTTTTGGTGATTTAACACGTGCAGCAGAACCTGTAATTATTGGTTCTCGCCATCCGATTTCTATCGTTAAAAATCAGATTATAGATATTTTTGCCAACATTGGTTTCAACGTTTCTGAAGGTCCAGAAATTGAAGACGACTGGCATAACTTTACTGCATTGAACTTGCCAGAATACCATCCGGCACGTGATATGCAGGATACGTTTTTCATTCAGACCAATCCTGATGTGCTATTGCGTACACATACATCATCAGTTCAGGTGCGTTATATGGAAAATCATAAACCGCCAATTCGTACGATTTCTCCAGGGCGTGTTTTTCGTAATGAAGCAATTTCTTCTCGTTCGCACTGTATTTTCCATCAAGTGGAAGGATTATACATTGACAAGGATGTATCTTTTGCCGACTTGAAACAGACGTTGCTTTATTTTACAAAAGAAATGTTCGGAAAATCTAAAATTCGTCTTCGTCCGTCTTATTTCCCATTTACAGAGCCAAGTGCTGAAATTGATATCTATTGGGGTTTAAAAACCGAAACAGATTACAGAATCACAAAAGGAACTGGATGGCTGGAAATTGGAGGATGCGGAATGGTAGATCCAAACGTTTTGAAAAACTGTGATATTAATCCAGATGAATACAACGGATTTGCTTTCGGAATGGGAGTAGAGCGTATTGCAATGCTTTTATACCAAATTGGAGATATCCGTATGTTCTATGAAAATGATGTTCGTTTCTTAGAGCAGTTCAAATCAAATATATAATTTAAGTCATAAAGTCGTAAAGTCGAAAATTGAAAGTCAGATTAAAGGCTTTTGATTTTCGACTTTACGACTTTCGACTTTTAAACTTTTGACTCATATGAAAAAAGATATAATAATTCCAGAAGTTGAAAACGTATTTCTTGCAGCAGTGCAGGAATGGAGTGACGATTTTATGGAAAAAGTGTGGTACGCTTATTTAGTTAACGACAGCGATTTTAATTTAGACAGCGTAATGGTGGTTTCGAAAGCGTTTGGAACTATTGAGGGAGAAATGAAAAAAACTTCAATCTTGCGTCATGCTTTTGTTGAAGTTCCTTCGGTTTCTGTTGTAAAAATAGAATTAGTAGAAAAAAGCCTTTTAGCGCTTAATAACGAGTTCATGGTGACTTTCTTTATCGGAAATACTTTGTACGATAAGAAATTCATTTTTAAAGCTAATTCAATCAATGAAAACGATACGGAAGAAGTGCCGATTTTGTTTGTTGAGGGTGTAATGGTGAAGTAGAGATAAGAAAATAGAAGCAAGAAGCAAGAAAAAAGACTTGTGTTGAAATAAAAAAAGAGTCAAACTGATATTACACAGTCTTGACTCTTTCTTCTTTCTTCTATTTTCTAAAATTTAATCCAAAGACTCTGTTAATTTTCTGAAAACCGTTTTAGCATCTTTTCCTTCGTATAAAACAGCGTAAACAGCATCTATAATTGGTGTTTTAGCGCCGTAACCCTGATTTAGTTTGTAAGCACTTTTTGTAGCGTAATAACCTTCGGCAACCATGCTCATTTCCATCATGGCGCTTTTTACGGTGTATCCTTTTCCGATCATATTTCCGAACATTCTATTTCTAGAGAAAACAGAATATCCTGTCACCAGCAAATCGCCTAAATAAGCAGAATCGTTAATGTTACGTTTCATTCTATGTACTTTTCTAATGAATTTCTTCATTTCGCGAATCGCATTACTCATTAGAACCGATTGGAAGTTGTCGCCATAACCTAAACCATGAGCAATTCCGGCAGCAATGGAGTAAATGTTTTTTAGCATCGCTGCATATTCAGTTCCAATAATATCGTCTGAAATTTTGGCTTTAATGTAATTTCCAGAAAGTGATTTTGCCACAATACAAGCTTTATCAGGATCGCCGCAAGCAATTGTTAAGTAAGAAAGTCTT
Source organism: Flavobacterium humidisoli (assembly GCF_023272795.1). Taxonomy (NCBI): domain Bacteria; kingdom Pseudomonadati; phylum Bacteroidota; class Flavobacteriia; order Flavobacteriales; family Flavobacteriaceae; genus Flavobacterium; species Flavobacterium humidisoli. The sequence goes on along the minus strand of NZ_CP096829.1, from coordinate 857,774 downwards.
TCTAAAGCAACTTCTTCAGCATGACACGGACCTGTAATAACTCCGATGTTGTAATATGGAATGTCGTACTGAATGTGGAAATGTTCGCCAACAATTAAACTCGTTTCAGGAACAATTCCTTTAATAGCAGAAAAAATGATTTTATCGGCTAGAGAAACCGTCATGTTTTTTAATTCGGCATCTAAGAAAGCAGATGGAATAGCAAAAATGATATAATCTGCGTATTCAATTGCTTCATTTATATTGTTGGTCAATTTAAGCTTGTTAGTATCAAATTCAACAGAACTTAAATAGTTCGGATTGTGTTTGTATTTTTCGATATGCTCGATAGCGGCATCATTACGCATGTACCACGAAATTTCAGAAAGATTTACACATAACATTTTTGCAATTGCCGTTGCCCAGCTTCCTCCACCAATCACTGCAAATTTTAAGTTTTCGCTCATTATTTTAATAATTTAAAACAAAAGTACTTAATAATGTGCTAATAAAGCAAAATCTGTTTTAAGAAATTTTGAAAATGCGCTTTAATTGCAATGACTTTCAAGAAGTTTAAGAACAAAATATTTTTTTTAATGCCCAAACAATAAAATTATCTGACTTACGTTATAACAATTTATAAATTAGAATTTTAATGAATTTAAAAAAAATTGAGTTAGTTAGTTTTGTTTTAGTATTTTGAAAAGGCGTTCCTAAACTTGTTAAGAACGCCTTTTTTAATGAAATTCAAATAAAAAAAATCCAAACTCCAATACTTAAACTTTTGGAATTTGGATTTTTTTAAATTTGGAATTTATCTTTAGTAAGAAAGCTCCACAATTGATTTCACTTTTTCTAAAGTTACCAATTGATTTTCTCCTAAACCTTTCCAGCCTCTTTCTTCAAAACGATTTACGATAAAATCGGCCGTTTTAGAATAGTCTTCTGTGTATTGAGAAAGTTTAGTGTCCATTCCCATTGTATGGAAAAATTCAACCGTTTTATTGATTGCTTCTTTTGCAACTTCGTCATCAGAACCTGTAAGGTTGAAGATTCTTCTTCCGTATTGTGCCAGTTTTGCTTTTTTAGTTTCAAACATTACATGGTACAAACTTGGGCCAATTATAGCCAAAGTTCTAGCGTGATCAATTTCGTAAAGTGCCGTTAATTCATGACCAATCATATGCGTTGCCCAATCGCTTGGAACACCTTTCTGAATTAATCCGTTTAAAGCCATTGTACAGCTCCACATAAAGTTGGAAGCCAAAGTGTAATCCGTTGGATTTTCTACGATTCCAGGACCAACTTGAATTAAAGTCTGAAGAACACCTTCGGCAATTCTATCCTGAAGAAATGCATCAGTTGGATACGTTAAATATTGCTCCATAACGTGCGTGTAAGCATCTACAACACCATTTTCGATCTGTCTTTTTGGTAAAGACGAAATTACTGTAGGATCACAGATTGAAAATTGAGGAAACAAAGCGCTTCCGCCAGAAGATAATTTTTCCTGAGTTGCGTCAATCGTTACCACATATCCAGAATTCATTTCGCTTCCTGTTGCAGGGAGAGTCAAAACTGTTCCAAATGGCATTGCATTTTCTGTAATTAAAATTCTTTTTTGAAGAATGTCAATCGGATTTCCTTCAAAATTAACAGCAGCTGAAATAAACTTCACGCCATCAATTACAGATCCACCACCAACAGCAAGAATAAAATCGATTTTTTCTGCTTTGATCACATCAACCGCTTTCATCAAAGTTTCAAATCTCGGATTTGGTTCGATCCCACCAAATTCTACAATTTCAAAACCTTTCAGGTTATTGATTACTTGATCGTAAATTCCGTTTTTAAAGATACTTCCTCCACCGTAAGCCAAAAGTATTTTTGCATCTTTTGGAACCAGAGTTGAAAGTTTTTCAATTTGTCCTTTTCCGAAAACTAAATTCGTCGGATTATATAATTCAAAGTTGAGCATGATTTTTTTTTATTTAGTTACAGAGATACTAAGCTACAAAGGTTCAAAGCTTTTTTATCTATGTAGCTCTGCACCTTTGCGCCTTTGTTCCTATTATTAATTCAATTTTTGAAGCAATTTTCCAGCTACTAATTTAGATGAAGCTGGATTTTGACCTGTAATTAAAAGACCATCTTCAACAGCATAAGGTGCCCAGTTTGGTCCTTTAGAAAAAACGCCTCCGTTTGATGATAAAGCATCTTCTAATAAAAACGGAACCACTTTTGTTAAACCAACAGCTTCCTCTTCTTCATTAGTAAAACCAGTTATTTTTTTGCCTTTTACCAAATATTCCCCTTTTACTTTTACGTTTTTCAATACAGCTGGTGCGTGACAAACAAAAGCTACAGGTTTATTGTGTGTGTAAAAAGATTCGATTAACGCGATAGAATTTTTATCTTCTACCAAATCCCAAAGCGGACCGTGCCCTCCTGGATAAAAAACAGCATCATAATCTTTTTGGTTAACTGTAGAAAGTTTTAAAGTGTTTTTTAATTTTTCTTGCAACACTTTATCGGCGTCAAAACGTTTGGTGTCTTCTGTTGCAGATGACGGATCAGCGCTTTTTGGATCAATTGGCGGCTGACCTCCAAGCGGAGAGGCAATCGTAATTTCAACTCCCTGATCTAATAATTCATAATATGGTGCAGCAAATTCTTCTGACCAAAAACCTGTTTTCTCTCCTGTGTTGCCCAGTTTATCATTGCTGGTCACAACAAATAATACTTTTTTCATACCTTTTTTATTTGATTTTTGAGCCAAGGCCGATGTGCTTACGGCTGTAAATGCAATTATTGCGAGTAATGCTATTTTCTTCATAATATTAAATTTTGAACAAATTTACGTCTTATGTGATATTAGTAAAAATAAAATAAACTATGTTTGTTATAAATAAATTTATGTCATGGTAAATCTCGAATGGTACAGAACATTTAAGGCAGTCTATAAAAATGGAAATTTTTCGGTGGCGGCAAAAGAGTTGTTTATGAGTCAGCCTGCCGTTAGTCAGCAGATTTCAATGCTCGAAGCCCATGTTGGAAATAAATTATTCAACAGGAAATCAAAAGGAGTTGAGCCAACGGAATATGCTAAGTTACTGAATAATTTGATAATAGACGCGCTCGATCGTCTGGAAAGTGTCGAAACTGGTTTTCGCGCCAAAGCAGAAGATGCGAACCGATTAATTTCTATCGGAATCTCCAAACATCTTTTTGACTGCGTTGGAAATCTTCTCATTTCAAAATTTGATTTAATCGATTTTACTTTTGCAGAAAATGATGAACTTTTTGCTTTAGTAGATTCTAAAAAGCTGGATTTTGCCATTACTACAAAAAGGTTTGATACGTTTGATACGACTTATGAAATTGTCGGAAAAATTAAATTGATTATGGTTGCGCCCACAAATTTGGACATAACCGATTTCCGTTCTAAGTTAAAAGCAGATAATTATACCGAAATAGAAAAATGGCTTAACGAACAAAAATGGTACAGCCATGATGCCAGAATTCCGCATATCAAATTGTTCTGGTTACATGCTTTTAATAAAAAAAGACCATCAATGGTTCCTAATTATATTATTCCATCAGAATCTGAAATGCTTAGACTTTTAGCCAAAAATGAAGGCGTAGCAGTTACATGGAATTGTAACGCAAGAAATTACATTAAAGAAAATAAATTGCAATTAGTATGGAACAGTTTTCACGTTCCAGAAGAATTTGTGTATTTGTTAGCTCCAAAAAATAATAATGTCAAATCAATTTTTGATGTAATAGAGAAAGAACTCAAATTGTTCTTTGGGAATAGAATGTAGTTTTATTATTTACCCTTTTGAGGTATAAAATAAAACAATAACTTTGAGTAAATTGAACTCCTAATATAAGATTGATTATGAGAAAGATAGTGCCCGTTTTAATATTTGTCACAGTTTTGTTTACTAGCAATTCGTGCAGTAAACATGACGATGAAGTAATTATTGATTGTCTAGCTGAATCTATTTACGTTAAAATACATAATTCTACAGATACTAGTAATCCGAAATTAATGAATTATTCCGTTGAATATACTGGAACAGGAACGCTAAGTTCTGTAAAATGGAGCTTTGGAGATGGAACTACGGGAACTGGTGCTGTGGTTACACACACTTATACTGCTGCAGGAACATATGAAGCTAAGGCTGAGGTTACAGTTAAAAAAGATGGTGCAGAATGTACTTCTGTTCCTAAGAGAACTGTGACTGTGAACTAGAAAATTAGTAGATATTGATGAGAGTCAATTTTATAATTTATGCCTGTGTAATAAATTATAAAATAGGCTCTCATTCGTTATATTTGTTCGATATGATTATAATATGAAAGAATTACAAAATATTAGAGTAGCGGTTGATGCCATTGTTTTTGGGTATCAAAACAGTCAGTTATATGTACTTTTGATTCAGCAGAAATTTGGTTCTACGAATTCGTATTGGGCTTTACCCGGCGGATTGGTAAAAAATGAGGAATCTCTAAAAGACGCGGTAAAGCGAGAGCTTAAAGAAGAAACCAATGTAGATGTTGATTATTTTGAACAACTGTTTACGTTTGGAGATGATATTGAAAGAGATCCTAGAAACCGGGTTGTTTCGGTGGCGTATTTTGCTTTGGTTGATCCTTCAAAACTAGAAATCAAAGCCGATTCTGATGCCGATAAAGTACAATGGTTTAAAATTAATGAAGTTCCGAAACTGGCATTTGATCATAACAGCATTCTTAAAAAAGCGGTTGAACGTTTAAAATCCAAGCTGACATATGAACCAATCGGTTTTGATCTGCTTCCGAAAGAATTCCTTTTTTCGGAACTTGAAAACTTATACTGCACGATTTTAGAAAAAGAAATCGAACGCCGAAACTTCCGAAAAAAAATCCTCAGTTTCGGAATTGTCGAAGAAACAGAAAATTATTCGCCAATAAAAACAGGCCGTCCAGCAAAATTATTTCGATTTAATAAACTGAAATATAGCGAGTTAGTTAAAGAAGGCTTTCACTTCGAAATAAAGTTTGCGTAATTTTTACACAAAATAAATTGTTTATTTAAAATTTAATCCTACATTTGCGTATAATTAACGCAAACTATAAAACTATGATACTAAATCTCGACCCAAAATTCGCTCCATTTCAAAATCAGGAAGAAATCAAATTTCAAAGTTTTACTTTCTCTGGAGGAGAACCACACATCAAAATCGCTCCAGATTTTGATCCAAATAGAAAAGTTACCATTACACACCGATTGAATTCATTCAACGATTTAGGTTTGTTGTGCGTTACGGTTGATGCACTAAGAAGAATGGATGTTAAAATCATTGATCTTTTTATTCCGTATTTCCCAGCTGCGAGACAAGACCGTGTTATGATTCCTGGTGAACCATTGTCTGTAAAAGTATATGCCGATATTATTAATGCAATGCAATTGAACAAAGTTTTTGTTTTTGATGCTCATTCAGAGGTAACTCCAGCTTTGTTGAATAATAGTACTGTAATTCCGAATTATACTTTTATTAAAGAAGTTTTGAATAGAATTGGCGAAAACGTAAAATTGATTTCTCCAGACGGTGGGGCTTTGAAAAAAATTTACAAAGTATCTGAGTTTTTAGGCGGTGTTGAGGTTGTAGAATGTAGTAAAAGCCGTGATGTAAAAACGGGGAAATTATCTGGTTTTAAAGTTTACAATGACGATTTGCAAGGAATGGATTGTTTAATTGTAGATGACATCTGCGACGGAGGAGGAACTTTTGTAGGATTAGCGGAAGAACTAAAAAAGAAAAACGCCGGAAAATTATACTTAGCGGTAAGCCACGGAATTTTCAATAAAGGTTTTGAAGTTTTAAACTGCTTCGACGGTATTTTCACAACCAACTCTTTTAAAGATTTTGAAGGAGAAAGTGTTCAAGTGATAGGATTAGATCAATTAGTTTAACTTTTGAATCGTAAAAAATGATATTAGAAGCAGCAATAGGAGACGCATACGGTGCAGGATTTGAATTTCAGGAGTTAGATTACATAATTAAAAACAATGATGTAACGCAATATCTTAAACACGGAATGTATACTGAAATCTACAAAAGATATACTGATGATACACAAATGGCAATTGCGATCACAGAACTTTTGTTAGAAGAAGATAACTGGAATGAAGTTAAAGTAGCCGATAAATTTGTAGAAGTTTTCCACAGAGATAAAAGAAGAGGTTATTCTGATCGTGTTTACAATGCGTTAGATGCCAGCAAAAACGGAAATGATTTTTTAAAAATCATCGATAATAGGAGCAGCGGGAACGGCTCTGCGATGCGAGCGTACTCAATCGGATTGCTGAAAGAGATACCACAGATACTTGATTTTTGCGAGATTCAGGCCAAAACATCTCACAATACAGCGGAAGGAATCAGTTGTGCCAAAAGAATTGCTTTAGCTGTTCATTTTTACAAATATCAATTGGGAGATAAAAGTTCGTTGATTGATTTTGTAAACGATACTTTAAAAGAAAAAGAAATCTATAAAGTGACTTCGCCAATTGACATGCATGGTTATTTTACCACGCAAGCTGTTCTCAAAATCGTTTCTGAAGCCAATTCAATGCAAGATTGTTTGAAACAAGGAATTGATTTTGGGGGCGACACAGATACTGTAGCAGCGTTGTGCATGGCGATTTTAAGTCAGAAAAAAGATTGCGAAAAAACACTGCCACAGTTTCTGTATGATGATTTAGAAAACGGCACTTACGGAAAAGATTTTCTGATCAGTTTAGATAATAGATTGGTAGAGAAGTTTCAATAAGAAAATTTCAAGTTTCAAGTTAAGCGGAGCATCTGAAACAAAACAAAAAAGCTATTAACCGTTTCAAGTTTAAAACCAATTTTCAAGTTATGTAAACAACTTGAAACCTGAAACCTGAAACTTGAAACAAAATTTAAACAACCACAAAAATTATGAGCGACGATTTAAAACCAAGATTTATTGAATCTTTAAAAAGAAACAATGATCAGATAAGAGAAGACAGAGCCAAAGTAATTGGTGAGGATTCAGAATTAATATATAGAAGAAGAGTTGAAGATATTGAATTAAAAATTAAGAGACTCGAAAGAGAACAAGAAGGGCTGATTGATATTAGTCCACTGGATAAAAACAGTTTGACTTTTGCCGATTTTCAGCCAGAAGCCTTTGTTCAGAAAGACATGGAAATTTCGCTGACCATTAGAAATTTAAACATCCAGTTTGAGGTTACAAAAAAGAGATTTGAATATTTATTTGGTAAAAAGTATTAGTCATGGGAGGTACAAGATATGATTTCGGTGCTCGCGAGAGTAGAGCAAAAAAAGTAGGTTATGCTAGCAAATCTGCTGCAGAGATATTTACACAGAATGCATTACGAATGGCTCATGAATCTATGAACCCAAACGGAGTGATTTTTAGAGAAGCAAGAGATTCTGATGTGCATCCAAATACAGTTCCGATTATCTTAGGATTGGATGTTACTGGAAGTATGGGACATATCCCGCATGAATTAATCAAAGAAGGGCTTCCAAAATTGATGGGCGGTATCATTCAGGGTGGTGTTCCAGATCCGGCACTTTTATTCTTAGGAATCGGAGATCACGAATGCGACAGATATCCGCTTCAGGTTGGACAGTTTGAATCTGGCGATGAAGAATTGGACATGTGGTTAACGAGAACTTATATTGAAGGCGGCGGCGGAGGAAACGCTGGAGAAAGTTACCTTTTGGCTTGGTATTTCGCAGCATTTCACACCAAAACCGATGCTTTCGAAAAAAGAGGACAAAAAGGATTGCTGTTTACTGTTGGTGATGAGCCAGGTTTGAAAACACTTCCAGCTTCTGCGATCAAAGAAATTATGGGGCAGGGACAACAGACTTATACGCATCTTGAATTATTAGCAGAAGCACAAAAAAAATACGATGTATATCACATTAGTGTTTTGCATTCAGGTCAGGCGATTAATGCCGATGTAGAATGGAAAGAATTGTTAGGGCAAAATTGTTTGTCTATCGAAGATCATAGAGAAATTCCAAACGTAATTAAAAAGATTATCTGTGATAAACACAAAAGTTCTGGTTTAGGAACCATACCCGTTTCTGATTCAAATGATAGAGGTTTAGATAATATCGAAATGCTTTAAAAACTTTGCGTCTCTGCGTCTTTGCGAGATTAACAAATAAAGTTTTTTTAGCGAAAGGAAATTTGCTCGCAAAGACGCGAAGTCGCAAAGATTGTTAAAATACAAGCATAAAAAAGACTTTGCGATTTAGCGTCTTTGCGAGATTAAAAAAATAAATAAAAATGAAAACAGCGAAAATAGTTATAGGTTTAGGATTTGGTGATGAAGGAAAAGGCATAACAACAGATTTTCTGGCAAAACAAAATCCTGAATCTATAGTTATTCGGTTTTCTGGTGGACAACAAGCCGCACATACGGTTATGATCGGTGACAGAAAACACGTGCATTCAAGCTTTGCAAGCGGAGCACTTCGCGGTCTTCCGTCTTATTACAGCGAACATTGTACGATTCATCCGCTCTTTTTATATAATGAAAGAGAAGAATTAAAAGAAAAAAATGCTAATCTGGATTTGTACATTCATCCTTTAGCAAAAGTCACAACTCCTTTTGATGTTTGGCACAACAGAGGAAATGCTAGGAATATTGACCATGGAACCTGCGGAAAAGGTATTGGTTCAACCATGAAAAGAAATGAAGGGCCATATAAATTATTTGCCATCGATTTGATTGCGCCTCGTGAAATGCTTTTAGAAAAACTAAAACAAATCGCTTATTATTATGGCTTTTTAAACGAAAGCGGAATTGATGAAGAAGTCAATCAATATCTGGAAGCAATCGATAAATTAAAATGGAATATTGTTGATTATACTTTCCTGAACAATTATGAAAATCTAATTTTTGAAGGTAGTCAGGGAATTTTACTCGACATGGATCATGGCGTTTTTCCAAATGTAACGTATGCGAATACCACTTCAAAAAATGCCATCGAAATTTGTAATAAACTAAGGATTGAAGATGTAGAAATATATTACACAACCAGAAGTTATACCACGCGCCACGGACAGGGCTGGATGCCTAATGAAGGAGAAATAAAATTAAAAAATAACGAAGAAGAAACTTGTGTTTTCAACGAATTTCAAAAGCATTTACGTTTTGGAACTCTGGATTATAATTTGTTGAATTACGCTCTACAACTCGATGCCGCTTACAGCCCAATGGCAAAACGAAATTTGGTTGTAACCTGTATGGATCAGTTAGAAGAGCAGGATTATGAGTTTGAAAGTCTCACAACAGAATTTAAGGAAATCTACGGATCATTTTCACCTGATTCGAAAGATTTCAAAAACATAACTTCTTTATATCAATAAATAAAAATGAAATACAATATAGAAAATATAGCTCCAGAAAGTAAGTTTTTATTTTTCTGGGGACATCAGCCAACTCAAGACGGAAGTATCTCCAAAACCTGTTTTAGCCAATGGTGGTTGAGTTCTTTTGAAGTAGATAATGTAACGTACAAAACTGCTGAACATTGGATGATGGCAAAGAAAGCCGAAATATTTAAAGATCAGGAAATTTTAGCTAAAATTATAGCATGTAAATCTCCAGCGGAAGCAAAAAAGCTAGGAAGAAAGGTTAGAAATTATGATGACAAAGTTTGGTTAGAAAATCGATTTGAAATCGTAAAACAAGGGAACTATTATAAATTTAGTCAAAACCCAGATTTGAAAGAATTCCTGATAAATACGAACGATCGAGTTATTGTAGAAGCAAGTCCCGTAGATCCAATCTGGGGAATCGGCATGGCGGGCGATCACAAAGATGCGTTGAATCCTGAAAAATGGAAAGGACTGAATTTGTTAGGGTTTGCTTTGATGGAAGTTAGAGATGAATTGAAGTAATTTAATTATCAAACGATAAATTGTTCCGTTAGGAACATCTCGTTGGTAGAAAAAATATTGATTAATTGAATTTACGTTCCGTAGGAACGTTTGATTGGTAAAAAAATGAATGAAAATATAACAAAAAGCGTCAGCAAGTTTTTAAGTCTGGTGCTTAGACATTCGCCAGAAAAAATCGGATTAAAATTAGATGAAAACGGTTGGGCAGATGTGGAAGAATTAATTGTAAAATGTAATAAAAAAGGACAACGTCTTGATGCAGAACTTCTAGATTACGTTGTAGAAAATAACGATAAAAAGCGTTTCGCTTACAATGAAGATAAAACCAAAATCCGTGCAAGTCAGGGGCATTCCATTTCGGTTGAGTTAAATCTAGCAGAAACAGAACCTTTGGAATATTTGTATCACGGAACCGTTGGTAAATTCATGGAGAACATTCGAAAAGAAGGTTTGAAAAAAATGAGCCGTCAACACGTGCATTTAAGCAAAGACAAAGAAACAGCAACAAAAGTCGGAAGCCGAAGAGGCGTACCACAAATTTTAACCGTTAGAAGCGGTGCGATGCATAGAGACGGATTTAAATTTTATTTATCCGAAAACAATGTCTGGTTGACTGATGAGGTTCCGGCAAAGTATATTGAGTTTGCATCATAATAAAAAGATTGCTTTAGAGATAAGACTTTTCAAGAAACAATTTTAGTAATCCCTAAATACATAATCATGCTGAATATTATTAATGAAGAAAAGGAAATTTACACAATCGATAATTTCCTTACCGTTGAGGAGTGTAACGAGTTAATAGAGAGAAGCGAACAAATTGGCTTTGAAGAAGCTGAAGTAAATGTTGATGGCGCACAAAAAATGATGAAAATGGTACGGAATAACGAGCGTATCATGTATCAGGATGATGAATACGCCTCTTTGTTATGGCAGAAACTGGAACAATATGTGAGATCAGAAGTAGGAAATATTAGAGCGATAGGGTTAAATGAGATGTTCCGATTTTATAAGTATAATCCAAGTCAGCGTTTTAAAATGCATATTGATGGAAGTTATAAACGTAATGAATCTGAATCTAGCTATTATACATTTCTTATTTATCTGAATGATGGCTATGAAGGCGGAGAGACAAAATTTGCTTCTGGTGAAATTATTGAACCCAAAACAGGATCAGCTCTTATTTTTGAACACAAACAGCGTCATGAAGGAGCATCTTTGATTTCGGGAATAAAATATGTTTTAAGAAGTGATATTATGTATAAAAGTAAAGACAGTATTTAATTAATGAAAAGAACACTAGTTTTTGGAGATATTCACGGCGGATTAAAAGCTTTGATTCAGTTAGTAGAAAAAATAGATTTGTCTGAAAATGATAGATTAATTTTTCTTGGCGATTATGTAGATGGCTGGAGCGAATCGACACAGGTTGTAGATTTTCTCATTGATTTATCGCAAAAACAAGAGTGTATTTTTATAAGAGGAAATCATGATGTCTGGTGCCATGAATGGCTTATGAATGATTTTGTAAACGAAATCTGGTTTATGCATGGCGGAAAATCAACGATAGAAAGTTATCAGAATATGGAACTTTCAAGAAAACAAAAACATCTGGATTTTTTTAGCGGGATGAGAGATTATTTAGTTGATGAAAACAACAATCTTTTCATTCATGCCGGTTTTTCATCTATGCACGGACCCGAAAAAGAACATTACCAAACTAATTTTTCTTGGGACAGAACACTTTGGGAAATGGCTTTGACGATGGATAAACGAATTAAAAAGGATTCACTTTTATATCCAAAAAGATTATTGCTTTATAATGAAATCTATATCGGACATACGCCGACACTTCATTACAATGTCGAAATTCCGATGCAGGGATGTAATGTTTGGAATATTGATACTGGAGCGGGCTTTTATGGAAAACTTTCCTGTATCGATATAGAATCAAAAGAATTTTGGCAGAGTGATGTCGCGCAAACACTATATCCTAACGAGAAAGGAAGAAATAAATAAAATGAAAAATACAATAGAATCTGGTTTATTTGGCCTTGCTGTTGGTGATGCTTTGGGAGTTCCGGTTGAATTTCAATCTCGAGCTTATTTAAAACAAAATCCAGTTACAGAAATGTTTGGTTTTGGAACACATCATCAGCCAATTGGAACTTGGAGTGACGACAGTTCACTTGCTTTTTGTTTAGCTGAAAGTTTATGTTCGGGTTATGACTTGAATGATATTGCAAGGAATTTTGTAAAATGGTATAGCGCAGAATTGTGGACGCCGCACGGACAAGTTTTTGATATTGGAATAGCAACCAGAAATGCAATTCTAAATATTGCTAAAGGACATCAGCCTGATTTATGCGGAGGATTTTCTGAAAGTGATAACGGAAATGGTTCATTAATGCGTATTTTGCCATTGGTTTTTTATCTTCAGAAAGAAAATAATATTGAAGTTATTTATCAAAAAGTAAAAGAAGTATCATCAATAACACACGCGCATTTCAGATCTGTATTTGCTTGTTTTATTTACATGATTTATTGTTTGGAAATTTTAAAAGATAAAGATAAATTCGAAGCTTATAAAAATACCCAACTTATTCTTTCTGAATTTCTGGAAGAAAAAAGTTTTAATCCTGTTGAAATCGGATTATTTGATAGAATTTTGAAAAATGATATTTCAAAATACAATGAAAACGAAATTCATTCTTCGGGTTATGTGCTTCATAGTTTAGAAGCAAGCATCTGGTGTTTTCTAAATTCGAATTCTTATGAAGAAGCTGTCTTAAAAGCAGTCAATTTAGGGCAAGATACAGATACAACTGCTGCAATTGCAGGAGGATTGGCAGGAATTTATTATGGAATCGAGAGAATTCCACAAAAATGGATGGAGAATTTAGCAAGAACAAACGATATAAAAGATTTAGCAGAACGCTTATCAAGTAAAATATAAATAACTTATATATGAACCCACTACTATTAACTGACGGTTACAAAGTTGACCACAGAAGACAATACCCAGACGGAACTACAATTGTATATTCTAACTGGACACCAAGAAAATCTAGAATTGAAACAGTTGATGAAGTAATCTTTTTTGGATTGCAGTATTTCATTAAAAAATATATCATTCATGACTTCGAAGAGGAATTCTTCAAAAAGCCAAAAGAAGAAGTAATTAAAAAATATTCTCGCAGAATCAACAATTATTTAGGTGAAAATCTAGTTGGAACTAAACATATAGAAGATTTACACGATTTAGGATATATTCCGATGGTATTCAAAGCTTTGCCAGAAGGTGCAAGCGTTCCGTTGAGAGTTCCAATGTTTACAATGTATAATACGATTCCAGAATTTTTCTGGTTGACGAATTATTTCGAAACGTTACTTTCTGCAGTAATTTGGCTGCCTTGTAACTCAGCAACCATCGCAAAAGAATACAGAAAAGTATTAGACAAATATGCTGCAGAAACTTCTTCTGTTCCAGAATTTGTAGATTGGCAAGCACATGATTTCTCTATGAGAGGAATGGGCGGAATTGAAGCTGCTTTGACTTCTGCAGCTGGACATTTATTAAGTTTTACAGGATCTGATACAATTCCGGCGATCGATTTCTTAGAAGAATATTACAATGCTAATTCAGATCAGGAATTGGTTGCAGGTTCAGTAGCAGCAACAGAACATTCTGTTATGTGTATGGGAACAACAGAAGGGGAGTACGAGACTTTCAAAAGATTAATTACAGAAGTATATCCAAAAGGAATTGTTTCTATCGTTTCTGACACTTGGGATTTATGGAAAGTTTTAACCGATTATCTTCCAAGATTAAAAGAAGAGATCGTATCAAGAGAAGGAAAAGTTGTAATTCGTCCTGACAGTGGTGATCCGGTTGATATTATCTGCGGAAATCCAAACGGAAAAACAGAACAAGAGAAAAAAGGCGTTATCGAATTGCTTTGGGATGTTTTTGGAGGAACTACAAATGTTAAAGGATTTAAAGAATTGGTTCCGCAAATCGGAGCTATTTACGGAGATAGTATTACCGTTGCAAGAGCGACTCAAATTTGCGAAAGATTAAAAGAAAAAGGATTTGCTTCTACTAATGTTGTTCTTGGAATTGGTTCTTTCACTTATCAATATAACACCAGAGATACTTTCGGTTTTGCGATGAAAGCAACTTACGGAGAAGTAAACGGAGAAGGAAGAGCCATCTTCAAAGATCCAATTACAGATGACGGAACGAAAAAGTCGGCTAAAGGATTAATGAAAATCGATTTGATTGATGGTAAGTATCATTTAACAGATAATGTTTCTTGGGAAGAAGAAAAACAAGGCGAATTGAAGGAGGTTTTCAGAGACGGAAAACTTTTGGTTGATCAATCGCTAAGTGAAATAAGAACTAGAGTAAAAAGTGAAGTAAGCATCGAAGCTTAATTATAGCAAAAAGCCTGAATTTTAAATTCAGGCTTTTTTTATGCTTAATCATATTCCGTAGGAATATCTCATCGGTAGAAAAAAAATAGTATCGTTTTTGCGTCGTGTCCTGTAGGGACACTTGTTTTTATGGAAATGGTAAACCTCATTTATCAAACGTTCCTACGGAACGTATCATTCATAATTCAAATTTAATTCTACCGATGATACATTGCTATGGAATGATTTTTTGAAAATAAAAAACCTCCAGTTGAAACTAGAGGCAATTCAAGTTGTTTATTTCTTATAAAAATTATTATGATCAATATATTCCCAAACTTTCGGTGGTAATAACGGCTGAATATTTTTCCCTTCTTTAATGCTGTTTCGAATAAAAGTCGAAGAAATCTCTACAATGGGTGCATCAATCACATGAATTTTGGGATGCGATTTTAATTCAACGTTTTCCGGTTCATCAGAAATTCTCGGGTATACATAAATATCATGATTTTCCAGAATCACTTCATAGTTTTTCCATTTATGAAGCGTTTTCAGATTGTCTTCTCCCATAATCAATGAAAATTCATGGGTTGGATATTTTTCCTGTAAATGAGCCAGTGTGATTACAGTATAACTCGGCTGAGGTAATTTAAATTCGATGTCTGATGGTTTTATTTTCGGATAATCTTCTGTTGCCAAAAAAACCATTTCCAATCTCTGATGATCGTCTAAAAGCGTTGATTTCTTCTTCAACGGATTATGAGGTGTAACGACCATCCAAATCTGATCTAAATCGGCAAATTCTGCCATATGATTGGCAATAATCAGATGCCCGACATGAATTGGGTTATATGTCCCGAAATAAAGACCTATTTTCATTTTCTAGAGTTTCACATAGAGTCGCTAAGATAGCACAAAGATTCGCAAAGTTTAAAAAACCTTTTGCGAATCTCCATGTTTGTCTTTGTGAATCTTTGTGTAATAAAATTACTTATTTACGAATTCTTTCACTAATTGATATGCTTCTTCTTTAGCAGTATCTAAATCGTAGTTTTTAATAATGGTATCAAATTGAGGAGCAGTTGCCAATTCAACCGATGCCTTAGCAATACGCATATTAATTTTGTCGTCGCTTTCTGTAGAACGCTGTTTTAATCTGCGTTTTAATTCGTCAACACTTGGTGGTTTTACAAAAACCGCTAAAGTTTCTTCTGGAAATTTATGTTTAATGCGCAGACCGCCAGCAACATCAATATCGAAGATTACATTTTTTCCTAAAGCCCAGATTCTTTCAATTTCCGATTTTAAAGTTCCGTAGAAATTGTCACGGTAAACTTCTTCCCATTCCAAAAATTCTTCGGCTTTAATATGCTTTTTAAATTGCTCTAGCGAAATAAAATAATAATCTTTTCCATGCTCTTCTTCTCCGCGCGGATCACGTGAAGCGGCCGAGATCGAAAATTCTAGATTTAAATCTTCTTTCCCTAGTAAATGTTTTACGATAGTTGTTTTTCCCGATCCTGAGGGAGCTGAGAAAACAATTAATTTTCCTTTGTTCATTGTGTGCTTATGTGTGATCTGTCTTTAAAAGCTAAATTCTTTTTCTAGGACAGATAGTAATTCATTATATGAAATTAATTCATCGACTGTTGGGTAATATCCTAAATATGTTTTTGGATTATCGAAAGAAAAGCTATTTGTATTCTTTCCATTTCTAACATATACTTTGTATCCGACTCCATCTAGGACATGTTTTTTTGTTCGAGAGGTTACTTGTTCTCCTCTATCTGAATCAATTTTTGGTTTACCAAACTTATATCTTATGGCTTCCATATTTGGAAGGAATTCAACATTTGTAATAAGTAAATTAAGCCAAATTAATTCTGGATCTTTTGGTTTTAATTTACCAATACTTTCTTTAGGAAAACGTATTTCATCAATTTTGGTAACACTTTTAATGTTTTTAGAATACCAAAATTTCTGAGCAATCCATTCATTTATCTGGTCTTTGAATATTCTTAAAACTACAGTTTTATTTCCAATAGAATCTTTATAAATGCGTATTTCTTGCTTATACTCTAAAGTATTTGGTATTTCTAAAATTTTATTTATTTCAGATGCTTCTTGACTCAAACAGTTGAATATTGTGAAAAAGAAAAAGATAAAATAATATTTCATCTTTAAAGAACATTCAATACTTGCTCCTTAATCTTCTCTAGTTCATCCTTCATCATCACGACCAATTTCTGCATTTGTGCATGATTCGATTTAGAACCCATTGTATTGATTTCGCGTCCCATTTCTTGAGTAATGAAACCAAGTTTTCGTCCATTAGCTTCGGTTCCATTAAGAGTTTCTATAAAGTAATCTAAATGATTGCCTAAACGTACTTTTTCTTCAGTAATATCTAATTTCTCTAAATAATAAATTAATTCCTGTTCAAAACGGTTTTCGTCAACATTTACCTGTAATTCTGAAATTGCAGTCTGAAGACGATCTTTAATTGCTTGTACGCGTTCTGGATCAAGTGCCAATGTATCATTCATGAATTGACGAATGTTTCCAATTCTTAAATTGAATTCTTTTTCAAGAGATTCTCCTTCGTCTTTACGGAAGTTTAAAATATTTTGAAGTGCTTCATCAATAATAACCTGAATCTGCTCCCAGTCATTCTCGTCAATTTCTTCACGTTCTGTTTTTAATGTGTCAGGCATACGAACGGCCATTTTCATTAATTCAGTTTCATCAGCATCTGGATTTACTTCTTTTAACTGCGCAATATAATTTTTTACGACAGGCACATTTACTTTAGTTGAAGTTTGTTCTGCAGTACTTTCTACATAGATTGCAAAATCAATTTTTCCTCTTTCCAACTTAGTCGAAATAAGAGTTCGCAATCCAAGTTCCATCTCACGGTAAACCGATGGCATTCTTACATTTAAATCTAAACCTTTAGAGTTTAGAGATTTTACTTCAACGGTGATTTTTTTTGTAGGCAATTGCAAAGAAGCTTTGCCAAACCCTGTCATAGATTGTATCATATAATTGAGTATAAAGGCGCAAAGATAAATAAAAGTTTGATGCTTTACGTTGTAAATTGTGAATCAGTTTTATAGATCAAAATCTGCGGTTATTCTTACGTTAGTGCATTTATAACTTCGGCTACATTTTTTTGGCTGTTGCCAATGTAAATTTTTCCGTTAATAATAAAAACCGGACGGCTTAAGAAAGTATAATGCTCTAAAATGTATTTTTTAAAATCGGCTTCGGTCAAAGACTTGTTTTTCAAATCCATTGACTTGTATAATTGTGCTTTTTTACTGAATAATGCTTCGTAACTCCCTGCAAGTTTGTGCATTTCTTCCAGTTCGGCTTCTGTAATTGGGTCTTGTTTAATATCATGAAAAACCAAATTGTTTTGAGGTAAACTTTTGATAATTTTTCTGCACGTATCGCAAGACGCTAAATAGTATATTTTATTCATCATTTTCAGAATTTGTTAGAATGCAAAGAAAATCCATTTGAAACGTAAAAATGAGTATTTTTAGAAAAAAAAATAAAATTTATGAGTTCAGTTTTTGATGTACAGAAAACTATTAGAGAAATTCTTTTAAAAATCTTAGATAGTCATTCGTTAGAGCAACTAAACAAAGTTCCAGATGGTTTTAGCAACAATATTATTTGGAATATAGGTCATTGTATTTCGTCGCAGCAGGTTTTGGTTTATAAATTATCGGGCCTTCCGACAATGGTTTCTGAAGATTTCATTAACAAATACAGAAAAGGAACCAAACCAGAAGGGGATGTTTCTCAAGCTGAAGTTGATGAGATTCGAACATTGCTTTCAACAACATTAGAAAAAACAAAAAATGATTTTGAAAGCGGACTTTTTGTTGATTACCATGAATATACTACAAGTATCGGTTTCACGCTTCGTCATGTTCAAGGAGCTTTAGATTTTAATAATTACCACGAAGGGCTTCATACTGGAGTTATAATGGCATTAAGAAAATTGGTTTAAAAAAAAATCCCGCTTTAAGCGGGACTTTTTTTATTCGATTATGGTTTCAATGGTAACCTTCATAGCTCCGGCACCTTTGTGTTTTGTAATGTCCATAAAAGCTCTTTTGGACAAATCGATTTCGCGGGTCTTTACAAAAGGTCCACGGTCTGTAATTTTTACGATAACGAATTTGCCATTGGCTTCATTAGTAACTTTAACTCTAGTTCCAAAGGGAAGTTTTTTGTGAGCTGCAGTATAGTTGTTGTTGTTAAATCTACTTCCATTAGCGGTTCTTTTTCCATTAAAACGATCTGCGTAGTAGGAAGCATGAGCGTTTTTCTTGTATGGCCTTAGTTTTAAACCTTTGTCAGTAAAAACAGAATCCGGCAAAGGGATAATAGCTGGTTTTACATTTTTAACAGTGTCTTGAATGATTTTAGGTTCTGTTGTAGGTTTGGTCTGGCTTATGACATACGTAAAGCCGCTAATTAGGGTTAAAGCGATTGTGGCGAATAAAATGTTCTTTTTATTTCTCATGGGTTATTCTTTTTCAGACTTGGGGGGAGTTTGTACAAATAATATGCCGAGATAAAAAAAGCCCTGATTAAGGGCTTTTAATTGGTATTTTTTAGAACCAAAGGTTCCAAGGAATTCTACTTAAAATAAGCAATAATCCTAATCCGTAAAAAATAGCAAAGGTTTTAAATTTAGCTTCGCTATTGATTAATTTTTTATGTTTAGACCATCCGATAGTAATCAAGATGATTGCAATAATATTAATTAGAGGGTGTTCTAATGATGTTAATCTTAATTCTGCATTAGACATTTGTCCAAATGCTGCTTTTCCTAATGGAGAAACAAAATATAAGATTAAACCAATCAATAATTGAGTGTGTGTGCCAATTAAAGCAAATAAAGCGATTTTACGATCCTTACCAGTAAATTCTTTTTTTGAAGTTACTCCGATGATAGCGTTAACAACTGCAATTACTAAAAGAAGCAATGCCAAGTACGCCCAGCCAGAGTGAAATTTTTGTAGAAAATTATACATAAACTGTGTTTTTTGTTCAAAAACAAATATAACAAAAAAGGCTATAAAAAAACGGCATTAAACTTAAAAGTCAATGCCGTTTTTATTATTTATTTAGATTCTAAATTCTTAGAAATCGTAACGTAATGCGAAGTTCCAAGTTCTACCGAAACCAAAGTATACTTGGTTTGTAGTAGCAATACCTTTGTAAGTTGAAACAGTAGGAACATCAGCAGCAAATATATTTGTTTTTGCTTCAGCAATGTAAGTGTAATCAAAAAGGTTGTTTACATTTAATCTGAAACCTACTGAGTTGCTTTTGTTTTTACCAACTAACAATTTGTAAGATAATCCAGCATCAGCAGTACCGTAAGATGGTAATTGTAATGCTCCTCTGTTATCTTCTTTAGTAAAGTTTCCTGGAGAGATAGCAGCATACAATTTGTCAACATAGTTGTAGTTTGCATCTACAGTAAAACGAGGTAAAATTTCGTAAGTTGCTCCTAAAGCAGCAGTTGTTTGAGCAGCATCACCAACTCTTACACCGTCAAGGTATAATGTTGTAGCAGTTCCTCCAGCAACAGGGTTGTTTGCTGAATCGTAACGGTTACTTGTACTTGTTCCGTCATATTTCCAATCTCCAAGAGATAGCATACCTGTAATAGTAAGTTTGTCAAGTACTTTTGCAGTAGCATCGATCTCGATACCTGAGTGGATCTCTGTAATTCCAGCGAAGTCATAGTAACCTCCAGGGTTGTCTGCAGCTCCGTCATTTTGTCTTTGGTATCTGTCTTTCCAAGAAGTACGGTATAAGTTTACGTTTGCAGTGAATTTGCTTGTACGTAATCCGTAACCAGCTTCAATACCGAAGATTTTTTCGTTTGTCAAGTTACCATTTACAAGAGATGCGTTGTTTGGGTAAACTGCATTAAAGAATGGTTGTTTTGAGTAGTATCCTGAGTTAACAAAAACATTATGGTGTTCGTTGATGTTATAGTTCACACCACCTTTTACGTTACCACCTAAGATGTTTTCGTAATCTGTACTAGATAATGGATCAGAAGATAAGTATTTGAAGTAATCAACTCTTTTGAATCCTTGTTGAGAAAGCGCACCTTGTACGAATGCAGTAAATTTATCTGAAGTATACTCTAATTGAGTAAATCCACCATACCATCTTACGTCACCGTCATTGTTGAAGTTGATTTTTTCTTCTTTGTCAGTGCTTTTGAATACATTCCAAGCTGGGTATGTAGTGTATGTTCCGTATAAAACTCTATTTGGATTATTCACATCAAAATTATCAGCGAATGAATCTCCTCCTAATAAGTTGTTTACGTTTTGGTAGTGAAGACCTTTGTATCCTCTTACGTCAATTCCAAGATCCCAAGTTAAATTGTCTGAGAATTTTTTGTTGAAGTTAACAATTGCACCATACCAGTTGTGAGAGTTAACAGATGAAATTTGAGAAATACCATTTGTAGTATTGTTTCCTGTAAGTGCAGTGTTTCTGTACTCACCACTTGTACCAGTTGTTGTACGAGTAGAAGCAACTCCGTTGATGTTTACAGTTTGACCTGAGTTGTAAGCTACGATTTTGTCATAATCAATTAAACCGTTTGCAGTTCTGAATGCACTGTTAGCATAGTTTAATCCTTTGATGAAACCAGCTCCTCTAGATCCTCCTCCACGTCCGAAAGAAACGTAACCTACAGTAGATAATTTAGATGTTTCGTTAATTTGGAAATCATAGTTCAATGAAACAACTGGCTTATGGTAATAGTTTCTTACCATGTTAAATGCTTGACCATCTTTGTAACCCCAATCAGAGTTATATTTAATGTTCGGATCAGACACAGAACCATATTGTTGGTATTGTGCTATAGTGATAAATGTAGATCTTTGATCGTGCCATTGGGGAGCACCAGTAACTGTAAATTGGAAATCGTGTTTGTTATTTTTTGTAGTATAACCAAGAGCTACATAGTAGTTATCTCCGTTAAATTGAGTTCCATCTACATATCCGTCACCTTGAGTGTGGCTGTATAAAACAGAAGCAGAGAATCCGCTGTCTAATTTTCCTGTGTTGTAAGCAACGTTAGATTTGAAGAAATTATCGTTACCAAAAGAAGTACCAACAGTACCACCTTGCTTTAAATCTGAAGCTTTAGTTACGTAGTTCATAGTACCTCCCACAGAAGCAATAGCTAATTTTGAAGAACCTAAACCTCTTTGTACTTGAATGAAAGAAGTAACATCAGATAAACCTGCCCAGTTACTCCAGTAAACAGCACCGTTTTCCATGTCGTTAACTGGCATACCGTTAACCATTACTGCAACGTTGTTTTGGCTAAATCCACGAATCGTGATTCTAGAATCTCCAAATCCACCACCAGATTTAGTTACATAAACAGATGGAGTGCTTTTTAACATTTCAGGAAGTTCTTGGTTTCCTAGTTTTGCCTGAATTTCAGAAGCTTTAATTGTTGATACTGCAACAGGAGTTTTTCTGTCTTTTGCAATATCTACTGTGCTACTTTTAACTACGATCTCGCTCAATTCGTTTGAGTTAGAAACCAAAGTAATAGTTCCTAAATTTGTAGTTGCGCCATTTGACACATTAAATTTCACAGTTTGGTTGTCATAACCTAAGAAAGAGATAACAATCTCTCCTGTGCTTGATGTTGAAGTAAGAGTAAATTTACCATCAAAATCTGTTGAAGTTGCTGTAGTAGATCCTTTGATCACTACATTTGCTCCTGGTAATCCACCTGTTCCGTCGGTAATTTTACCAGTAACTTTTCCTTGAGAAAATACGGTTGAAACTATCATAAAGAATAGTCCGGTCAGTAACCAATTTTTCATTTTCTTCATTTTGTTATTGAGTTTATTGTTTTTGGCAAAATTATAACAAATAACTCAGATAATGTTATCGAAATGTTAAGAAAAACAAGTTTTGCTTTTTGTGCTGCGCATTAAAATGAATTTTTCTCTTTTTATTAGAAAAAATATTGATTTGTTGAATTAATGCAATGCTTTTTTGTTAAAAATGTAATTATTTTAATAGTCAAGCAATGTCAAAATTGTAAATGAGCGGATTTTTCTGTCTTTTGTCGGAATTTTATACAAAAAACGTCCTAATTTTACTAGTAATTAGGACGTTTCAAAAGTTATAAAATATTTAAGCCAATGTTTCTATTTGTTTTTTAAGAAATGCTTTAACAAAAATGAAGTAGAGCTATCGTGATTTTTAACAGTTTTAGAATTGATTTCATCTAAGATTGAATTTGCTAATTGCTTACCTAATTCAACTCCCCATTGATCAAAACTAAAAATGTTCCAGATAACACCTTGAACAAAAATCTTGTGTTCGTACAATGCAATCAAAGATCCTAAGCTTTTTGGAGTAAGTTTTTGAATTAAAATTGTATTAGTGGGTTTGTTTCCTGTAAAAACTTTAAATGGTAATAAGTATGACGCTTTTTCAGCAGCAAGTCCTTGTTTGTCAAATTCTGCTTGAACTTGAGATGGAGTTTTGCCATTCATTAAAGCTTCTGTTTGAGCAAAGAAATTTGACATTAATTTATCGTGGTGATCTTCATTGCCATAAAGAGGTTTTACAAATCCGATAAAGTCTGTTGGAATTCTTTTTGTTCCTTGGTGAATCAATTGAAAGAAAGCGTGCTGCGAATTTGTTCCTGGTTCTCCCCAGATAATTGTTCCAGTTTGGTAATTAACAGGTTTGCCATCACGGCCAACACTTTTTCCGTTACTTTCCATAGTTGCTTGCTGCAAGTAAGGAGCTAATTTTGATAAATATTGTGTGTACGGAATCAAAGCTTCGCTTTCGGCACCATAAAAATTATTGTACCAAACGCTTAATAAAGCCAAAATAACCGGAATGTTTTCGTCAAATTCTGCAGATTTAAAATGCTCATCCATTTCATTTGCTCCAACCAGTAATTGGTTGTAGTTATCAAAACCAATTGCTAAAGCGATGCTTAAACCAACTGCGCTCCAAAGAGAAAATCTTCCTCCAACCCAGTCCCACATTGGGAAAACATTGTCTGGATTAATTCCAAACTCTGTTACTTTTTGAATATTAGTAGAAACCGCTGCAAAGTGTTTCGCAATATCTTCCTGTGTAGCCGATTTCAAAAACCATTCTTTGATAGTTTCTGAATTTGAAAGTGTTTCTTGAGTTGTAAAAGTTTTAGAAACAATTACAAATAAAGTAGTTTCAGGATTTAATTTTTTGATGACTTCATTAACATGATCACCGTCTACATTTGAAACAAAATGAAGATTCAAATGATTTTTGTAAAATTGTAAAGCTTCAACCGCCATAACCGGACCAAGGTCAGAACCACCGATTCCGATATTGACAACATCAGTAAAAGCTTTTCCAGTATATCCTTTTCTTTCTCCAGAAATTACTTCTTGAGTAAAGT
Organism: Flavobacterium humidisoli; assembly: GCF_023272795.1. Lineage (NCBI taxonomy): Bacteria > Pseudomonadati > Bacteroidota > Flavobacteriia > Flavobacteriales > Flavobacteriaceae > Flavobacterium > Flavobacterium humidisoli. Next base: position 833,935 of record NZ_CP096829.1, on the reverse strand, counting down.
TTTTGATTTTATTTTTTACTTCGTAAACCTCAGGAATTACATTTTCTCCGTCAACTTTAATAACTGCCGATTCTGGAGCACGTAATGCTGTATGTAAAACTGCACGATTTTCCGTTTTATTGATTAATTCTCCTCCAAAATATTGTGCGATTGCATCTTTCAGTCCAATTGAATTTGCCAGCTCTAATAAAAGAGAAACAGTTTCCTGACTGATATTGTTTTTAGAATAATCTACTAAAAAGTCATTCCATTGCAGGTTGAATTTTTCAACGCGGGCACTATCTTGTTGAAACAATTCTTGTATAGTGGTTTCGTGAATTGCGTTATAGTGGTTTTGCAGATTTTTCCACGCTTCAGTCCCAGTTGGGTTTGTTGTGTTTAAAGCCATTTTTATCTATAATTGAGTTTGTTCTATGAAACACAAAAATACTGAAATAACTTTTAAAAGGATAAAGGTTCGAGATTATATAACAATTAGTTACGAAAACGTTTTTTAGGTTTTAGTTTCGGACTTTTGAAGTTATGATGATGGCGCCATCATTTTCCTTTTCATTGTAAATTATACGGCTGCTATTTTGGTTTAAAAAATCCAAATTAGCAATCTCAGATTTTTTTAAAGGTAATAAGATTGTGTCTTGTTCCTTATTGTATTGAAAAGGAATTCCATTTATGACAATCAAAGGTGATTTTCCAATTAAATCTTTTTCAAAAGCAGTATTGACTAATTTCTGAACAAAATATTTGCCTTCTTCATTATCATCTAATATGAAAACTTTTGGACTGGAACATCCAATTACTATTATTGATGAAAGTAGTAGAAAAATTTGTTTCATTATTTAGTGAGATTATGAAATGATGATTTTACCAAAACTTCCACCAAGGTTTTTTGTTGATTTCTATGACTTTCTTCATAATATCAACATCAATTCTTTTCGGAGATTCTGTTTTAATTTTAGAATCATCAAAAAATAATTCGCCGATGTCGCTCATCCCAAGTGGAGATTTTGTTCTTTCTTTCCAATTCTCAGTTTGTAATTCTGAAACTGAAGGCAAATCGATTTTTTCGCGAAAGCGTTTTTGAGCTTTTTCTATAATTTCTTCTTCTAAATTTGAAGATGAATTTTTAAAAAGTGAAATTGAATTATCTGGGATGTTTAAAAGAAACACTTGAGTTTTATTATCAATTTTCTGAATATCTAATACTTTAAAATAAGCAATAGAATCTAAAAGAAAATGGCCAATTTTTGCCGAATTAGGATTAAATTTTGACAAATCTTTGGGGTGAGAACTTGCAATTAAATATCTCAAATTTCCAGAAAGACCACCACCAATAGAACTCATATCGGTAAAGCCTTTTTCTTGAATGATTTGACCAATTTTATATTTTGAAATTAAATCTTCTGAAAGATTAGTATCTCTGTAAAATAATTTTAGTCCTGAAAAGGTTTCATGGTAAATGCTTTTAAGACGTTCATTTTTCATGACTTTCGATTTAAAGAAAATATAAAAGTGGATGAATTATAGATTCCCAATACTATCCAGTTCTCTTTTCAAAGGCTCAATCTGTTTCATGAAACGAGTCCTGTCGTTTCCTGTCAAAGATTCCCCAGTTGGAAGATTTAATCTAAGTGCATCTACTTGAACGCCATTTTTCCAGAAACGGTAACAAACGTGAGGGCCAGAAGCTAAACCTGTACTGCCGACCAAACCAATTGTCTGTCCTTGTGTTACGCGCTGCCCGCGGCGAACCAAGATTTTAGACATGTGTAAATATTGGGTAGAATAGGTTCCGTTGTGTTTTACTTTTACAAAGTTTCCGTTTCCTGCTGTGTATCCAGTAGTTTCTACAACTCCAGAAGCGGTTGTTGAAATTGGTGTTCCAGTCGGAGCGGCATAATCCGTTCCTTTGTGCGCTTTCCAAGTGTGCTGCACTGGGTGAAATCTATTCATTGTGAACCTAGAAGTGATTCGGCTGAATTTGATTGGAGTTTTTAAGAAGAAGTTTTTAAGTGTTTTCCCCTCGTCATCATAATATTCTATTTTTCCAGAAGTCGTATCTCTTTCAAAAGGAAAGGCGTAAACGATTTTACCTTTATATTCAAAAAAGGCGGCTTCTAGTTCTTCGACGCCGTCATATGTCTTTCCGTTTATAAAACGTTCCGTGAAAATTAGCCCGTAGCGATCTCCTTTTTTAAGTTTAAAAAAGTCAATAGACCAAGAAAATACTTTTGTGATTCTACTCGCCAATGCTGTTTCTACACTTTCGTTTCCTAAAGTTTCAGATAATGAGCTTTTTAAAACACCGCCGATTATCTTTCTTTTTAAAGTAACAGGTTTTATTTTTTTATAAGCTTTGGCAATGCTGTCTCTTAAATCAATAACATAATAACTTAACGCATCTGGCTGATAAATAAAAACTTCCAGATTGTTGGTTTTGTTTTTGGCGCGAAGCAAAGTAAAGGGTTTGCCGTAACGAATACTTCTAACATTGAAAGAATCTTTTACCTGCTCAACAATATCATGTACTTTTTTGTCTCCAATATTTTGACTTTGAAGTATTGAGCCAAAAGAATCTCCTTTTGAAATAGTATCATTAACAACATTAAAGTCTGCGTAATTAAAACCGAATTCTATTTTTTTGGTTGTTGGTTTAGTAATTTTTGCTTCTACTTTTTCTTCTGCTTTTTTACATGAAAAAATAGAAAACAAGACAATTAAAATTACGACTGCTTTTTTCAAACTTTTAATATTTTTTTGTGGTGAAATTAAATTTCGGTTTCATTTCCCCAATTGGACAATTCTTCTTCGGTCCACAATTTAGGAAAAAAGATGCGTCTTTGGTATTTTGGGTGCATATATTTTTGCCAATCACTTCCTCCAGTAGCTTCCCCGTTACCTTTTCCGCTTTCCAAAATGTATTTTCTAGCCGTATTAAGGTGTTGCATTACCCAAGTAATGTTTACCGTTTTGTCGTAATGGCGCATTGCTGCAATTAGTTCTGTATTTTGTTGGTCTTCAATAGGTAATTGAATGAATTTTTGCCAAAGGTTTTTTGTTTTAAAAGAAGCCATTTGTCTTAAAAACTGCTCTTTGTACTTTTTCTCAAACTCATTTAGCAAATATGATTTTTCGCCAGTATGATAATCTTTTCCGGCAGCTTGCCAATAAAGATGTTCAAAGCTAGTTTCTAAATCGGTATTTTCGTCAAAGTTTGCTTTGTATCTGCGGTCTGTCAAATTGATCACATCAGTCGAAGCAAATTCGATCATTCTATATTGAGCGCTCTGGAATCCGCTGGCAGGAGTAAGCGTGTTTCTAAATTTCATGTATTGATCTACTTCCATACCATTTTCCATAATACTGAAAGAGTTGGTAAGCATGTCAAAATATCTTGTGATTCTTGATAGTCTTTCGCTAAAAAAATCAACTTGAATTTTTTCTGTGTCAGCAATCTGATCAATTTCCCACAGAATCATTTTAAAAATCAATTCGTTTACCTGATGGTACATGATAAAAACCATTTCGTCAGGAAGCGTGGTGCGCTGAATTTGTAAATTTAATAAGGCATCAGTTTGAATGTAATCCCAATAAGTGATAGGTTTGGCCCAAAGCAATCCTTCTAATTGAACATCAGTTTTTTGATTTATGGCTTGAAATTTAAGATCAATTTCTTTTAAAAGTGCTTCAGAATTATCTGTAGGGTTCATTATTTTTTTACTTTAAGTGGACTTTTTAATCCTTTATAATCATCAAGATCTGCCTTAAGCGATCCGACGGCCAAATCTGCTTTAATTCTAATAGGAACTTTGTTTACATCGTCTGTTATCCAGAGTGTTAAGCTCTCTTTTTCTTTAAATACTCTTCCTGTCTGTACCAATGGCTTAAAGACCATAGTAGAAACGGTTCCAAATTTAGTCGTAATATCTTGACGGCCTACAAATTTTAACTTAAATTTTGTGATTTCTTCATCAAAAAACATGTCGATTGTAATAGCTTCACCAGATTTAAGTTTATCGATATTTGGATGGTTTCTCAAAAAGTAAAATGCCGATACAATATCTTGTACATCTTCTGATACTAGGATCGTTTTTTCTGATTTTCTTTTATAGTCTTTTACTAAAACTCTATTTTCTGCCTGATTGAAAAATCCTTCTTGATTTTTGGTGTAGCCACCTTCGTCAATTTTTCTAACATAACGATAGGGTTTTCCTGTTTCTTTGTCAAAGTAACTTTCGTATAAATCTTCTACTTTAAAGAAAAATTTAGACATTCCAGTTGTGTAACCTTTTCCAACAGAGTGGTATACCTTTTTGTTGTTTATCGTGGCGTCTTTAACTTCAAGAGTAGCATAGCCAGCATTTACAATTCCGTAATGTATTCTAAATTTGAAATATTCTCCAGTATCGAAGGCATCTTCTTTTTGAGGCGCAAATGAGAGTGTTGTTAGTGCTAATATAGTGAGGATGAGCTTTTTCATAGTACATTCTTTACATTTTATTATAAAGATAGACAAATGCAAATTCTATTCCAAATGTACCAAAACAAAAAAACTCAGTCAAGAATGACTGAGTTTTTATGCTATTAACTAACCAAAAAACTATAAATTATGAAATTTATATCAATTCGGAAGGAAACCACCCCTTCCTGATTTGCGGTGCAAAGATAGATAGAAAGTTCAAAAATAAAATAGCAAAAGTCAAGTTTAACATAACATTTGCAAAAAAAGCATCGTTTTTTGGTGAATTATGCTGTTTTGTGCATTAAAATTAACATTTTATAGCGTTCCTCTCAATTCTTGCTCTCTTTCGATGGACTCAAAAAGGGCTTTAAAGTTACCTGCACCGAACCCTTTTGCACCCATTCTTTGAATAATTTCGAAGAAAAGCGTCGGTCTGTCTTGAACTGGCTTTGTAAAAATCTGTAATAAGTAACCATCTTCGTCGGCATCGACCATGATCGCCAGTTTTTCGATTTCATTGATATCTTCTTTCATCATGTCCATATGAACACCTAATCTTTCAGGAATTGCCTGGTAATAAGTATGTGGAGGAGCTGATAAAAATTCAACACCGCGTGCTCTCAGTTGTGATACAGTTTTAATAATATCATCTGTAGCAATAGCAATATGCTGAATTCCAGGTCCGCCATAGAAATCTAAATATTCTTCAATTTGAGATTTTTTCTTTCCTTCTGCCGGTTCGTTAATTGGGAATTTAATTCTTCCGTTTCCATTAGACATTACTTTACTCATCAAAGCAGAATACTCTGTAGTAATTTGTTTGTCATCAAAAGATAGGAAATTTACAAATCCCATTACATCTTCATAGAATTTTACCCAAGTATTCATTTCGTTCCAACCAACATTTCCAACCATGTGGTCAATGTATTTTAAACCCGTTGGTTCTGGATTGTAATCAGATTTCCATTCTTTATAACCTGGAAGGAAAACACCATTATAGTTTTTTCTTTCAACGAAAATATGAACCGTTTCTCCGTAAGTGTAAATTCCAGAACGAATCACTTGTCCAAATTCATCTTCTTCTACAGTGGGTTCCATAAAAGAACGCGCACCACGTTTCATGGTTTCTTCGTAAGATTTTGTAGCGTCTTCAACCCAAAGAGCTGCAACTTTTACACCGTCGCCATGTTTTTTTAAATGTTCGTTTATTGGAGAATCTGCTGTTAAAGGCGTTGTTAAAACAATTCTGATTTTGTCCTGCTTTAAAACATAAGATGCTTTGTCTTTTACTCCAGTTTCTAATCCGGCATAAGCCAATGACTGATATCCGAAAGCAGTTTTATAATAATGCGCAGACTGTTTTGCATTCCCTACATAAAATTCTACATAATCTGTTCCTAATAATGGAAGGAAATCTTGTGCTCCTTCAAAGATTTTTTCTAATCCGTATTCTACTGATTTTACTTGTTTCATAATTAGATAATTTGATAATGAGAAAATGAGATAATTTTTGAAATGTTTCAATTGGATCAATTTACTAATTGACACATTTTCTAATTTCTAATTCCTCTTAGATGTTGATATTATTTTATTTAAAATTTTTAAAATTTCAGAAAGATCATTTAATAAATGTTTGCAATTTGGATATTCTTTGTGTGCATCACATAAAAACAACCAATATTCAGTTTCGTCAGCTTCTTTAATTGCTATTTTTAATTTATGAATGAAATCTGCTTTACTTTCTGCGTTCTGTGATTCTTTAGAATTTGCTCCAATTGATGTTCCGCTTTTTAATAATTGATTAGCAATTACGAATTTCTTTTGTTCTTGAAGTTCGTTTGTATAATCAATTATGTTTAATGCAAAATTGAATGTTTTAATTAAAAGAGCATTGTCTTTATACTTTTCGTTAAAAGTCATTGTTTAATTTGATAATTAAATAATTTATTTTGTAGGTTTAAAATTACAATTTTTAATTGTCTAATTTTCGAATTAAGATATTATCTAATTATCAAATTGGCACATTAACTAATTATTCACACCAAGATTTGTAATACTTGCCATCATCCAATCCCATAGCTTCTTCCGTTACCATAAGCGGTCTGAAAGTATCAACCATAACAGCTAATTCTTGGGTTTCTTTGTGACCAATACTGCGTTCCATAGCGCCCGGCGCTGGTCCGTGTGGAATTCCTTTTGGGTGTAAAGTAATATGACCCTGCTCAATATTATTGCGACTCATAAAATCGCCATCAACATAATAGAGCACTTCGTCAGAATCTATATTGCTGTGATTGTATGGCGCCGGAATTGCTTTCGGATGATAATCGTAAAGTCTTGGGCAGAATGAACAAACGACAAAAGTTGCCGTTTCAAAAGTTTGATGCACTGGAGGCGGTTGGTGTACGCGTCCAGTTATAGGTTCGAAATTGTGAATTGAAAATCCGTAAGGGAAATTGTAGCCGTCCCAGCCTACAACGTCAAACGGATGTGTGGCATAAACCATCTCATGAATCATTCCTTCTTTTTTGATTTTAATTAAAAAATCATCTTTTTCGTCATGAGTTTCCAATTCGCTTGGCAAAATAAAATCGCGCTCGCAAAACGGAGAATGTTCTAAATGCTGCCCAGATTGGTTTTTATAACGTTTTGGAGTGTAAAAAGGAGAATATGATTCTACGTAAAAAAGTCTATTGTCTTCGGTTTCGAAATCAATTTGATAAATAATACCTCGCGGAATAATTAAATAATCGCCATATTCAAATGGAATATTTCCCAACATGGTTCTTAATTTTCCTTTTCCTCTGTGAATGAAAAGCATTTCATCTGCATCGGCATTTTTGTAGAAATAATTTCGAAGCGATTCTTTCGGAGCAGCCAAACCAATAATACAGTCCTTATTGACTAACATGGCTTTTCGGCTGTCTAAAAAGTCATTTTCTGGTTTTAATTCAAAACCTTTAAAAAGAAGTGATTTTATATTTTTTCCGATTGCAATTTTAGGTTCAACCGAATAAGAGTTTAAAATTTCTTTAACCTGCGTTGGTCTGTGTACATGATAAGACAATGATGAATGTCCGTGAAAACCTTCGGTTCCGAACAATTGTTCGTAGTAAAAACCTCCGTTTGGTTTTTCAAATTGGGTGTGTCGCTTTTGCGGAAATTCTCCGAGTTTGTGATATAATGGCATGGCTTTTCAATTAGATAATTAGTAAATTAGATAATTCGAAAATTTGAATTGCAGAGTGAATAATCAGTTCAATTTTTTCAATTGACTAATTATTTCAATTCGATAGAAGCATTATTCTGGATTTCTCTTAATAAGAAATTGAAGATACTCTAATAAACCTGTCCAATTTGTTTTCATTATAACAAATGTCGTAATTTTTTCGGAGTAAAAATAAAAATTATATTATTTATAACTATAAAATAACTTAGTTTTTTTGATTTAATTTTTATGATGTAAAAAAATACACTGTTTTTATTGAAGTATTCTCGATTATAATACTAAAATTGAAACCCGATACTAAACCACGTAAAGCTTTTTGACATTTCTGGAGACCAAGATTGTTTGATTTCTATAGGTCCAATTATGGTTTCTAAACCGTAACCAACTGCATATCCTGTATATTTTGGCATAGAAACCCAGTCGACACCAGAGAAAATATTGTCTCCAAGATTGGCAAAATTGGCAGATAGGTTAATATGGTTTTTTCTAAGAATTTCGTAATCGAGTGTAATTCCAGTTTTGATGTAACTATTGCCAGCAATACTTAAAAAGTCATATCCATAAAAATAATTGAAGTTATTGATTTTGCTGTAACCATAACCTCCTAAGATAAAATCAAAAAACGGAACACTGCTATTTCCGAAAGTAAAACCAGCGTCGGCATCAATCTTAAATGTTGCTTTTTTGAATAAAGTACTCACATAAGAAGCTTCGGCTTTTGCAATTGAAAATGGTTTAAAAGTTTTGGTGTAATCTGAAGACGCCATATAAGTTTGCAGATCTGTAGAAAAATACATTCCAGAACTTGGGTAATATTTTTCATCGAGTGAGTCATATTTTAGATAAGCAAAAGCACTAAAATAACTGCTCTTGTCTATAATATTATCTTCATTGGCAAGTGTTGGCGAATTGATTTTTAAATATTTATATTCTAAACCTCCACCCATTAAAAATTTTTGAACAAAAATAGTCTGGAAATAAGCCTGATTATTAATGTCCATAAAGTCAACATTGATAAGATTGACATTTTGATTTTCGTTAAGAACACTGCTCAAACTAGTAGTTACATTTCGATTAAACTGATTTAATCGGGAACGGAAACCAAAGCTGATATTAAAACCATTTTCGATATAATAGTTAAAATCGTATCTGAAATTATCTCCTAGGATAATGTCAAGAGAAGTAACATCATTTTTAATAAATGTCTTTTTATGCGTAAGATTTAATAAAATACCACTTTTATAAAGTCCGTCATAATGAAGTCCAAGTTTTAAATATGTTTGAGTTGGGTTTTCTTTTAAAACCAAATCAAGATCGTCCTTATCTCCATTGGGCTGAAGACAATATGAAATCGTGCTAAAGTTTTGTGTAGCATTCAAATTGTTTATTCCGGTTTTAAGACCGTTATAAGTTATAGTGCTTCCAGGTTTGAAACGAAGTTTACCACGAATGTATTCTTTGGTATAGTTTTCTAATTTGTCTGTATTTATGTTTTGAATATGAAGTGTGTCTGTTTCAACTTTTAGTTTTGGCTTTTTGTAAAAGTTGTTCTCATCACTCAAAGTTTTGATTTTTTCATAAACTGCAAAAGCGGCTTCTTCTCCTTTTCTAATGATTTCTTCTCCTCTGTCAAACGAGATAACTCCAAAATCACGAATATCGGGTCTGATGTAAACATCTGTGTCCTTTATTTTGCTTTTCATTTTTTCAATAGACTGCAAATTGGTAATCTGAACCAAGATTCGCGTAGCGTTTTTCAGGTTTTTTCTTTTCAGCAAATCATCTTGTACATCTACACCGATAATAATATCTGCACCTAAATTGCGAACTTCTTGTATGGGATAATTATTTACAACGCCACCATCAACCAACAAATTTCCGTCAATTTCGACGGGTGTAAATAGGGAAGGAAAAGCCGAACTCGCCATCATGGCCTGAACCAGATTTCCTTTGTTGAGCAAAACTTCTTCGCCTGTTTCAATATTAGTCCCAATACATAAAAAAGGAGTTGGCAGTTGATTAAAATCGCGAACGTGACGTACATTTCTAGTTAAACTGCTTAATAAATTATAATTGTACATTCCTTTTGAAAGGGCTTCTGGAATGCCTACTCTGAAATTACTGAAAGGTAAAACAATCGCATATAATTCGTCATTCTTCTTGCCATAAAAATTCTTAGAAGAGCGCGGAATATAATCGTTTATTAACTCGTCGAAATTGGTTTGTTTGAAAATAGAATCGATTTGAGAAGCATTGTAGCCAGAAGCATAAAGTCCGCCAATTACAGATCCCATACTGGTTCCGCCAATGTAGTCGATTTTGATTCCAGCTTCTTCCAAAACTTTCAAAACTCCAATGTGTGCAAAACCTTTGGCGCCGCCGCCACTTAAAACTAATCCTATTTTGGGTCTTTTAACACTATCTTTTTTTGTTTCCTGTGAAAATGATTTTGACGAAAACAAAAAGGTCAGCAATAAAACAAATGAGAATGCGTACGAAGAAGCTCCTTTGAACCAAATTTTTGAAATGTACAGTTGGAATGAACGCATAAAAATTTTAATTGGTTTTGTAAAAGTCGACAATTTTTTTGGCTTTAGAAACACCTACAACATCCGAAATTTCTTTTTCTGTCGCCAATTTCAATCTTTTAACACTTTTAAAATGTTGTATTAATGCAAGCATGGTTTTTTCGCCAATTCCAGGAATGCTTTCAACAGAAGAATTAAGTGCCGATTTACTTCGTTTGTCTCTGTGAAAAGTAATTCCAAATCGGTGTGCTTCGTTTCTTAAATGCTGAATGACTTTTAAGGTTTCCGATTTTTTATCCAAGTAAAGCGGAATCGAATCTCCAGGATAAAAAAGCTCTTCCAAACGTTTTGCGATTCCAATAATAGCAACTTTTCCTCGCAATCCTAAATCATCGATACTTTTTAATGCGGCAGAAAGCTGTCCTTTTCCGCCGTCAATAATAATCAGCTGCGGAAGAGGTTCATTTTCGTCTAACAATCTTTTGTAACGGCGATAAACAATTTCGGTCATGGAAGCAAAATCGTTCGGGCCTTCAACCGTTTTGACATTAAAATGACGATAATCTTTTTTGCTTGGTTTTCCATCTTTAAAAACTACGCAAGCCGCAACAGGATTTGTTCCCTGAATGTTCGAGTTATCAAAACATTCGATATGTCGAGGTTCAGACGGAAGACGTAAATCTTTCTGCATCTGAGCCATAATTCGTTTCACATGACGATCTGGATCTACAATTTGCAATTGTTTCAATTGTTCGATTCTATAGAATTTAGCATTTCGAATCGATAAATCTAAAATCTGTTTTTTGTCTCCAAGTTGAGGAACAGTCGTTTTGATGTTTTCGCCCAAATCCATTTCAAAAGGAACAATGATTTCTTTTGATAATAATTGAAAACGTTCACGGAGTTCTACAATGGCCAATTCTAATAATTCTTCGTCACTTTCGTCGAGCTTTTTCTTCATTTCTAAAGTGTGCGAACGAATAATCGAACCGTGAGAAATCTGAAGGAAGTTGACAAAAGCGGCACTTTCATCAGAAACAATTGAGAAAACATCGATATTGGTGATCTTCGGATTAATAATCGTCGATTTTGATTGATAGTTTTCTAATACCTCAATTTTTTCTTTTATTTTTTGCGCTTCTTCAAATTGTAGATTCTGCGCATAATTGTTCATCAGTTTCTTGAAATCCTTTAAACTTTCTTTGAAGTTTCCTTTTAGGATTTCGCGAATGGCGTTGACTTGTTTTTGGTATTCTTCTAAAGGTTCCAAGCCTTCGCAAGGACCTTTACAATTGCCAATATGATATTCCAAACAAACTTTAAACTTGCCAGAATTAATATTCGATTCGCTTAAATCGTAATTGCAAGTTCGAAGCGGATATAATTCTTTGATTAATTCTAAAATCGTGTGTACCGTTTTGAAATTGGTGTATGGGCCAAAATATTCTGAGCCGTCTTTGACCATTCTTCGGGTAGAAAATATTCTAGAAAAAGGTTCTTTTTTGATACAAATCCAAGGATATGTCTTGTCATCACGAAGTAAAACATTGTATCGTGGCTGAAGTGTTTTAATTAAATTATTTTCTAATAAAAGCGCATCGGTTTCGGTTGGAACTACGATGTGTTTTATCGTTACGATTTTTTTTACCAGTACATTTGTCTTGGCAGTATCGTGAATTTTATTGAAATATGAAGAAACCCTTTTTTTTAAATTTTTAGCTTTGCCGACATATAAGATTTTGCCGTCTTTATCATAATATTGATAGACGCCAGGATTGTCTGGTAAAGTTAAAATTTGAAGATCTAAGGCTGGTTTTTGCATTCTTTTTTATGTCTGAAGATACTCGAAAAGCTTTTTTCAAAAACCATTCCGATTTCTAAATGAAGCTTAACATTGAATTAGTTTCAAATTTACAAAATCAAAAGAATAATTTCTATATTTAGATTTTATAATTCTACATGAAAAATAGTACTCCATTGGTTATTTTTGGCGAATCGATTTTGCCAGGGGAACACAGGACGATAAACGTCGAAATTGCTCGGCTTCATACTACAACAAAACTAAATATTCCTGTTATTGTTCGTCGTTCCAAGAACGAAGGACCGACTGTTTTATTTTCTGCCGGAATACACGGAGACGAAATTAACGGCGTTGAAATTGTTCGTCAGATTATCAGTAAAAAAATCAACAGACCTGCATGCGGTACAATAATCTGTATCCCAGTAATTAACATGTATGGTTTTGTGAATAAATCTCGCGAGTTCCCAGACGGACGCGACTTGAATCGTGTTTTTCCAGGAAGTAAAAAAGGTTCGCTTGCCAGTAGATTTGCTTATCATATTGTCGAAGAAATTTTGCCAATTTTAGATTATGCAGTCGATTTTCATGCGGGCGGAGCAAGCCGATTCAATGCGCCACAAATTAGAATCACAGAAAATAATCCGGAACTGAAAGTTTTGGCCGATATTTTTAATGCGCCATTTACACTTTATTCTAAAAATATAAACGGTTCTTTTAGAAAAACTTCTGAAAGTGCCAACGTAAAAATGCTTCTTTTTGAAGGAGGAAAATCTTTAGATATCAATAATGAAATTGCAAATCATGGTGTTTTAGGAACAAAACGTTTGCTCCATTATCTAGGAATGTTAGATTCTAAACAAATTATGGAGCCCGCCTTAACACCTTCTATTTACATCAAACAATCGGTTTGGCTTCGAGCAAAATGTTCGGGTTTGCTTCATGATTTTAATCTGATCGGAAAATTTGTAACCAAAGGCACTATCTTGGCGATTATTACAGATCCGTTTGGGAAGTTTGAGCAAAAAATCAAAGCGCCGCACGATGGTTATGTAATTAATGCCAATCATTCGCCAATTGTCTATGAAGGCGATGCCATTTATCATTTATCTAAAACTCCAGACAATGCCGACGAGTAAAAAAGAACTTCGAATAGAATACAAAAATTTTCGCAAAGCACTTTCTTTTGATGAAGTAGAAGAGAAGAGTTTGGCAATTACAAACCAATTGATTCAAATGCCAATTTGGGATAAAATTTATTATCATGTTTTTCTTCCGATTGAAGAGCATAAAGAAGTCAACACCGAATTTGTTCTGCATTTGCTTTCTGGAAAAGACAAAGAAATCCTGATTTCTAAAAGTGATTTTGAAACTAGAAAAATGACGCATTTTCTATTGACAGATAATACCAAAATTAAAAAGAACGAATATAATATTCCAGAACCTGTTGACGGAATTGAAGTTGCGTCTACTAAAGTAGAAGTAGTTTTTGTACCACTTTTAGCTTTTGATGTTTTTGGAAATAGAATTGGTTACGGAAAAGGTTTCTACGATAAATTTCTTGCCGAGTGTAAGCCTGAAACCTTAAAAATAGGGCTTTCTTTTTTTGAAGCTGTTAGCCAGATTGATGATGTTTTTGAATCGGATATCAAATTAAATTATTGCGTTACTCCTGATAAAATTTATAAATTTTAATTTAACTGCAAAAAAATAATGCCACAGATTAAAGGATTCGAAAAGATTAATGCATTTAATCATTATAATCTGTGGCAAAAAAAATAATTTTCACTTTTTGTTTTCGACATGCTGGGTGTAGACGCACTGCGGTGCGTCTCTACAATCTATGTTACAAAAAAATAATGCCACAGATTAAAGGATTCAAAAAGATTAATCCATTTAATCATTATAATCTGTGGCAAAAAAAAATAATTTTCACTTTTTGTTTTCGACATGCTGGGTGTAGACGCACTGCGGTGCGTCTCTACAATCTATGTGTAAAAAAAAATAATGCAACAGATTAGAGGATTTAAAAAGATTAATCTATTTAATCATTTTAATCTGTGGCAAAAAAATATTCGCATCACAAAAAATATTCTACGCAAGATACCTTTAAAATCAAGGTTTCTCATTTTGTTTTCACGTAAGAAAAAGATTTTTAATTTTTTTGGCACGATTTTGCTTACTCGAAAAAATGCAAATAATCGCCTCTAGTACATCCGGAATGCTAGTCCTTATTTGAAGCCTATAACCTTTTATTAATTTTTAAAAATTTACTTTATGAGAAATCTTAATTTCTTTATGATGGCATTACTTGTACTTACTATTTTCGGCTGTAAGAAAGCTGATTACGCTACAGGGGAAATTGTTGATTCTACTGCAGTTGCAGTAACTACAGATTTAATGGAAGAGGAAAATTATATTCCTGAAACCAATACAGAAAGCTACGCAGAATTAGAAGAAAATCCGTTTGAATCTCCGCTTAAAGAACCGCTTTCTACTTTTTCTATAGATGTTGATAATGCATCTTATACCAATATTCGCAGATTTATAAACGAAGGCCAGAAAGTTCCAAAAGATGCCGTTCGTGTCGAAGAAATGATTAATTTCTTTAAATACAAATATCCACAGCCAGATGGTCAGCATCCGTTTTCTATTAACACAGAATACAGTGATTGTCCTTGGAATAAAAGCAGCCGATTGCTAAAGATCGGTTTGCAGGGAAAAGACATTCCTATGGCGAATCTGCCGGCTACTAATTTGGTTTTTTTAGTTGATGTTTCGGGTTCGATGGATGAGCAGAATAAATTACCGTTGCTGAAAGAATCAATGAAAGTTTTAGTAAAAGAACTTCGAAGCATTGATAAAGTTTCGATTGTGGTTTATGCGGGATCTGCGGGAGTGGTTTTAGCGCCAACCTCTGGAGATAATAAAGATGAAATTATGGATGCTTTTGATGATTTACATGCAGGCGGAAGTACGGCAGGCGGAGAAGGAATCGAATTAGCGTACAAATTGGCACAGCAAAATTTTATCAAAGAGGGCAATAATAGAGTTGTGATCGCTACTGATGGTGATTTTAATGTTGGTGCTTCATCAGATGATGATATGCTGAAATTGATTGAACAAAAAAGAGAATCTGGAGTTTTCTTAACCGTTCTTGGATTTGGAATGGGAAATTACAAAGACAGTAAAATGGAAATTCTTGCCGATAAAGGAAACGGAAATTACGCTTACATTGATAACATTCAAGAGGCAAATCGTTTTCTTGGAAAAGAATTTAAAGGTTCTATGTTTGCTATCGCAAAAGATGTAAAAATCCAAATAGAGTTTAATCCGAATCACGTTCAAGCGTATCGATTGATTGGTTATGAAAACCGCAAATTAAATGCTGAAGATTTTAAAAATGATAAAATTGATGCAGGTGAATTAGGCAGCGGGCACTCGGTTACGGCTTTGTATGAGATTGTTCCAACTGGCGTAGAAAGTGATTATGTTCCTTCAGATTTAAAATATACTAAAACAGAGAAAGTAGCTGGAAATCATAGTGATGAATTAGCCACAGTAAAATTTAGGTATAAAAAACCTGATGGCAACAAAAGTATTGAAATTGTAAATGTAATTGCAGACAAGAAAACGGACTTAGAAAACAGTTCTCAAGATTTCAAATTCACGACTGCAGTTTCTTGGTTCGGATTAAAATTACGTGAATCAAAATATATAGCAAACAGTTCAAGTTCTGATATCAAAAGATTAGCAAAATCGGGTTTGTCAAACGACGAAGAAGGTTACAGATCTGAATTTGTACGATTGGTTGATGCAGTAAATTAATTTCAAATTCCAAAAAATAAAAATTCCAAACTCCAACTTAAAATTGGAATTTGGAATTTTTTATTTGAATATTTTTAAGACTTTATTTCACTTCTTTAATCGTTGAAGAATCTATCCATCCTTGAGTTCCATCTGTTAATTCGATTTTTTTCCAGCCTGCAATACTTTCCAAAACATATACTTTTGCTCCTTCATGCAATAAAATAATTCCATTCGAAGATTTTTTAGGTTCATGTCTAACTTGGCTTAATTCAGAAAAAACAATGGCAACACGATCGTTTTCAAAATGATTTTTTTCAGACATTCCTGCTGAAATGCTTAAAGCAAAAGCCACCAAAATGATAAACATTCCGACAAAATAAATTCTTTTTGCAAGTGTAGCATTCGAAAAATAATACCCAATAAAACTCAACAAAAATACAAAACCAAGCACAACAGAAATTTTGGCCCAAGTATTATAGTCAAAAATAGAAGTAAAGTTCTGAATCAGTTTGGCAAAACCTACTTTTGGCACTTCTTTGATTTCGTCAATCGTTAGTTTTTTAGCAAATTTTAAGTTGTTTAAAGTCTCAGGATCGTTTGGTTTCAAAACCAAAGCCTTTTCATAATTGTAAATCGAAGGCGCAACCTGATTTAGTTTGTAATAACAGTTTCCAAGATTAAAATACACTTCAGCAGAATGTAATTTATCTTCTTTAATGATGTTTTCATAAACCTGCGCCGCTTCTTTGTACTGTCCTTTTTGGTACAATGCATTAGCCGATTCAAAGCGACCTTGCGCAAAGAAAACCTGCGAGATGAATAAAAAGAGATATAGTATGTTTTTCATTTTCTATTATAATAAAGATTATCAACTTTGCGAACTTAAATTCGACTCAATCTAAATCAATTTTCTTAGCTCCCGATAGCTATCGGCGATTGCGTAAAAAAAATTAAACAATCTGTTTTTCTAGTTCAGAAATAATCAATACAGCCTTATCATAATCCTGTTGAATTGAAGCGCTTGATGCTGGTGCATAACGTGCAAATTCGCAGTTTTCAGTTAGAGCAATAAAATTCTGAACCGTTTCTGGATTTGCATTTCTAGATAACAGCAATTCTCTAATATTGTCTTTACTCATTTCTGAAGTTTCGATATGCAGTTTTGCTTTCAAGAAATTATGCATAGCTTTTTCAAGTGCAATATAGAAAGGCTCTTTGTTGTTAAGATGTTTCTTCGCTTGCGATAAATATTTCTTCGCCAGCTTATTGTTCATTCTAATTCTATTTCCAGTAACATCACTATCCATAGCTTCTTTTTTCTTTCTAGCTAAAATGATTATCGGAATAATGATAAATGGAGCAAACAATAATCCTAAATATAAGTTTGAGTCGTAAAAATCTTTTTTCTCAATAGGAATTAATGCTGTTCTAGGTTTAATATTTTTGAATTGATCTGCTTTTGCCACAGCATTTTTAGAAGCCGATGCTCCTGGATTTGCTTCAGCAGGTGTTGGCCCGTCCAAAACATCAATCATAATTTCTTTTGAAGTGATGGTTTTATAAGTACCAGAACTCAAATCGAAATAAGAGAACTGCATTGGTTTTATCGCATATTTTCCTCGGTATTGTGGTACAATAGTATATTTGTCTGTGATTCTTCCAGACATGCCACTTAGAGAAGTCGTTACTTGTTCGTCGTGAACAGGATCGTACATTTCTAATGCATTTGGAACAACTGGTTTTGGAAGCGTAAACAACTTCATATTTCCAGTTCCTTGTGCACTTACGATTAAGTCAAGACCTTCACCATTTTTAAGTGTTGTTTTGGATGGAGTAACGGTAAAATTCAATCTTCCGACTGCTCCAGTAAATCCTTCTGGTTTTGTGCTTTCTGGAAGAGGTCTTACATTGATTGTTTTTGCTCCAGCAGAAACTATTTTATTGTCTTCTGTAATAATCATTTGACCAAACATATCACGACGATTTGTTGGCAATTGCACGCCAATATCCAGTGAAAGAGGTTCAATAGTAAGTTTTCCTGATTTTTGAGGATATAAAATGGTTTTTTTCAGGATAACATAATAACATTTTTGGCCTTGGAAATTTCCTTCTTCAATTGCCAATTGTTTGATATCAATGTTCTGGTTCCAGAAATCATTGTATTTAGGTTTTGCCAATTCTTTAAATCCTGTAACTCCAATATTATTGAAATACAATTTGTAAACAGCTGTTATTGGCTCGTTTAGATACGGATTTGTTTTTGAAATTTCGGCAACAAGAGTCAATAATTCATTTCCAGATCCTGGAGGTCTGTCGTTTGGATCTCTTTCTTGAGCCACGGCATTGGTCACCGTAACCTTAATCGGATTTGTTTTGTAAACCTGACCATTGAATTCTATTGCTGCCTGCTTAATTGTGACAACTCCTTTTCTCTCAGGTTGCAAGATGTAAGAATATATTTTCTGAAAAGAGCTTCGCCCATTTATCCAAGACTGACTAATCTGTTGGCTTGGTCCTGCAACCATTTTAAACCCATCAAAAGAAGGTTGCTCGAAGTTATCTCCGTCAACATTCATGATGAAATCTATACGAAGTCTTTCGTTTATTCCAAGCGAGTTTTTGCTGACTCTGGCTTCAAATTGTACTTGAGCCATAAGTCCTTGAAAAGTGAGTAGAAATAGAATTAAATATCTTTTCATTACTTGTTTAATCGTTGTTTTTAATGCTTAATCGTTTAAACGTTATTTTGTTTAATCGTATTGTTTGGATTAAATAAACAAATTAACGGTTAAACGATTAACCAAATTTTACCAGTCTTTTTCTGTTTTCTTAGGATTAGTTTTTACTTTTTGAGCATTTACTTTGTCCTGAATTTTCTTTTCCTCATTATTTACAGCGTCAAGCAAATTCTGGACACGTTCTTTTGATATTCCTCCAGGCTGCGGTTTTGGCTCTCCTTGATTATCAGATTTGTCATCTTTCTTAGGATCGTTTTTACCGTCTTTTTTGTCTTTGTCCTGGTCGCCTTTATCGTCTTTTTTATCCTTGTCTTTATCTTTATTGTTGTCCTTGTTTTTGTCTTTATTTTTATCCTTATCCTTGTCTTTGTCCTTGTTTTTATCTTTTTGATCGTTTTTAGGAGGATTCTCTTTTAGTTTTTGTTTTGCGTAAGCATAATTGTAACGTGTTTCCTCATCAGTCGGGTCATTACGAAGTGCTTGTTTGTAAGCTTCAACGGCTTGAGAGTAATCTTTTTCTTTCATGAAAGTATTTCCAAGATTATGATAAGCCTTGTGCTTTTCAGGTCTCGTTTTGGCATTTTTTATCGCTTTCGCGTAAGCAAATTTAGCTTCTGAAATCTGATTTTGCCTATAAATGGTATTTCCTAAATTATAGGGTGCCGCTGATTTTTTAGGAAATTTTGATTCCGAAATTCTATAGTTTGCCTCAGCATCAGTAAATTTATTCTGTTTATATTCTTCATTACCAGCAGGCAATGATTTGTCCTTTTCTTGTGCAGCAACTGCAAAAGAAACCGTTAGTAAAATATAAAGGAGTAAATTTTTCATTCTAATTTTGTTTTCTGTTCTGAATTTCACTCTGAACATTTATTTCTTTTCATTAAATAAATCCAACTCTTTGATCCAGCTTGTTTTTCTTTCTAACAAGAAAATGTCTAGGAAAAGCAGTAAAAATGCAAATCCGATAAACCATTGGAACTGCGATTGAAATTCTGCCATTTGTGTAGCTTCAAATTCTGTTTTCTGAATATTGTTCAAAGCATTTTTTACATATTCTAAAACTTCTTTCGTGCTTCCGCCGTAAACATAACCACCTTTTGTTGCTTTTGCAATTGTTTTTAAACCTTCTTGATTTAATTTGGTAATAACTGTTTCTCCGTTTTGATCTTTTTGATACCCTCTTACAACGCCATTTTCTTTTAAAGGAATTGTTCCTCCTCTTTCTGTTCCAACACCAATTGTGATGATTTTCATTCCTAACTTATTGGCTTCTTCTGCCGCAGCAGTCGCACCTTCAGAATGATCTTCACCGTCAGAAATCAGAATTAATAATTTACTGGTTTTACTCTTTTCATCAAAATAAGTAGAAGACAATTTAATCGCTTCATCCAAAGATGTTCCTTGAGATGAAACCATTCCTGGATTCATACTCTGTAAAAACATTTTTGCAACGCTGTAATCTGATGTGATTGGTAAAACAGGGAAAGCACTTCCTGCGTATGCTACAATTCCGATTCTATCGCTTCCTAAATTGTTAATGATTTGAGAAACCAACTGTTTACTTTTGTCCAAACGGCTAGGAACAACGTCTTCTGCAAGCATACTTTTAGAAACATCAACGGCAAAAACAATATCGATACCTTCTCGTTTTACGGTTTCCATTTTGGTTCCGATTTTCGGATTTACCAAGCCAATAATCAAACAAGTAAGTGCCAAAAGAATTACAACAATTTTTAAAACAGGTTTAAAAACCGATTTCTCAGGGCTCAATCTTTTTACCATTTCCAAATCACCAAATTCACGTTGCGTTCTTCTTTTCCAATACATATTGAAAAGAAAAATACATACCACAATTGGGATAAGTAATAAGAGATATAAATATTTTTTTTCGTCTAATTCCATTTTAAATTTTAGATTTCTGAATTTAGATTTTAGATTTTTTTTTTAATCTAAAATTAAATGAAGCTTCTGTAAACCGTATTTCTTAATCCAACTTCAAGCAATAACATTAAACCTGCAAATAAGACAAAAAACCTGTATTTTTCGTCGTAATCGTAGAATTTCAGTTCCTGAATTTCTGTAGTTTCCAGTTTATTGATCGAGTTGTATATTTCTGCTAATTTGTCGTTACTTGTTGCTCTAAAATACGTTCCATCTGTTTTTCTAGCGATGTTTCTCATTAGCTTTTCATCGATTTCGACTTTCTGCATTTTAAATAAGAAACCGCCATTTGGAGCATATGCGTATGGAGATTCTGCCATTCCGTTTGTTCCAAGACCAATCGTGTAAACTTTAATTCCGTACTGTTTCGCAATATCTGACGCTGTTTCTGGTTCGATAAAACCAGCGTTGTTTACACCGTCAGTAAGAAGGATAATAATGCGACTTTTTGCTTTGCTATCTTTCAAACGATTTACAGCAGTTGCCAATCCCATTCCAATTCCGGTTCCGTCTTGTAAAACCGTATCGTATTTAATGCCTTTTATGGCTTCAAGAATAATAGCTTTATCGCTGGTAACAGGAGTTTTGGTGTAAGCTTCAGAAGCATATAAAACCAATCCGATTCTGTCGTTTGGTCTTTCTTCAACGAAATCGGCTGCAACTCGTTTTAAAGCTTCCATACGATTTGGCTTTAAATCTTTTGCCAGCATAGATCCAGAAACGTCAATTGCCATTACAATATCAATTCCTTTTGTTGTTTTAGTCTGATTACTAATGTCTACTGTTCTTGGTCGAGCCAATGCTATAATCAATGAACATAAAGCAAGAATTCTGAAAACGTATAGAGCAGGTTTGAATTTTGTCAAAAACGATTCGCTGTTTTGAAAACCTGCTGTAGAACTCATTTTTAAGGTAGCCGACTGCTGATTGCGTTTCCAGAAAAACCAAATTATCGTAATCGGAATCAATAGGAACAACCAAAGAAATTCTGGATTTAAAAAAGTGATCTTGCTCATTAGTTGTTTGCTCTTTGAAGTTCAACAGAATTTAATATTCGGGTCGTGATTTCATTTGCATAGGTATCGCCTTCTTCGTGCAAAATAAGGATTTGCTGTAAACCTTGATCTTGTTTGAAAAGTAACAATTCATAATATGCTTTTGTACTCGTTTTGGTTGCTGGATTCAAAACCGTCATTGTTCCGTAACCTTTTACTCCCTGAATACCTTCATTAGTTTGAAAATCTTCTTGTTTTACTATAATATTTTGTCCGCCTTGAGCCTCAATAATTTTTAAAGTACCTTCAAGCGTTTTACTTAAATCAATATCTGTTGGCTGTTTGAATTTAGATGTTGAAACCGTTACGTAAAAATTATCAATCATACTTCCGTATGCAAAAAGCTGCATTTCTTTGATAAGTGCCATCGCTTCTTTTGGAAGTGCTTTTTGTGCGTCCATTCTTTTTAAAACCTTTGGCGTTTCAATAAGAACAGCTGGACTTCCATAAGCACTTTTTACCCATTCGCCCTCTAATAATTCTTTAGAAGGATGGCCAATTATATTGTCTTTCACATAATTGAATCCTTTGGTTACAATAAAGAAAGTCGTTGTGGCAAACAATAATAGTATGATAGCTGCAACAGCGTAACCAATTCTGGCATTACGTTTTTTGCGAAGTTGTTCCTTAATTTGTTTTTGTCTTTGCGCTTCGTTTAATAGCTGATCTTCAATTTCTTCTGGAACTTCAGTTGGAATTGCATTATCAAGGGTTAAAATTACTTTTTGTATCTTATTTCTATCATCAGTAATTTCAAAATCAAGCGGTTTAGATTTGGCAAATTTTACCAAATCGGCCTGACGTAAAACGCGCTCTAAATTTTCAACCGTTTCTGGCGTAAGGGTCATTTTCTTTTTGGTCGAAGCTTCTCTAATCGCAGCAATTAACTCAGAAGTTGTGCTTTCCATTGCTGGAATATGAATCGCTTCTTCGATATAATTTCTAGCAATATCTGTTAGTTCGCTATAGTATTCTTTAATTTCTCCTTTTTGAACCAGTTCTTTTTGTTCTAGGTTGTTTAATAAACTAGTCGCTTTTTCGATAGGAGTTTTATAAACTTCTTCTTCGATTTTTTTCAACTGGCGTTTTTTAACATACCAGTAAACGAAAGCGCCAATTCCTAAAATGGCTAGAACTATTAAAGTGTAAATCCACCAATTTCCTATTCCCTCATCAACAGAAGAAATGTCTTTAATATCATACATTTTCTGCTGTAAAGTGTCAACTTTTACTGCAGCAACTTCAACTTTAATAGAATCAGAGTAAAAAGGTTTTTTATCAATTAAAATTTTGATGCTCGGAATCGTGTAACGGCCAGAATCAAACTGCGTTAAACCATATTTTTTTATAAGTTCGTAATTAGTGGCATCTTTCTTAACCGTATCAATCGGATAAGACTGGATAACTTCTAACGGACCGATATTTTTAAGTTTAGGAAATTCAACTTTTGATGTTGAAGTCACAACCGTTTTAAGCGTCAGTTTGAACTCAGCACCAATCTTATTTTTGGTGGTATCAATACTCGTTTCTATTGGTTTCTGCTGTGCAAAAATCATAGTAGAAAAAAGCAATAAAAATATATAAAGTTTAAATTTCATTTGATTAGTGATTGAAGATTAACGATTTTTGATTTTTGATTTTTCCAAGGATTGTCAATTGTTTTCTAAAATAGTAATCTTTAATTTTTATGAATTATTTTTTGATGTTTTAATGCTGGATACAAAAATGGAAATTAATTGATTTGCTTCCATTTTTACTTGCATTAAACTTTCTCTGTCTGTTGATAAATTTGCTTTTTCTATGATTTTCAAACAAACAAATGTTTCTCTTAATTCTTTCAGACAAATCCCCATTTTATGAATAAAATCTTTTTTGCTCTCTGCACTTTGCGCTTCACCGTAATTTAGCGCTGGCGATGTTCCCGATCGGATTATTTGTCCTGACAAATGATTTCCTGCATAATTTTTCTCAAACTTACTTGCTATAATTATAATTGTTGCTGCAAAATCAATCAATCTATTTTCTAATTCTTGTTTGGTCATTTCTTAAATACTCCCTTTAATCTCAAATCACACACATCATAAATCAAAAATCGTTAATCAAAAATCAAAAATACTTATCTCGATTTGAAATAGCCTAATAATTTAGTAACGTAATTTTCGTCTACTCTGGTATTTACAATTCCTGCTCCAGATTTACGGAAGGTATCTTTAAAATAATTTAGTTTTTCCTGATAGTGCTTCTCGTAATTCAAACGAACTGCTTTCGAACTTGTATCAACCAACTGTATCTTTCCAGTTTCGGCATCCAGCATGTTTACCATTCCTAAATTTGGAATTCTTTCTTCACGAATATCGTAAACTCGAACACCTGTAATGTCGTGTTTCTTTGAAGCAATTTTTAAAGTATGTTCATACGAATCAGACATAAAATCGGAGATCATAAAAATAATGGCTTTCTTTTTTTGGGTTCCAGATAAGAATTTTAATGCCTGAGCAATGTCTGTTTTATGGCTTTTTGGTTCAAATTCGATTAATTCCCGAATGATGCGAAGTACGTGCGAACGTCCTTTTTTTGGCGGAATATATAATTCTACAGTATCAGAAAATAAGATTAAACCAATTTTGTCATTATTCTGTGTAGCCGAAAAAGCCATCGTTGCCGCAATTTCGGTTACGATGTCTTTTTTGAATTGATTTTTAGAACCAAAAGATTCCGAACCCGAAATGTCAACCATTAAAACCATGGTCAATTCGCGTTCTTCCTCAAATACTTTAACGTGAGCTTCATTGTAGCGTGCGGTCACATTCCAATCGATGTTACGAATATCATCTCCGTATTGGTATTGACGCACCTCGCTAAACGTCATTCCTCGTCCTTTAAATGAAGAGTGGTATTCTCCCGAAAAGATATGATTACTCAGTCTTTTGGTTTTGATTTCTATTTTCCGTACTTTTTTTAAAAGCTCTTTTGTATCCATTTTTCGGATTGCAGATTTTAGATTTTAGATTTTAGATTATTTTTTAGACTGCAGATTTAAATCTAAATTCTGCAATCTAAAATCTAAAATTTTTTAAGGTACCTCAATCTCGTTAACGATTTTGTTGATAATGTCTACAGAAGTGATGTTTTCTGCTTCTGCTTCGTAAGTAATTCCAACTCTGTGACGTAATACATCGTGAACAACTGCACGAACGTCTTCTGGAATTACATAACCACGACGTTTGATGAAAGCATAACATTTAGCAGCATTAGCCAAGTTGATACTTCCACGAGGAGAAGCTCCAAAACTGATAAGCGGTTTTAAATCGGCTAATTTGTATTTTTCTGGGTAACGTGTAGCGAAAATAATATCAAGAATATATTTTTCGATTTTTTCGTCCATATAAACTTCACGAACAGCTTCCTGAGCACGTAGAATCTGATCTACAGAAACCACTGGATTTACTTTTTCGTAAGATCCTTTTAAGTTTTGACGAATTACAAAACGCTCTTCATCAATTTTTGGATAATCAATAACAGTTTTCAACATAAAACGGTCAACTTGCGCTTCAGGAAGTGCATAAGTTCCTTCTTGCTCAACTGGATTTTGTGTTGCTAATACTAAAAACGGACGATCTAATTTAAATGTAGTGTCACCAATAGTAACTTGTTTTTCCTGCATTGCCTCTAATAACGCTGACTGAACCTTTGCAGGCGCACGGTTAATCTCATCTGCAAGTACGAAATTGGCAAAAATAGGTCCTTTTTTAATTGAGAACTCATTTGCTTTAATATTGTAAATCATGGTTCCGATAACATCGGCAGGTAATAAATCTGGCGTAAACTGGATACGGCTGAAAGATCCTTGAACCGCTTGAGAAAGCGTGTTGATGGCTAAAGTTTTTGCCAGACCAGGAACTCCTTCCAATAAAATATGCCCTTGCCCCAATAATCCAATCAATAGACGCTCGACCATATGTTTCTGACCCACAATAACTTTGTTCATTTCCATTGTAAGAAGGTCTATAAAAGCACTTTCTCTCTCAATTTTTTCATTTATCGCTCTAATGTCTAAAGTCGTTGTATTTTCTTCCATATAAATATTTTTAAAACCTTGATTTTAACGCCTAATTTTTGAGAGTGCAAATTGAATATTTTTTGAGAAGTAAGATGTTAAAGAATGGTTAAAACTTCGACCAATGACTTAATTTTAAGGACTAATTGTGAATCTATTTTTATATTTTTAAGAACTTTGATGATTATGTTTTATAAAAGCATAATTATTACCAAAAATAACGCATAATTATTATGAGCAAAACAGTCTTATCGCCTATAATTTCAGGCACTATGAATTGGGGAGTTTGGGATAAAAACCTTACAACTAGCGAAATGGAAAACATGATACAAGTGAGTATCGAAAACAAAATTACGACTTTTGATCACGCGGATATTTACGGTTCGTATACGACCGAAGCTGATTTTGGAAAAGCTTTTCACGCAAGTAAAATTCAACGCGAAAAATTACAATTAATTACCAAGTGTGGTATTCAAATGATTGCTGATAAACGCCCCGAAAACAAAATCAAACATTACGATTATTCTAAAGACTATATTATTAAGTCTGTAGAAAAATCTCTAAAAAATTTAAAAACAGATTACGTAGATGTTTTTCTGCTTCACAGACCAAGTCCGTTAATGCAGGCTGACGAAATCGCTGAAGCGGTGGAGAAATTAAAAGGAGAAGGAAAAATTATTGATTTTGGTCTTTCGAATTTTACAAGTTCTCAAACAGAATTAATTCGTCAGAAAACAGAAGTTAGTTACAATCAAGTTCAATTTTCTGCAACGCATTATGAGCCAATGCTTGATGGAAGTTTAGATTACATGCAAACGCAAGGCATTCGTCCTTTATCATGGAATCCGCTTGGAACTGTTTTTAGAGAAGATACGAAACAGACTCGCCGTTTGAAAAAACTGTTTTCTACTTTGTTAGAAAAATATCACTTAGGAGCAGATACACTTCTATTAGCATGGATTTTAAAGCATCCGGCAAAAGTAATTCCGATTGCAGGAACAGTAAATATTGCTAGAATTCAATCTCTATCAAAAGCTATTGAATTAGAAATGGATAAAGAAGACTGGTTCGCGATCTGGACTGAAAGTATGGGCGACGATGTGCCTTAATTTTTAGTTTTTCAGTATTCAGAATTTTAGTGTTCAGCTAGAACTCTAAAATATTTGCAAAAATAGAACGCGGATGACGCGGATTTACTTCGTAAAGACGCAGATTGACGCAGATTTTATTTATTACAAAAAAAAATCCGTAATAATCCGTGTCTTTACGAAGTAAATCCGCGTCATCCGCGTACCAAAATATAACCTAAAAATGAAAAAAACAGTTTTAATTACTGGCGCTACAAGCGGAATTGGAAAAGCAACCGCTCAGATTCTAGCAAAAAACAATTATAAAGTTATTCTTTGCGGAAGACGTAAAGACCGTTTGGAAGAACTTCAAAAAGAACTTTCGGCTTTTACAGAAGTACATTCTTTAGAATTTGATGTTCGTAACAAAGAGGAGGTTTTAGAAAAAATAGGTGCTTTGCCAAACGATTTTTCTACAATAGACGTTTTAATTAATAACGCTGGAAATGCCCACGGTTTAGATCCGATTCAAAATGGAAATTTAGACGATTGGGATGCCATGATCGATATTAATGTCAAAGGTCTTTTGTACGTTTCAAAAGCGATAATTCCGCAAATGGTGGAGAGACAATCTGGACATATCATTAATATTGGATCAACAGCAGCAAAAGAGGTTTACCCAAATGGAAATGTATATTGTGGTTCTAAACATGCCGTTGATGCGATTACAGCAGGAATGCGAATCGATTTAAATCCGTTTGGAATTCGAGTTGGAGGCATTCACCCAGGAATGGTAGCAACAGAATTCAGCGAAGTCCGTTTTAAAGGAGATGTCGAAAGAGCCGCAAATGTTTACAAAGGATTTGATCCGCTGCAGGCTGAAGATATTGCGGATATTATTCACTTTGTGGTCTCAAGACCTTATCATGTAAATATTGCAGATTTGGTTGTGATGAGTACAGCACAGGCGTCTTCGACGATTGTTAAAAAGAATATTTAAAACTAGATGATTAGACTTCTTAGAAAATCAGATCTTTAGTTTAAATTAGAAATCTGAAAATCAATCTAAGAAGTCTAAAAATCTAAGTCAGTCTAATAATCGGGAATAATGATCAATAAGCGCCTTTTAATAAAAAATCTCCTTGCTCATAATGACGAAAGCAGTTTTTATGATAAGAAAAGGCAATTGAACCTACATTCCAGAGAAGGGAAAGGAAAATTTCTAAAGCACATTTGCGCATTATCTAATTCAAATCCGAATAACAATTCTTATATCGTTGTTGGGGTAGAAGACCAAGATAACGAAATTGTCGGCGATGATTTCTTTGATGACAGCCGAATTCAGAATCTGGTCAACGCATTTTTAGAAAATCCTCCAAAAATTCAATACGAAAACGTCCCTTTTCCAAATCTTCCAAAAGACAAAGTAATCGGTCTGGTTACCATAAAACCTAAAAGTAAAATTTCTTATTTTAAAAAAGGAATTCATACTATTCTTGCCAACAGCATCTTCATAAGACGTGGCAGTAATTCGATTCCTCTTGAAGAACACGAGGAAATTGAAAAAAATAATCAGAATACAGAAACGGTTATCGGAATAGAAAACAGCTCTCGAAATAGTATTCAATATACTTTAGACGGTGTTATCGATTTTATGAATTTCAGACATAAAGATATGTCGCCAAAATACCGTGTTTTTAAAGAATTATTCGTGATTTGTTGGGCTGGAGTTCCGAAAAAATTACGCGATAAAACGTATTTGTCTCGTGTAGATATCGAATTGATAAACGAACAAATTAAACTTTTTTATTCCGCACAAGATGTTGTTACAATAGAATATAACGATGATACTTTTACCATTACAGAATATGTTCCGTTGGGATTAAATGACAAAACGAGTTATTATCCGTTAGAAGAACAAACGATTCATTTCTTTGATAATGGTTATTATAAAATAGATCGCCAAATGCTTTTTCAGCCGCCGGAGTTTAACCGAAAAATGCTGTATCATATTTATAATTCAAATATGGCATTGCTGGGAAAACTTCAAAAAGAAATTGCATTATCTGATCGTGAAATGAAAGATCTGGAAAATCTTCCTTCTACTTTTATGATTTGTCATTTGAATGGTTTTGAGGATGCCCGACAAAAATTAATAGATGCAAAATTGCTTTTAAAGCCTTATAAAAATGTTTATTCTTCTTTTAAAGAGGCTTTGAGGGTGTTACGTAAAATGAAGTATGATGTTCAATAAAAAGGTGCAGAGGTTCAGAGAAACAAAGTGACAAAGGTTTTCTGTAGAGGCGAACCGCAGTGCGTCTACATCCAGCATATCTACAAAGATTGTGTAGATGCTGAATTTATTTAATCTTAAATATTTATTGAAAATTTAAATATTTTTTTACTTCTTCGTATGGAAATAGAAGTTCTTTTGGACCATCTGCATATGAAGCGGCTTCGTATGAGTTGTAATATAAAAGCAAACCTGCTGATGTGTAGAAAATGTTTTGAGGCAGTTGAAATTTGTCGTTTTCAAACATTAAACCTGTGGCATTGATATTGGCTTTTTCTGGAATTTTATATTTTGATCTGAATGTTTTTTCAGCGAATGTTTTAAACTCGTTTTCGTTTTTAAATAACTGATTATTGAAAATGGTTTTTCCTGTTTTTTTATCGAATAATAAAGAGCGGTAACCTTGATAACCGTGAGCGCCGCCAGTAAAAGTATAATGGTCAATTTTAAGGTTTAAAATCTGGTCAGATTCAAATTCGACATTTCCAATAATTTTTGCTTCCCAGCCAAAAGTATCGTTCGGAAACTTTTGATGCATTTCTTGATAGGAGTCAATAAAAGATTTCGCTAATGATTTGTAACCATCAACTTTTACCGAATCGTCTTCAAAAAATACAATCTCTTTAATGACGGCAAATACTTTCTTATTAATGCTGTCTGATGTTACTTTAACATTTTTAGCAATTGGAACTTCTATGGTGATTTTTGGGCAGTCATTTGCGCATGGTATAGTAGATTTCTCTTCAAACGTTTCATTTTCAAATGAAAGCTCTTTTTTGCAACTTGTAAAAATCAAACACAAAAAGAGTATAAATAATGAATTTTTCATATCAAAAAGTGTTAATTATCTACAAAGGTAAGAAGTTGTGTCGCGATAAAATAAATTAAGCGGTAAATTTGTAAAAGAATTAAGGATTTAAAATTTATAACTATATGAAATTCAATACAAAAGTTATTCACGGAGGACAGCATCATGATCCAAGCACAGGCGCTGTTATGCCGCCAGTGTATCAAACTTCAACATTTGTACAAACAAGTCCAGGGAAACCTTTGGCAGATTACGAATATAGTAGAGCTTCAAACCCTACACGTACAGCTTTAGAAGACGCTTTGGCTAGTATTGAAAACGGAACTCGAGGATTGGCATTTTCGTCTGGTCTTGCCGCGACTGACTGTGTTTTAAGATCTTTTAAAGCTGGAGACGAAATCATTGCGATGGATGATTTATATGGCGGAACGTACAGAATGTTCTCGCGTGTGTATAAAGATTCGGGTATTAAATTTCATTTTGTTGATATGACAAATATCGAAAAACTGAAAAGTTTAATTAACGAAAACACGAAGTTAATTTGGGTAGAAACACCAACAAATCCGTTGATGAAATTGGCAGACATCCAAGAAATAGCAAAAATTACTCAAGAGAAAAAAATCCTTCTAGCGGTTGACAATACTTTTGCAACACCTTATTTGCAAAAACCTTTAGATTTAGGAGCAGATATTGTAATGCACTCTGCAACAAAATATTTAGGAGGGCATTCTGATGTTATTGCTGGAGCATTAATTGTAAAAGACGCAGCCCTTGGAGATCAATTGCATTTTCAGCAATTTGCAACAGGAGCGACTCTTGGACCAATGGATAGTTTCTTGGTTTTAAGAGGAATCAAAACTTTAGCTTTAAGAGTTCAAAGACATTGTGAAAATGGAGAAAAAGTGGTTGAATATTTGAGCAAACATCCTAAAATTAAAACGGTTTATTATCCAGGTTTAAAGAATCATCCGTTTCACGAAATTGCTAAGAAACAAATGAAAGCTTTTGGAGGAATGGTTTCTTTTGATTTTAAGTCTGGGAAGAAAGAAGATTCTATCTCGTTTTTAGAAAAATTGAAAGTGTTTACTCTAGCAGAATCTCTTGGTGGAGTTGAATCATTGGCTAATCACCCAGCTTTAATGACTCACGCTTCTATTCCTGCAGATAAAAGAGCAGAAGTAGGTATTACTGATGATTTAGTTCGATTGAGTGTTGGTATCGAAGATGCAGAAGATTTAATTGCCGATTTAGAGCAAGCTTTAGCTTAATATAAATTACAATAAGAAAATCCCAAATTCCAATTTTTATTTTGGCAGTTTGGGATTTCTTATTTTAAAATTTCTTAAAGAAGAAGACGATAAAATGTCTAATGAAAAAATCCCAAATTCCATTTAATAGCTTTGGAATTTGGGATTTTATATTTTGAGATTTAAATTTTTTTAGAATTCTAAATAGTAGATGTATCCAAAGTTAAACCAAACCTGCCAATCGTTAGATTTGTTTTCTTTGTAAATATCTTTATTTGGGTTTAATCCGTCAATCCAGTCTGAGCTGTACATATGAAAACGAGTTTCAAACATTAAATCACTCATTTCAGTCAGTTTATAATGTACACCTACCGTCGCTGTTGCCGCTAAGGCTATACCCGTTTCAGTAGAAAATCCATGTGCGCGTCCGTCAGATGGAGTTAAGTATTTCCCCGGAGTATTAGCAGGAAGTGTAATGTCTCCTAAATGTGATCCAACTTTTGCTGAATAGTAGCTCACCTGAAACCCTAAAGCTCCATACGGACTGAAGCTACCAACTGTATTTTCGAAATCGTGGATTTTCATAAAAGGAGAAAATTCCATCTGTGCTCCCAAGCTTACTATACTAGAACTTGCATGCATATTTCTTAGTTGTGTTGCAAATACTCCGTTAGGTTTGTAATCAACCCATTGGCCATGGTGTTTTAAAGTAGTTTTGCTATAAGACAGATCAGATCTTACTTTAAAATGTTCTGTAAAATAGTTTTCTCTATTGTTATTGGCAGAAAAGTTTATAAAGTGCATGATTCCAATGCCAAAACCTGTGTTTCCGACATTATTATCAAAGTTGTTTCTTTCTCCAAAATCGGACTGTAAAGTTACTGGTCCTGCATAGATTCCGATCTCTTGGGCTAATCCTTGTGCTGATACAGCAGTTGAGATGCCCAATAAGGCAAATAATGTGATAAATAGGTGCTTAGGCATTTTTTAGGGGCTTACAAATCTCGGCAAATATATAAAAAACATAATCGATTCAAAATATTAAATTACTGTATTGAAAAATAACTAGCAAAATACTTAATTTACTAATTTTTAAAAGGTGTTTTGCATGTAAACACCTACATGTAAAATGCGTTTTTTTCTAATGTTTGAAAAAAACACAAATCGCTTCAAAAAAGTGAAAAATGTAACATCGAATCATTATTTGATATATCTTTGTCCGTTAAAACGAAAACGTTTTCTTAAACGTAGTTTCTTATTTTTTATAAGAGTAAAAATTAAATCTAAATTATCTGAAAATTTATTTTAAAGATGGAACAAAAAATAAATGAATTTATGGCTCTTGTTGAGTCAAAAAATCCAAACGAGCCAGAATTTCTTCAAGCAGTTAGAGAATTCGCAGAAACTGTAATTCCGTTTATATCTGAGCGTAAAAAATATGACGGAAAGAATATCCTTTTAAGAATCGCTGAACCAGAAAGATCAATAATATTTAGAGTTCCGTGGGTAGATGATAAAGGCGAAATTATTGTAAATAGAGGTTTCAGAATTCAAATGAATTCTGCAATTGGACCTTACAAAGGAGGAATTAGATTTCATCACTCAGTAAACTTATCAGTTTTAAAATTCTTGGCATTTGAACAAGTATTTAAAAACAGTTTGACAACACTTCCGATGGGAGGTGGAAAAGGAGGTTCTGATTTTGACCCAGAAGGAAAATCTGATGCTGAAATTATGCGTTTCTGCCAGTCATTCATGACAGAATTATGTCGCCATATTGGTCCAGATCTTGACGTTCCAGCTGGGGATATTGGTGTTGGTGCACGTGAAATCGGTTACTTATTTGGTCAATATAAAAGAATTAGAAATGAATTTACAGGAGTTTTAACTGGAAAAGGTTTGGCTTATGGAGGTTCATTAATCAGACCAGAAGCTACAGGATACGGAGTAGTTTATTTTACAGATCAAATGCTTCGCACAATTGGTCATGAAATTAAAGGAAAAAGAGTTGCTATTTCTGGATTCGGAAATGTGGCTTGGGGTGTTGCTTTAAAAGTAAATGAACTAGGAGGTAAAGTAGTTACTATTTCTGGACCTGATGGTTATATTTATGATGAAGAAGGTATCTCTGGAGAAAAAATCGAACATATGGTTGAAATGAGAGCTACTGGAGATAATAGAGCAGAGAGATATCTAGAGAAATATCCAAATGCTATTTTCCACAAAGGAAAAAGCCCTTGGGAAGTAAAAGTAGATATTGCTATTCCATGTGCTACTCAAAATGAATTAAATGGTGATGATGCTAAGAAATTGATAGATAATGGCGTTTTATGTGTTACAGAAGCTGCCAATATGCCTTCTACTTTAGATGCTATTAAACTTTTCCTAGATAGTAAAGTGTTATTCGCGCCAGGAAAAGCTGCAAATGCTGGAGGTGTTGCTGCTTCAGGATTAGAAATGACTCAGAACTCAATTCGTTTAAACTGGACTAGTGAAGAGGTAGACTTGAGATTGAAAGAAATCATGATCGGAATTCATAACCAGTGTAAAAAATACGGTGCAGAAGAAGATGGATATGTTAACTATGTAAAAGGAGCTAATATTGCCGGATTTGTAAAAGTTGCCGATGCTATGCTTGCACAAGGTGTGGTTTAAGAATTAATTGCAATAATTAGAATTACCCTCGTTATCTTAATAGGATATCGGGGGTATTTTATTTGTGCTAAAAATTAAATAAAATCCCGTTTGTATTATATTTGTCTATTCGAATACATTATATGATGAAAAAAGTATTTTTCTGCGGTTTGTTTTTACTTCTAATTCAGTTTTGCGGAGCGCAGAGCAAATTGTCTTGGCAGGGATATTTTTCATTTAATGAAATAAAAGACATTTCAGAATCTGCAACAACTGTTTTTGCGGCCTCCGAAAATGCATTATTTTCAAAAAATTCAGCAACAAATGTCCTTAAAACAACAACTACCGTTGACGGACTTTCGGGCCAGACCATTTCGGCAGTTTATTACAGCGAAGCATCAAAAAAAACAATTATCGGTTATGAAAATGGTTTGATGATATTGATTAATGAAGTCGACGGGAGTATTCTAAAGGTTGTGGATATAATTAATAAGCAATTGCCAGCAAATACTAAAAAGATCAATCATTTTATGGAAAATAATGGATTGATATATGTCTCTTGCAATTTTGGAATTGTTCAATTTAATCTTAAAACGTCTCAATTTGGCGACACGTATTTTATTGGCGATAATGGAGCAGAAATAAGCGTAAAGCAAACCACAATGTTTAACGGATTTATTTTTGCAGCAACATCAAGCGGTATGAGAAAAGCAGACATTACAAATGCTAATCTTGTAGATTATAGCCAATGGTCAATAGTAAATGGTGGAGATTGGTCAAGTGTAGAGGCTTTGGATTCAGAACTTATTGCAATAAATAGTGCGGGGTATATTCATAGGTTTAACTCCAATACTTTTGTGGGCTTTTTACAATTGCCTCAAGCAGCTGTTGATACACGAGCGAAAAATCATAATTTATTTGTCACAACTGCCAATACCGTATATGTTTATAATAATCAAATGGTGTTGAGTCGACAAATTGCAAATTCTCAAGTTTTAGATAATACCCTGAATTTTAGTTGTGCAACTGCAGTTGGAAATCAGATTTTTATTGGAACAAAAGAAAAAGGATTGTTTACCTCTACTTTAAATAATGCCACAGCTTTCGAAAACAGTACACCTAGCGGTCCAGTGCGTAATGATATTTTTTCTATAGATGCTGGTTCAAATGTTTTGTGGGCAGTTTATGGAGATTATGATGCTGTTTATAATCCATACCCTTTGGATAGCTACGGGATTAGTCGATTTAATGCTTCAGGATGGTTAAATCTTCCATATTCTGATGTTTATGATGCAAAATCAATAACGAGAATCTATATAAATCCTAATAACGAAAAACAGGTTTATGCGAGTTCTTTTTTCTCTGGATTATTGAAAATTGAAAGCGATATTCCAACTCATTTATATAACGAAGAGAATAGTGGTTTAGAATCACTTAAAACAGCTTCGCCAGATTATGTAGATGTCCGAATCAATGCAACGGCTTTTGATAAATCTGGAAATCTTTGGGTGACCAACAGCCGAATCAATAATGGATTGAAAGTTTTAAAAACAAATGGGCAATGGGGTAGTTATTCGATGACTTCTATATCAGACGATGTGGGGGAAGATAATTATTCAAGTATAGTGGTAGATCGCAATAATGTAAAATGGATTGGAACTTATAAAAATGGAGTTGTAGGGTTTAATGAAGCTACAAATACCTTTAAAAAAATGACTTTTGGAACCGATGCTGGAAATCTGCCCATTGCCGATGTTAGAGCAATAGCTTTAGATGCAAAAAATCAGCTTTGGATAGGAACAACAAAAGGTTTGAGAGTTCTCTCTAATATTTCTAGTTTTCAAACAGATAGTCAGTTAAAAGCAAATTCGATTATTATAACCGAAGACGATTTGGCTCAAGAGCTATTATATGAACAGTTTGTAACTTCGATAGCAGTAGACGGCGCCAATAATAAATGGATTGGAACGGCAGATTCTGGAATATTTATGGTTTCGCCAAATGGTCAGGAGACAAAATATCATTTTACAATAAACAATTCGCCATTGCCAAGTAATTATATTAATGATGTTAAGATAAATGCTAAAACGGGAGAGGTCTTTATTGCAACCGACAAAGGATTGGTTTCGTTTGGTGGAATTGCAACAGGGGCAAATGACGATTTAAGCAATGTGTATGTTTATCCAAATCCAGTGCGTCCAACTTATTCGGGAACAGTTAAAGTGGCCGGATTAATTGATAAGGCAAATGTAAAAATAACAGATATAGAAGGGAATTTAGTTTACGAAGTTACCTCTTCTGGAGGAACAATCGAATGGGACACCACTGCTTTTGGCAAATATAAAGTAGCATCTGGTGTTTACATGGTTTTTATCTCTGCAGAAGATGGAGGAGAAACTAAAGTTAAGAAAGTAATGATTATACGATAAGATCAGTGTTGAGTGTTCAGTCTTTTTTAGTCTTCAGCTTATCGTCATTTGCTAAACCTGAAACCTGAAACTTGAAACAAAAAAACAAAAATTTGTGCTCGTCAAAACAAAAGCCATAGTAATTTCATCTTTAAAATTTCAGGAGAAAAGCTTGATTGTAAAATGTTTTACACTTTCAAGCGGACTGAAATCTTATTTTGTGCGCGATGCTTTTTCAAGCAGAAAGGCAAGTCAGAAAATTGCTTATTTTCAGCCTTTTTCGATTTTAGAAATTGAAGCTGTTCATAAGAATAAAGGAACTTTAGAGAATTTTAAAGAAATAAAAAGTGCTGTTCCGTTTCAGACTATTCATACTGATATTGTGAAAAGTACTATGGTAATGTTCTTGTCCGAAATGCTTCATTATTCCATTCAAGAAGAAGAAAAAAACGAGCAGCTATTTCTTTTTTTAGAAACGGCGCTAACTTGGCTGGACCATCATGATGAAATTTCTAATTTTCATTTGATTCTGCTTTTAGAAATCACAAAATATCTTGGTTTCTATCCTGATATCTCTGAAATTGATTTGCCTTTTTTTGAAATGAATGAAGGCGTTTTTACACTTTTTCAAAAAGGAAATGTGCTTTCAGAGCACGAGACCAATCTGTTTAAGAAACTATTGGAATTAAAATTCGATAACGATCAAAAAGTCTTTCATGTTTTAGAAAGACAGATTCTTCTTAAAATTCTAATTGATTATTACAGTCTGCATTTGGAAGGTTTTAAAAGGCCGAAATCTTTGGAGATTTTAAAAGAGGTTTTTTCTTAAGAATATATTTTCTTTAATTATATAAACAAAAAAGGATCAAGTTTAACTCGATCCTTTTTTTGTTTGAGGTTGCTTAACCTTATTATTTGATGAACTTAACTGAAGTGCCTAAGTCGTTTAATTTTAATAAATAAACTCCGTTTGGTAATCCAGAAATTCCGATGATTTCAGAAGAGTTGTTGTTTACTCTTTTTACGGCTTTACCATCAATAGAATAAATTACATAAGAAGAATTTTTAAAATCGCTGTTTAATCTTATTTCTTCTTTAGACATAGATGCTATCGGGTTGGCTTTTTTGTCAAAATCAACAGTTCCTAAAGTAGATTTTTTAACGATGCTTACATTATCAAAGTATATGTGGTGATCTGCCAAATCTTGGTCGATACTTACAACATAGTTTAGTTTAAGACTTGCGGAAGTGTATCCAGAATTGAACATTGCTATTTTAAAATCATAAGTTACCGTTTTCCAAGTGCCATAAGTAATAGCATTTGTAGGAGTTGGTGGTGGAGCGAAAATTGCCTCATTGCCATTTTTGGAAATTTCAAATGTTAGGCTACTAATGTAATTAGTCAAACTGGTGCCAGGAATGAAATAATCAAATTTTAAAGTGTAAGTTTCTAAATCACTTACTGTGAAATCCTGAGAGAAAATAGCATTAGGTAATTGAACAGGAAAAAATCCTACAGGCGAAACATCAAGACTTGAAATTCCGTCGCTAAATATTGTACTTTGTTGTGAGGTCGCTCCTGTTAAAAAAAACCATGAATTAGGAGTTGTATCAGTAAAATTCTCAAAACTACCGTTTTGTAGAAGATTCTGGCTTTTTGCAAAACTTACTGTAAGTAAGCATAGGATAAGTAATTTTGTTCTCATACACATTTTTTAAAGTTGGGCATAAAACTACAATTATTAATCTTACAATTCCTAATAATAGATTTCATTATGTTAAAATTTAACAAAATTTCATAACTCTAAAGTGCAATGCTGTTAATCTTTTAAAAAAGTGTATTTGAATTAAGAATTTTTGAAAAAAAGCGCTCGTAATTTCTTTTTTTGATAATGATTTCTTTTTGAGTCTTAAAAATTGCCTTAAAAGTGCCAACTTTTGGCTTTAGATATTCTACTTCTGACTTAAATTTACTACTTTCGCACCTCGTTTAAGAAAAGGATAAAATGAGTACAAAATTTACTGAATACAAAGGACTTGACTTACCAACTGTAGCGTCTGAAGTTCTTGATTTTTGGAAGAAAGAAAATATATTTGAAAAGAGTGTAACAACTCGCGAAGGTGCTGAGCCTTTCGTATTTTTTGAAGGTCCGCCTTCAGCAAACGGATTGCCTGGTATTCACCACGTAATGGCGCGTGCGATTAAAGATATTTTTTGCAGATATAAAACTCAAAAAGGTTTTCAGGTAAAAAGAAAAGCTGGATGGGATACTCACGGTTTGCCTGTTGAATTGGGTACCGAAAAAGAATTAGGAATTACAAAAGAAGATATTGGTAAAACCATTTCGATCGAAGAATATAACGAAGCGTGTAAAAAAACCGTTATGCGTTATACGGACGTATGGAATGATTTGACCGAAAAAATGGGTTATTGGGTAGATATGGAAGATCCGTATGTGACTTACAAACCTAAATATATGGAATCTGTTTGGTGGCTTTTGAAACAAATCTACGATAAAGGTTTGTTGTACAAAGGATACACAATTCAGCCTTACTCTCCAAAAGCAGGAACTGGATTGTCTTCTCACGAAGTAAACCAGCCTGGAGCGTATCGTGATGTAACAGATACTACAATCGTAGCTCAGTTTAAAACTTTGCCAGAAACATTGCCTTCATTCTTGCAAGGTTTTGGAGACATCCACATTTTAGCTTGGACGACGACTCCCTGGACACTTCCGTCAAATACAGCTTTGACAGTTGGGCCAAAAATCGATTATGTTTTAGTTAAAACATTCAATCAATATACTTTTGAGCCAATCAATGTTGTTTTGGCTAAAAACTTAGTTGGAAAACAATTCGGAAAAGGATATTTCTTAAGTGAAGACGATGCTGATTTTGATAACGTAAAAGCTGGAGATAAAAAACTTCCATATAAAATCTTAACCGAAGCAAAAGGAGCAGATTTAGTAGAAATCCGTTACGAGCAATTATTGCCTTATGTATTGCCTTTTGAAAATGCTGAAAATGCATTTAGAGTAATTGCGGGTGATTTTGTTACAACTGAAGATGGAACAGGAATTGTGCATACAGCTCCGACTTTTGGTGCAGATGATGCTAAAGTAGCAAAAGAAGCAAAGCCAGAAGTTCCGCCAATGTTGGTGTTAGACGAAAACGGAACTCCAGTTCCATTAGTAGATTTACAAGGAAGATTCACTTCTCATGTAGGTGATTTGGCTGGTAAATACGTTAAAAACGAATATTACGATGCAGGACAAGCTCCAGAGAAATCTGTAGATGTTGAAATCGCTATTCGTTTAAAAGAAGAAAACAAAGCTTTTAAAGTTGAAAAATACGTGCACAGTTATCCACACAGCTGGAGAACAGACGAGCCGTTATTATACTATCCTCTAGATTCATGGTTCATCAAAGTAACCGATGTAAAAGATAGAATGTTCGACCTGAACGAAACTATCAATTGGAAACCTAAATCTACTGGTGAAGGACGTTTTGGAAATTGGCTTAAAAATGCCAACGATTGGAACTTATCTCGTTCTAGATATTGGGGAATTCCGTTGCCAATTTGGAGAACAGAAGATAAAACAGAAGAAGTTATTATCGGTTCTGTTGAAGAATTGTACAATGCAATCGAAAAATCAATCGAAGCAGGTTTTCAAAAAGAAAATCCGTTTAAAGGATTTGAAATCGGAAACATGTCTGAGTCAAATTATGATTTGATCGATTTGCATAAAAATGTTGTTGATAGGCTTACTTTAGTTTCTGCTTCTGGAAAAGCAATGAAGCGCGAAAGTGATCTAATCGACGTTTGGTTCGATTCTGGAGCAATGCCTTATGCGCAATGGCATTATCCTTTTGAAAACAAAGAAAAAATTGATGGCAACAAAGATTTTCCAGCAAATTTCATTGCAGAAGGAGTAGATCAGACTCGCGGATGGTTTTATACTTTGCATGCAATCGGAACTTTGGTTTTTGATAAAATAGCATACAAAAACGTAGTTTCAAACGGTTTGGTTTTGGA
This sequence comes from Flavobacterium humidisoli, assembly GCF_023272795.1. Lineage (NCBI taxonomy): Bacteria > Pseudomonadati > Bacteroidota > Flavobacteriia > Flavobacteriales > Flavobacteriaceae > Flavobacterium > Flavobacterium humidisoli. The sequence goes on along the minus strand of NZ_CP096829.1, from coordinate 793,824 downwards.
TAAAAATGGAATTAAAATGTCTAAGAGTAAAGGAAATACCATAGACCCATTTAAAACCATTGCAGAAAACGGTCCAGATGCTACCCGCTGGTATATGATTATGAATGCAAATCCTTGGGATAACTTGAAGTTTGATCTTGAAGGAATTGCTGAGGTTAAACGTAAATTCTTCGGAACGCTTTACAATACCTATTCATTCTTCTCGCTATATGCTAACATCGACGGATTTAAATATGCAGAAGCTGAAATTCCGTTAAATGAAAGACCAGAAATCGATCAATGGATTATTTCTGAGTTACACTCTTTAATCAAATTTGTTGACGAATGCTACGAAGATTATGAGCCAACAAAAGCGACAAGAGCAATTTCTGACTTCGTTCAGGAAAACTTAAGTAACTGGTATGTTCGTTTATGTCGTCGTCGTTTCTGGAAAGGAGAATATGCAAAGGATAAAATTGCAGCTTACCAAACGCTTTATACTTGTTTGCTTACAATCAGTAAACTAAGCGCTCCGGTAGCTCCATTTTTTATGGATAAATTATACCGTGATTTAACAACTTCAACGGGAAGTGAGGATTTTGCTAGTGTTCACTTGGCTGAATTCCCAAAATTTGTCGAAAACTTTGTTAATAAAACGTTGGAAAGCAAAATGCAGAAGGCGCAAACAATCTCTTCTTTGGTGTTGTCACTACGTAAAAAAGAAATGATTAAAGTTCGTCAACCTCTGCAAAAGGTAATGATTCCAGTACTTGACGAGAATCAGCGTGCTGAAATCGAAGCTATTTCTGACCTTGTAAAAGCCGAAGTAAACGTTAAGGAAATAGAACTTTTAGACGATGCTTCTGGTATTTTGGTTAAGCAAATTAAGCCTAATTTTAAAGCTCTTGGTCCACGTTTTGGGAAAGACATGGGCTTGATTTCTAAGGAGATACAAGGTTTTTCTGCAGATCAGATCAATCAGCTGGACAAGCAAGGAACGCTAAATATTGTTATTGCAGGAAATAGTGTAACTTTATCATTAGAAGATGTGGAAATTACATCACAAGATATCGAAGGATGGTTGGTTGCTAATTCAAACGGAATAACAGTTGCGCTTGATATTACTCTTACCGAAGAATTAAAAAATGAAGGTATCGCTAGAGAGTTAGTAAATAGAATACAAAACATTCGTAAAGATTCAGGATTTGAGGTTACGGATAAGATTAAAGTTCAAATAAAAAGAAACGGTATTTTAGAAGAAGCTGTTTTAAAAAATGAAGACTATATTAAGTCTGAAACATTAACAGACGAACTGGTTTTTGCTGACGCTTTAGAAAACGGCACAGAAATTGAGTTTGATGACATTAAAACCATTATATTAATTTCAAAATAGTTAGAAAATGATAGATGAAATTACAAGATACTCTGATGCAGATTTAGCAGAGTTCAAAGAAATAATCCAAGCAAAAATTAAAAAAGCACAAGAAGATCTTGATTTGATCAAAAGTGCCTATATGAACGATTTGAATAACGGTACTGACGATACTTCTCCAACTTTTAAAGCTTTTGAAGAAGGAAGTGAGACCATGTCAAAAGAAGCAAACTCTCAGTTGGCTATCAGACAAGAGAAATTCATTCGTGACTTAAAAAATGCTTTATTCCGTGTAGAAAACAAAACTTACGGTATCTGCAAAGTAACAGGTAAATTAATTAGCAAAGAAAGGCTTAAAATCGTTCCTCATGCAACAATGAGTATCGAAGCTAAAAACTTGCAAAGATAAAATTTCGTAAAACTACGTAAGAGAAAAGCGCTCCTTTAAGGGGCGTTTTTTTTGTTTAACATTTAGCTATGAGCGAGTTCATGGTCGAATTTATGCTTTGAAAGAAATTATTTATAATTAATCAAAATAATTTTAAAGATGAGGTGTTGGTTTTTGTAAGAACTATTTAGTTTGATTCTTTTTTGTTTTTCGTGTGCTTTTCAAATAAAAAAACCGTCTTTAAAGACGGTTTTTCAGTGCGTTATATTCAAGAAACTTAGGCTAGGTTTTTTTCAACTTCAGCTTTGTGCTTTCTTAAAATAGCTCTAGTCATACCAAGGTTTGCTTTTGAAGCATCTGCTGCAAGGTAGATCATGAATTTTTTGTTTGGAGAAATATCGATAATGTGAATTTGATTCGATAAAGTAATCAAAATATCTTCGATGTCTTGGTTTAAATTCAATGCTTTTACAGCGCTTAATTTAGCTTTTACAACTTCTAAGTTATAGGCAGCGGCCAGTTCTGGGTCAAAACTTGGATCAATCGTTAAATTTCCAAAGCTTAATCCAGATTCAATTTCTGTTACTGCTACAGCGATAAAGCCGTTTACGTTGGTTTTCATTTCATTTAAAAACACGTTTAAAAAATCATTACTCATAGTTCATTTGGGTTAATTTGTTAATAGAATTTATATTATTTCAATAGGGAATTTTTGCTTAATTCTACAGAGACTTCTTCTGTAGAGCGCATCAATAATGCTAAGTTACTTCCTTCTTTAGAGAAAGCAACGATAAAGTTAGAGCCGCTTATTTTGTTTCCAACAATGACGCCTTCGGCACTTTTTAGATATAGTTGTTTTAGAGAGCCTTTTTCCAAATCAATTAAGAATTTTTCGCTCATAGATAGAATAGCTGCACTCATTGCGGCAATACTGTCGCCATAATCAAGATTTAAGGAAGTAATTAGTTTTCCTTTTCCATTTAAAATTAATGCAGCAGTAGATTTTGTGCTGACAAGAAAGTCGTTTAGTGTAGTTGTGATTTCATTCATGATTTGTAGGATTTTGGGAGGAATGTTAAATTCAGTTTATTTTGGTATTTCTTTTTAAAATTAATAGTTAATTATCCTAAACAACTGTTAATTTTGTTTAACAAATATAAATTAATTTATGTATCATTGTAATGCCAAATCATTAATAATTTAAATTATTTACTACCAAAAACTTACATTATGGCTAAAGTATTGAAATTCAAAGAAGTAAACTCTGATGTAGAGCGCAGAATGAAAGAATTTGAAAAACTGCGCGTTAAGTTTAAAGCTGATGTAAAAAAGGGAGAAGCTAAGAAATTGGCAGCCGGAAAAGAAAGTAAGGGGATATTCAAATCTATTTCAGATTTTTTCTCCGACAGTCCAAAGACACCAGCAAAAGCTGCTGTAAAAAAGTAAACTTTACTAGGTTTAGATTAGCAGATAAACTTGTTTAGTTTGTTACAAAACAATTAACGCTCCTTTAGGAGCGTTTTTTTTGATTAAATTGTTATTTTTGCCCATCAAAAAATTATAAAATGTCATTACGAAAAGCGTATTTCCTTATATTTCTAGTTTTAATTGTTGATCAGCTTTCTAAGATTTATGTCAAAACAAATTTCGTTTTAGGCGAAGAATTTGTTATTGCTGATTGGTTTAGAATTCATTTTATTGAAAATGAAGGAATGGCTTGGGGAACAAAAATTCCTGGAGAATATGGAAAATTAATTTTGACAGTATTCAGAATCTTTGCAGTTGTTGGAATTGGATGGTGGCTTTCTGATTCAGTAAAAAAGCGTCATTCGAATTATTTAATAGCGGCTATTGCATTAATCTTTGCTGGAGCAGCAGGAAATATTATTGATTCTGTTTTCTACGGAGTTATTTTTGATGATAGTACACATAACTTAGCGACTATTTTTTCTCCAGTTCCATACGGGACATGGTTTCACGGTTTGGTTGTAGATATGTTTTATTTTCCTATTTGGGAAGGAGAACTCCCAAGTTGGCTTCCATTATTTGGCGGAAAACACTTTGCTTTCTTCAATGCGATTTTTAATGTAGCCGATGTGGCAATTTCTACAGGTGTAGGTATACTTTTAGTTTTCAACAAAAGAGCTTTTCCAAAACACTAATTATTTAAAAATACAACATAAAAAATTCCAAATTCTAATATTTGTTTGCAATTAATGCTTCAAAAATTGGAATTTGGAATTTTTCATTATTGGGATTTAATATTTAATTGTGCTATTTTTACAATACTAAAACCAAACTTATGCAAAGTCCGTCTTTTTTCATTTATGATGCTTCTGCGGGATCAGGAAAGACGTATACTTTGGTAAAAGAATATTTAAAGATTATTCTTTCTTCTCCAAAAAACGATGCGTACCGAAATATTTTAGCAATTACTTTTACCAACAAAGCAGTTCATGAAATGAAAAGCCGTATTGTTGGAAATTTATCTGAATTTGCAAAAGACGAACCGTCTCCAAAGGCAGCTGATTTAATGGAAGATCTATCGCGTGAGACTGGACTTTCGATTATTAAAATTAAAACCAAATCGCAGCAGATCATAAAGCACTTAATTCATAATTATGCCGCTTTTGATATTTCTACCATTGATAAATTTACCCATAAAGTTATCCGTGCATTTGCACATGACTTAAATCTTCCAATGACTTTTGAGGTTACTCTGGATACCGAAAATTTATTGGTTGAAGCTGTTGACGCTATTATCGCACAAGCTGGGGAGGACGAAACATTGACCAAACTGCTCATCGATTTTACAATGGAAAAAACCGATGATGATAAAAGCTGGGATGTTTCTCGTGAAATTCTTGAAACAGGAAGGTTGGTTTTGAATGAAAACAATCGAAATGAAATTCTTCATTTTCAAGATAAAACAATTGAAGAGTTTGTTGAGATTAAAAAGAAGATGCAAGCGCTTTGCAAAGAATTGGAAGATGTAAATGAAGGTCTTGCAACGAAAGCAATTGAATTGATTGATAAAAACGGAATTGATCTAAAATCATTTTCGAGAGGAACTTTTCCAAATCATTTGCAAAGTATTCGAGATGGGAAATTCAATCCAAAAAATAAGACCTTTCATGAGTTTGATGATATTGCAATTAACAAAACGGCAAAGGACCGAGCGTTAATTGAAAATATTATTCCAGAATTGCTTCAAATATTAAAAGAGGTTTATCAAAACTTTGAAAAAAGAGATTTTTATAAAGCTTTTTTAAAAAACATAACACCACTTTCTTTGCTGAATACAGTGAGTAATGAGCTTGCAAAAATTCAGTCAGAACAAAATATCTTATCGATTTCAGAATTCAATGCAATCATTCATCGCGAAATTCAGAATCAGCCAGCGCCTTTTATTTACGAACGTTTGGGGGAGCGCTATCGTAATTTCTTTATCGATGAATTTCAGGATACCTCAGAAATGCAATGGCAGAACTTGATTCCGCTTATTGACAATTCGCTTTCTGGTCTAGATGATTTTGGAAATAAAGGAACTTTGATGATTGTGGGAGATCCGAAACAGTCTATTTATCGCTGGCGCGGAGGAAAAGCAGAGCAATTTATCGAATTAAGTAAAGAAGAGGTCGCTTTTTTTCATCATGAAAAAATAGTGAAGCATTTAGATACCAATTATAGAAGTTATAGTGAAGTTATTGAATTCAATAATGCTTTCTTTAAATTAATTTCGGCTGAATTTACAAATGAAGATTATAAGGATTTATATGAAAATCACAGTTTTCAAAATACGAATTCAAAAAAAGGCGGTTATGTAAATATTTCTTTTCTTCCGATTGCTGAGAAAAATGAATCTGTAGATGAAGAAGAGGTTTTAGAGAAATCTGATCTGTATGTTTTGGCAACTTTAAATACAATTAGAGAAGTAGTTAAGCAAGGTTTTGAATATAAAGATATTGTAATTCTGACCCGAAAAAGAGATCAAGGAATTGCGGTTGCAAATTATTTGACAGAACAGGGTGTTCCGCTTCTTTCTTCAGAAACTTTGATGATTCAAAATGCATCGGAAGTTCGTTTGATAATTCATCTTTTAAGATATTTAAACAATAGTGCTGATTTAGAATCGAAAGCCAACTTTTTGCATTTTCTTTCTTCAACAAAAGATTTGTCAATGCCTGTTCATGATTTCATCGCATTGGGAATGAGTTACAGATTTGAGAAAGAATTTGAAGAATGGCTTATGACTTTTGATGTTTCTTTTTCATTCGAAGATGTGCGAAAGAAATCTTTGTACGAAGCAGTAGAGATCATAATTTCTAAATTTATTCTTCCGTCTGAAGGAAATGCTTATGTACAGTTTTTTCTAGATATTGTTTTAGAAAGAGATATTCGAAATCAATCTGGGGTTGCAGACTTTTTGATTTTCTGGGATAAAAATTCTGAGAAATTTAGCATCCCATCTCCAGAAGGAAATAATGCTGTTCGTATTATGACCATTCATAAATCTAAAGGATTAGAGTTTCCGGTTGTAATTATGCCTTTTGCAGATGAAGATTATAACAGAAAACCAAAAGATAAGTTGTGGCTAGATACGGAGGAAATCGATTTAGGAGTTCCAAAAGCTTTGGTCGATAATAGCAGCGCTGTTGAGGGTTTCGGAGAAAGCGCTTCGGCAGTTTTCAATTTGAAAAAACAAGAAGAGCTTTTAGATAATATAAATGTGCTGTATGTTGCTCTAACTCGTGCCGAAGAACAGTTGTATGTGATTTCTCAATCGTTAAAAGCTAAAAGCGATGGTGAATATCCGAATAATATGGCTTCTTTTTTTATTAAATTCTTGATCAATGAAGGGGTTTATGAGGAAGAAAAATTGAATTACGAGTTTGGAAATAAAACCAGGTTGTCAAAAATTACTAGAACAGTAGATACGGTTAAGTCGATTCCTATTGTGAGAGAGGTTTTAAATTCGAAAAATATTAAAATCGCGCAACGCGAAGCTTTGATGTGGGGAACGCATCAGCAAGAAGCTATTTCATATGGAAATATTGTTCATGAAATTCTGGCTTATGTGAAAGATAAATCGGATGTTGATTTGGCAGTAACAAAAGCTATCGAGAATGGTTTGATAACGTACGACCAAGTAGATCAGGTTTTGAAAACTCTAAAAGAAATAGTCAATCACCCAGAATTGAATGTTTGTTTTGATGGAAAAGATAGAGTTCTGAATGAACAGACCATCGTGCAGAAAGAAGGAAGGATTTTAAAGCCAGATAGAGTTGTCTTTTTGGAAAATAAACAAGCTTTTTTGTTGGATTATAAAACTGGAGCTGTTAATGCAAAATATCAGCAGCAAATTCAGGAGTATCAAGATGCAATTGAAGATTTAGGGTACACGGTTCTAAAAAAGGCATTAGTGTATATAGGAACAGAAATTGAAGTGGTAAATTTGTGAAAAAATTAATCAGATGTTAAAGAAAAACGAAGCTTTATTTTTGTTAAGCTGTTAATTTTTAACGTTTTAAATAAATGGAAAATGTACGGTAAAATAAAAGAACATCTGCAAAAAGAATTGCAGGCAATTGAAGAAAATGGAATTTTCAAAAAGGAACGCATTATTACTTCTCCTCAGGGAGCAGAAATCACAATTTCGACAGGTGAAACAGTGTTGAACTTTTGTGCTAATAATTATTTAGGACTTTCTTCGCATCCAGAAGTTGTACAGGCTGCTAAAGATGCAATGGATACGCATGGTTTCGGAATGTCTTCTGTACGATTCATTTGCGGAACCCAAGATATTCATAAAACATTAGAGAAAAAAATTGCTGATTTTTATGGTACAGAAGACACCATATTATATGCGGCAGCCTTCGATGCAAATGGAGGAGTGTTCGAACCTTTGTTGGGAGAAAATGATGCAATTATTTCAGATAGCTTAAATCATGCTTCTATTATCGATGGTGTTCGTTTATGTAAAGCGGCTCGTTATCGTTATGAAAACAATAATATGGGAGATTTGGAGCAGCAATTAATAAAAGCAAATGAAGCAGGAGCTCGTTTTAAATTAATTGTTACTGATGGAGTTTTCTCTATGGACGGTCTAGTAGCGCCATTAGATAAAATCTGTGACCTTGCTGATAAATACGATGCAATGGTTATGGTGGACGAATGTCACGCCGCTGGTTTTATCGGGGCAACAGGAAAAGGAACTCTTGAAGCAAAAGGGGTAATGGGAAGAGTAGATATTATTACTGGAACTCTAGGTAAAGCTTTGGGAGGAGCTATGGGAGGATATACTACTGCGAAAAAAGAAATAATCGAATTATTGCGTCAGAGATCTAGACCTTATTTGTTTTCAAATTCATTGGCGCCTGCAATTGTTGGGGCTTCAATAAAAGTATTTGAGTTGTTGGAAAAAGACACTACACTTCGTGATAAGCTAGAATGGAATACCAACTATTTTAAAGAAGGTATGAAAAAAGCAGGTTTTGATATTATTGATGGAGATTCTGCTATTGTTCCAGTAATGTTGTATGATGCAAAATTGTCTCAGACAATGGCAAACGAGCTTCTGAAACAAGGAATTTATGTTATTGGTTTTTTCTTTCCTGTGGTTCCAAAAGATAAAGCTAGAATACGTGTGCAGTTATCTGCGGCGCATGAAAAAGAACACTTGGATAAAGCGATAGAAGCCTTCACAGTTGTCGGTAAAATGTTAAAAGTTATATAATTACCACTTTGGTCAAATTTTTGTAGGTTTTTTTTAACATTTCATTTTGTATTTAAAAAATTTGGTGTTACTTTTGCTTGTAATTAACTAAATTGTAATTAAAAAAATTAAGTATGAAACATCTTAACAAACTTTTAGTTGCTGTATTGATGGCGATGGGTTTAAGTTCTCACGCGCAAGACAGTAACAATCCATGGGCGATCTCTTTCGGGGTTAATGCTGTGGATACTAGAACAAGTTCAGGAGCTGGTCATGGGTTTTTTGATCAACACTTCTCTCAGCCATTCGCTGTAAAAGACAACTGGAATATTCTTCCTTCTCTATCTTACATTGGAGTAAATAGATATGTTGGACACGGTTTCTCAGTTGGTTTACAAGGATCTGTAAACAAAATTGATAAAGCTGTTTATTTTAGACCAACTGCTCCAGGACATGATGGAAGAGGTAACGTTGTAACTAATCCTGGTGACTTAATGTACTACGGAATTGATGCTACTATCAAATACAGCTTCCAAGAATTAATCAAATCTAAAGTGGTTGATCCTTCGTTATCTATTGGTGGAGGTTATACTTTCTTAGGAGATGACAGTTTTGGAACTGTTAACCCAGGAGCTGGAATTACTTTCTGGTTTACAGATGCTATTGGTCTTGAGCTTGCTACAAGATACAAATGGGCTGTTGCTGCAGGTTCAGGAGATAATCCTGGTAGAAATGACTACAATGGAGAAATTGATACTCCATCTCACTTCCAACATACTGCAGGTTTAATTTTCAAATTCGGAGGTAAAGATACTGACGGAGACGGAATTTATGACAAAGACGATGCTTGTCCAGATGTTGCTGGTTTAAAACAATTCAACGGATGTCCTGATACTGACGGTGACGGAATCGTTGACGCTTCTGATGCTTGTCCAGATGTATTTGGTTTAGCTGCATTAAACGGATGTCCTGATACAGACGGAGACGGAATTGCTGATAAAGATGACGCTTGTCCAGATGTTGCTGGTTTAGCTGCTTTAAAAGGTTGTCCTGATACTGACGGAGACGGAATTGCTGATAAAGACGATAAATGTCCTACAGTTGCTGGTCCTAAAGAAAACGGTGGTTGCCCATTCTTAGATGCTGATAAAGATGGTGTTGCTGATAAAGATGATGACTGTCCTACAGTTTATGGTCCTGCTAGTAACAGAGGATGTCCAGAAGTAACTTCTGAGGCGTTAGAAGATCTTAAAGTTCAAGCTAGAGCGGTATACTTCAACTCAGGAAAAGCTACTTTCAAAACTGGAGATAAAGAAACTCAAGCTAGATTAGATGCTGTTAAAGAAATCCTTAAAAACTATCCAAACGCGAAATTCTCTATTGAAGGACACACAGATAGTACAGGTTCTGCTAAAATCAACCAAAAACTTTCTGAAGACAGAGCTAAAGCTGTGTTAGATGCATTAGTTCAAAGAGGTGTTAACCCAGAGAACTTAGAGTCTAAAGGATTTGGAGCTAGCCAACCAGTTGCAAGTAACAAAACTGCTGCAGGTAAAGCACAAAACAGAAGAACTGAAATTAGACACATTGGTTCTAAATACCAAGGTAAACTATAATTAGTTTTCTAAATAAACAGGAAAAGCCATTCTTAATTGAATGGCTTTTTTTATTTTTATCCTATGGTAAATACTTCTTTTCTTCAAAAAATTGCCTCTATTGTAATTCAGGACTTTGCAGGTAAACTTTCTGAAATAACAATAATTCTTCCTAATAAAAGGGCAAAAGTTTTTTTGATCGAAGCTCTTAAAAAAGAGACTTCAAAAACTATTATTGCTCCAGAGATTACAAGTATAGAAGATTTTGTTCAAGATGTAGCTTCAATTCGTTCGGTTGATTCGATTGAGCTTCTGTTTGAGTTTTATGAAGTTTATTTATCTATTACAGAAAAAAAACAGCAACAATCTTTTGAGCTGTTTGCAAATTGGGCAAAAACGCTTCTACAGGACTTTAATGAAATTGACAGATATCTTCTGAACCCTTCGCATGTTCTATCTTATCTGAAAGATATTGAAGATATAAAAAGATGGGGGCTGGAAGTAGATCAAAAAACAAAGCTTCTTGAAAACTACATAGATTTCTGGAAGTTGCTGCCGTTGTACTACGAGTCGTTGTACAATCATTTGCTTTTTAAGTCAATTGGATATCAAGGTTTGATTTATAGAGAAGCGGTGAATAATCTTAATCATTTTTCGAATACTATTGGAAACCGCACATTTATTTTTGCTGGTTTCAATGCTTTGAATGCTGCCGAAGAAAAAATAGTACAGCATTTATTAGCTTTAGATCAAGCTAGGATTTATTGGGATGCTGACCAGGCTTTTCTAAATGATCCATATCATGATGCGGGACTTTTTTTAAGACGATTTAAAGAAAGTTGGAAACATTATAAGTCAAATGTTTTTGAATGGATTGTTGATGATTTTTCGCAGTCAAAAAACATTCAAATAATAGGAACTCCAAAAACAATTGGCCAAGCAAAATTAGCGGGAAGTATTATTGAGAATTTAATAGATCAAAATCCTGATGCTTCGCTAGATAAAGTTGCAGTGGTGCTTGGTGAGGAAAATTTATTGGTGCCAGTTTTATACTCGCTTCCTTCATCTGTTGGAGCATTAAATATTACGATGGGATATTCTGGAAAGAACAACCCGTCGCAGATATTTGTTGCCAAATTATTTAAAATGCATACCAATGCGCTTTCTCGAAAAGGGGGGAGTTATGTTTTTTATTATAAAGACGTGCTTGATATTTTGACACATCCTTTGGTGGAGCCCTATGCGAATGCACATAGATTGGTAAGGATTATAAAAGAGAATAATTATACTTTTATTACGTATCAGAAAATTTTAGAACTTCATCCGGAGTCTTCAAGTTTTTTTAATTTATTATTTGAAAAATGGGAAAATGGTTCGGTTACAGTTTTAAAAAACATTTCGACTTTGTTGATCGCAATTAAAGATCACTTTAGTAATGACAATGAAGAAGAAAAAATTGCCAAAGCTTTTGTGTATGGCGTTTTTAAAGTAATAAATAAGCTTATAAATTATTACTCTAAACATCATCATATTGATAATATCGATACACTGCATTCGATTTACAAACAGATTATAGATTTAGCAGAAGTATCCTTCGAGGGTGAGCCATTACGAGGTTTACAGATCATGGGGGTTTTAGAAAGTCGTGTTTTGGACTTCGATACTGTCATTATAACTTCTATGAATGAAGGTAAATTTCCAGCCGGAAAATCGCAGAATTCCTTTATTCCTTATGATGTAAAAAGAGAACTTGGACTTCCAACTTTCAAGGAAAAGGATGCTATTTATACGTATCATTTTTATCACTTATTACAGAGGGCTAAAAATATTTATTTGATTTATAATACTGAAAATGACGGATTGGATGCTGGAGAACGAAGTCGTTTTATTACGCAACTAGAAGTAGAAAAGAAACCGCAACATAATGTTATTTTTGATATTTATAATCCTGATCTTCCAAATACAGCTTATGAACCCATTTCTGTTCGTAAGTCTGAGTTGGTAATGGAGCGATTGAGAGAGATTGCTGTTAATGGTTTTTCGCCCTCAGCATTGACGAGTTATATTCGAAATCCGATTGAGTTTTATTTTCAGAAGATATTGAGAATTCGTGAAGTGGAAGAAGTGGAAGAAAATATTGCTTTGAATACTTTGGGAACGATTATTCACGAAACATTAAAAACGCTTTATGAGCCTTTTATTGGGAAATTTATTTCTGAGAACGATCTTTTAAAATGTTTTAAATTGCTAGATGATGAAGTTCTCAAGCAATTTAAATTGGTTTATAAAGAAGGGGAAATCAAGAAAGGGCGAAATCTTTTGGCTTTTGAAGTCGCAAAACGGAATGTTTCTAATTTCTTGAAAATGGAATTAGAATCGGTAAGAAACAATGAGGCGATTCAGATAATTGCTTTAGAGCAGACTTTTGAACGAGAGTTTGTCCATCCAAAATTGCCGTTTCCTGTTTTAATTAAAGGAAATGTCGATCGAATTGAACGTCGAGATGGGAAAATACGAATTATCGATTATAAGACTGGAAAAGTAGAAAAGTCTAATGTTGTCTTGAAAACCTGGAATGGATTGACACAAGAGCTTAAAAATGATAAAATCATTCAAGTTTTGGCTTATGCTTTCATGTTCGAAAAACAGGCTGGCGAACTTCCTATAGAAGTTGGAATTATATCATTCAAAAACTTAAAATCGGGTTTTTTGCCTTTTGGTTTTAAAGAAGAAAAAGATCTAGATGTTATAGTGTCACCTCAAATCTTGAATTCTTATTTGGAAGAAATTGCGAATTTGCTGAGTGAGATTTTGGATATTAATATTCCTTTTGAGGAAAAAATCTAGAACATCTTATCAGGAAATTTAGAAACATATTTGAATTTTATAAGTCGACTTTGATCGTAAATCTAGCCGCTTCTGCCATTGCATTTCTTTTTGGCGGATTTAATCATTTTTTAATGATGATAGCTACACTAGGTTTTGTTTCAAGTATTGGATTTAAAGAAGCGTATCGCCAAAATGAATATTTGTTTTATAGGAACAATGGTCTTTCAAAAAGAAGACTTTTGTTTTGTAGTCTTTTGCTAAATTTTGTTTTTGTATTTCTGTTTTCGACGATTTGGGTTTTAATTCAAAAAATATCTTGAAAAAATATATTTCTTGAAGTAAGCGGAATTAAAAAAAGCTATAATAATAAATTATTGCTTTCGGATATTTATTTGAAATTGGAAACAGGTCAAATAATAGGGTTGTTTGGTAGAAATGGCTCCGGAAAATCTACACTGTTAAAAATTATATTTGGAATAGTGCCCGCTTTGGATAAAAGTATTTTTATTAACGGAATTTCAAAAAATAATGCTTCTACTTTGTTAAATGAAATTGGTTATCTACATCAAAACCAATTTATTCCAAATCATTTTTCGGTTTTGCAAACCATTTTGTTATCTGTCGATAAACAAAAAGCGCATTCTGTTTGTGAAGATGATTTTTTTAAATCTCTTTTAAATCAAAAAATTAGGGATTTGTCTTTTGGAGAATTGCGATATCTCCAGATTAAATTGATGCTTTCCAATCAGTCAAAATTTGTATTATTGGATGAGCCGTTTAGTGGTTTGTCTCCTAAAATGATAGAGGTTGTAATGTTGCTAATTAAAGAAAATTCTCAAGAAAAAGGTATAATTGTTACAGATCACAATTATAGAAGTGTTATGGAAATTGCAACAGATTTAAGAATATTACATAATGGTAAGTTGCAGGTAATCAATAAAAAAGCCGAACTTTTACAGAAAGGTTATCTGATAAATTCGGCAATTTTTTAGATGCTTTTAGCTGAATATTTTTTTGAAAAAACCTTTTTTAGATTTTTCTCCAGAAGTCGAGTTGTTAATGTGTCCGTTTTCAATACGAAATCTTCTAAACTTCTCCAGTTTTACATTTAAGTCAAAGCGTAATTCGTCAACAGTTTTCATTTTATTAAATTTTTTTGCAAAGCTATAGAAAAACTTTTGTCAAATGCAACAATCTGCAAATGTTAATTTTAGAAATGAGTTTTGTTAAGTGAAATGTTACGTTTTTAGTATTATTTGTTTTTTATGTTAATTTTTTTTGCAGATTTTTTGCAAAAAAATAGGATTAATTAAGTGATAAATAAAAGTGCATCAGTACGTTATACTGCACTTTTTTTTAACAAGTGTTCATCGCACAATTACCAATATTAAAATATCTTTGGGGCTTCCAAAAACATGACAAATAAGAAAATGATTGATTTACAAACACTAGTAGAAGAGACTGGCGCAGAGTCTGGACTAAGTTTTAATATTGATGGAATCTTGAATGAGTCTGTTAATTTAGAATACGACGGGAATGTTGCAGCAATGATCGGAATGATTTTAAAGATGTGCCTTGAAATGTCTGAAGACGTTAATAATGGAGATCTTAAACAAGTTATGATAAAAAATAACGACGGAATTGTTGTAGCAAGCAAAAATCAAGATGATAATTGCATCGCGTTGCTTTCTAAAGATTTAAGCAAAATGGGTCTATTGCTGAGAAGAATGGATTCTATTTTTAACAACTAATTTAAAAACCAAATATTTTAATACACATGTCAGATTTTTTGCAAAATTTTCAAAACGATTTAAAAGAAAATATTAACGGATTTATCGCTGTTTCGGTTACAGAAGTTGAAACAGGAATGTCTTACTGCTCCCTAACAGTAAAATCTGATTTTGATCCAGAATTGGCTTCGGCTTATAATTTAGAAGTTGTTAAAGCTAAATTAAATGCGCTTAGAGCTTTAGGATTAAATCAAAAAATTAATGATATTTTAATTACCCTTACAGATCAGATTCATATTATTGATGTTTCTGAAGATGGAAGATATTTTATCTACTTAGCGGTAGATTCTACTAAAGCAAATCTTGGATTAACAAGAGCGACTTTATCTAAATACAAGAAAGACATTACTTCAAAGTTATAACGATATTTTGCCCCCAAGAATGAGAAAAAGGCTATTTCAACCCTAGGTTAGAAATGGCCTTTTTTGATTTTAATAGTTTGGTTTTTATTCGAAGAAATCTAATAAAACAGCTTTTAGAGCTTCCTTGTTTTCAATTTGGCTCATATGTCCGTCTTCAAAAGAAACCAATTCTGCTGTCGTATCTTCGATTTGAGAAAGACTTTCTTCGTAATTTAAAACAGGATCTTTTTTGCCTAATATCAGTAAAATCGGAAATAAATTTTTGCGAAGTAGTTCTTCTCGGTCTTTTCTAATTTTCATTCCTTCCTGAGAAGCAATAATTCCTTGTAAAGGTGTTTTTAAAGCCTCCGTTTTTACTTTTTCGATTTCTTCTGCTAATCGAATTCTGTTGTTTTCGCTGAATAGATTTGCAATCGCTAAACTTACAAAATTGACATAATTTTGTTTTACAGCTTTAATGGCTCGTGTTCTGTTTAGTTTTTTTTCTGCGCTATCTTCTTTTGAAGTAGAGTTTAGTAAAACTAATTTCTGAATTTTTTCTGGATATAATTCGGCAAAAGCCAAACCAACATAACCCCCCATTGAATGTCCGACAATTGAAGCTTTTTCAATATTCAAATGTTCTAAAACTTGATTTACAGCACCTGCATTGTCTTCCATTTTATGGATGTATCCTAAGCAATCAGATTCGCCATGACCTAATAAGTCTATTGCTACAACGCGATTTTTTTCTGAAAGCAGATTACTATATTCTGACCACATTTTTTTGTTTTCAAGAAAGCCGTGAAGTAAAACTATTGTGTTTCCAATTCCAGAATCTGAGTATGATATTTTAGTGTTTTTATATAAAATCGTTTTCAAAATGAAGATTTTTTTTGTGAAGCACAAAGTTAAGAAAGCTGAAGTAAAATATCATGATGTCTTGATTTAATTGGGAAATCTTTAAAAGAGTTATAAATTTATTTATGACAAAATTATATTTGTAAAATAATAAAAATGACTTTCATTTCTGAAAGCCATTTTAAAATTAAAATCGGTTATCACCATCCAAAAGATTTCCTAGTCCACCAAGAAGGCTTCCTTCATCACGACTGTTTCCGCCAGATCGCGGTGCCGATGCAATAATACGGTCAGCCAATCTTGAGAAAGGTAACGATTGTATAAAGACTGTTCCCGGACCTTTTAAAGTGGCATAAAATAAACCTTCGCCACCAAAAATAGAGTTCTTAATGCCGCCAATAAATTCAATGTCATAATCTACATCTTTGGTAAAACCAATAATGCATCCAGTATCTACTTTTAAGACTTCACCGGGAGCTAATTCTTTTTTAGCCATTGTTCCCCCAGAATGTACAAATGCCATACCGTCTCCTTCGATTTTCTGCATGATAAAACCTTCGCCACCAAATAAGCCGCGACCTAGTTTCTGAGAAAATTCAATTCCGACAGAAACGCCTTTAGCAGCGCATAAAAAAGAGCTTTTTTGACAGATAAATTTACCTTGAAATTGAGTTAAATCAATTGGAAGAATTTTTCCAGGATAAGGTGATGCAAATGAAACTTTACTTTTGGTATGGCCCTGATTTAAAAATGCAGTCATAAACAAGCTTTCGCCAGTAAGAACTCTTTTGCCAGCATTTAAAAGTTTGCCAAACAAACCCGAACCTTGTTGTTGAGAACCGTCTCCAAATATAGTTTCCATTTGGATATTGTTTTCCATCATCATAAAACTGCCTGCTTCGGCAATTACAATTTCCTGTGGATCCAGTTCTATTTCCACATACTGCATTTCTTCTCCAAAAATCTGATAATCTATTTCGTGTGCTTGCATAATTTCTTAGGTATTTGTTTTTAAAATTAGACAAAAAATGCTGTAGAATGTTACAGTGTTTAACGTACGTTGGCTGTTTTTAAGAACTTTATGTGATTTTGTTATTTTAAATTAGTCTTAATTATGTGCTTATTTGCTTTAAATTCTATATTTTTGCATCGTTATAATTTTATCAGAATGTCATTAGTTAGCGATTTGACCACCAAAGTATTATTTGAAACCGAAAAAGGATACAGTTACCAATGTGATTTGACCGATAGTATAATCATCAATTTTGTTGATACTACGTCAAGTTATAAAATTCAAGATTTTTTGATTTTTCAAAGAAAGGTTAATAGTGTGGACATTCTCAACATGCTTTATGACTTATCTGATCAATCGGATGCACAGCTGATTGAAACTACCAAAAGAAATTTTTCTAGAAATCTTACTATCTGTGAAATAGTGCAATTAAGAGATTTATTAAACGGAACAAAATTTACCCTCAACCTGCATTCTATGCTTTGCAATATTGTAAACGTCGAGCTTATTTAGATTCTTACTTAGATTAAATCCAAATTTTCAAGGGGTTACGATCGGCTTCTTTAATTTTTGTAATTTTACACGTATAAAAATTAAAGGTTATGAAAGATTTACTAAGAACACGCACTTCATTAACTGAAGGTGTAGAAAATATATTGAATTTACAAGCAAAATTAGAAAGCGACGCTTCAAACAAATATTTAGCTATGGCTTCATGGTTGGATAGAAACGGTTTTGCACATACAGCGGAGTATTTGTATAAGCAAGCCGAAGAAGAAAGAGAGCATTTCTTGAAAATTTTCAAATTCATTACAGATATGGGAGGGATTGCAATTACGCCATCTGTTCCAGAGGTACAGCAAGAATTTGCTTCTTTTAAAGAAGTATTCGAAATTGCTTTGCAAAACGAAATTGCAGTTACTCAGGCGATCAATAAAGTAATCGCAAAATGTAGAGCTGAAAATGACTACGCTACAGAAGATTTCATGATGTGGTATGTAGCTGAGCAAAGAGAAGAAGAGAAAAACGCAAGAAGAGCATTAGAACTTTTCGAACTAATTAACGGAAACGAAGCTGACGGTAAATTCCAATTAGACCTTCAGATTTCTAAAATCGGATAATTAACCGATTTATATAATTTAAAAAGCCCTTAATAATTACTATTAAGGGCTTTCTTTATTGGTCTCAGATCGGGGTTTAAAACCCTGCAATTTATTGCAGTACTTTAGTAATATGAAAAAATATAATCTTTTGACTTTTTTAGTTTTGATAAAAAGTTTTCAAAATTGAGAGACTTTCAGTCTCTGGTCAAACAAACCTCTGCACTTTCAGTGCAGAGTGGTTTAGTTATGCATTCATCAAAGTTTCAATCTCATCTACTTCAAGCGGAATGTTGCGCATTAAGTTAAAAGGTTCTCCTTTTTCCTGAACCACAACGTTATCCTCCAAACGAATTCCGAATTTTTCTGCTGGAATGTAAATCCCTGGCTCAACCGTGAAAACCATATTCGCTTTCATTGGTTCGTGAAGCAATCCGTAATCGTGCGTGTCAAGTCCTAAATGGTGAGACGTTCCGTGCATGAAATATTTTTTGTAAGCAGGCCATTCTGGATTTTCGTTCTGTACATCAGCTTTGTCAATTAATCCTAAACCTAATAATTCAGAAGTCATGATTTTACCTACTTCAACATGATATTGTTTCCAAAGTGTTCCTGGCGTAAGCATTTTAGTAGCTTCATTTTTTACTTTTAAAACCGCATTGTAAACTGCTTTCTGACGATCTGTAAAACGACCCGAAACCGGAATTGTTCTCGTCATGTCGCTAGAATAATTAGCATATTCAGCAGCAACGTCTAATAAAATCAAGTCTCCTTCTTTACATTGTTGATTGTTTTCGATGTAGTGTAAAACATTTGCATTGTTTCCAGAAGCGATAATTGGAGTATAAGCAAAACCTTTAGAACGGTTACGGATGAATTCGTGCGCCAATTCGGCTTCAATTTCATATTCCGTAACATTTGGTTTTACGAATCCTAATAATCTGCGGAAACCTTTTTCTGTGATATCACAAGCGTGCTGAATCAAATCGATTTCTTCGCTTTCTTTTACAGAACGCAATCTTTGTAAAATTGGGTTACTTTTTGCCACATTGTGTGCAGGATAACGCTCTTTCCACCATTTTACAAAACGAGCTTCACGAGTTTCTGTTTCAACACTAGCGCGGTAATGTTCGTTTGTATTAATGTACATCGTATCAGCATACGTCATCATTTCGTTCAAAACTTTATGAAAATCCTGTAACCAATAAACCGTTCTAATTCCTGAAACCTGAAAAGCACGTTCTTTAGTCAATTTTTCACCTTCCCAAACGGCGATATGATCGTTGGTTTCTCTCAAGAAAAGAATTTCTCTCTGACTTTCATAAGGCGCATCTGGAAACAAAAGCAAAACGCTTTCTTCTTGATCTACACCGCTCAGATAAAAAATATCTCTGTGTTGAGCAAAAGGTAAAGTACTATCGGCACTAACTGGGTAAATGTCGTTTGAGTTGAATACTGCAACAGAATTAGGTTTCATTTCAGCCATGAACTTTCTGCGGTTTTTTACAAAAAGAGCGCTGTTTATTTGATGATATTTCATAATTATTTCATTTTTGAACTTCGAATTTCAAAATTACTAATTTTTGATTTAGTGACGTATAGCAGATTTATTAAAGTTTTCTTATTTGTTGTTTTTGCCACTAAGGCGCTAAGTCACGAAGTTTTTTTAACCGCAAAGGGCGCTAAGGTTTTACGCAAAGGGCGCAAGAGATTTTTGCTCGCAAAGACGCGGAGTCGCAAAGTTTTTTTGTTACAAAGAATACGAAGTATAAGTTTTGTTTTGTGTTCCTGAGCGAAGTCGAAGAATCTAAGGAAATTATTTACCCAATCTTGTCATCTCAACGAAGGAGAGATCACACTCGGAACTCCACAAAGATTGGCAATTTTATCTCACGCAGATTTAGCAGATTCTGCAGATTTTTTTCTTTTCAAATTTACGATTAACCGCAATCTTGTCATTTCGATCCCGAGACTTCGGGAGAGAAATCTTCGCAAGTAACTCTATAAAGATTGATAAACACAAAGTTTGTCATTCTGAGGAACGAAGAATCACACTAGAAACTCGGCAAAGATTGGAAAAAATCTCATAATTTTAATTTGGGCGTGCCCCTCCGGGGTCGGGCTTTCGGCTATATCTTTTATTCCGCTCCGCTGCATAAAAGGATACCGCCTCTATCCCTCACGCTCACGTTTTTATAAGGAAAATTATTGTTTCTGAAAGAAATTATATTCAATTGTAGATTTTGTATATTGGCTTAAAAAAGTAAAAGATGTTATATTTCAGAAGATATTTTTACGAACCTCGGATTGAAAAAAATGAGAATTGGGGTAGTTCTATTTATTATTTGGAATCAAATGAGGATGGAGAAATAATTCGTCAGATTGAGGTTTATGAAAACGGGAAAAAGTTAAAATACAGCGAAGAGTTTATAGGAGATGAGTTTGGTTTTCTTTCAGATCAAAAAATAGATTTGATTGAATTTAAGGATTTTACAATTACCAAAAAAGATTTTGATGAGCAATGGAAAGGATGATAAGTTATGTCATTGGAGACGCAACCGCTCCAAATGTGGAAGGAAATAAAATAATTGTACACATCTGTAATGATATTGGTGGTTGGGGAAAAGGATTTGTAATGGCAATTTCTAAACGTTGGAAAGAACCTGAGCACGAATATAGAAAATGGTTTAAGTCTAAAGAGAATTTTTTACTTGGAGAAGTACAAATCGTAAAAGTAGAAGATAATATTTGGGTGTCAAACATAATAGGTCAGCATAAAATAAATAAAGATGAAAATGGAAATGTACCAATTCGTTATGACGCTATTAAAGTAGGACTTGAAAAAGTTGCCCAATTTGCAAAAGAAAACAAAGCATCTGTTCATATGCCAAGAATTGGCTGTGGTCTTGCAGGGGGAACTTGGGAAAAAGTTGAACCATTAATTAAAGAATCTCTATTAATAAATAGTATCGTAACTTATGTTTATGATTTTTGATTGATTTGTGAAATAAAATAAAAGAAAAAACCGAAGCTTTCAATTTGAAAACTTCGGTTTTTCTATAAATATGTCTTTCTTAGAATTTATTTCTTATCAAGCAACTTTTCCAAATAAGCCGCTTTATCTTTTTCAACTTGAATCAATCTTTCATAAAGTTTTTCATTCTTTTCAATAGATTCGATAAGTTTATCTAACGGATTAAAAGTACAATTATAGTTTTTTATAGATGAAGAATCATCATTATAAGTATTCCCGATAATATTAAAAACAGCTTCTTCAGAAAAGTTTTTTATTGCTTCAGGTGTAACGCCCAAAGCTTCTGCAATTTTCTTTAATTTTTCTTCATCAACACTTTCGCTTCCTTCAATAATAGAGATCGATTGTTGGTTTGTGCCAATTGCAATAGCAAGCGCTTCCTGCTTCATATCTCTCAGTTCTCTAATTCGGCTAATGTTTCTGCCGATATGTTTTGGTTTTATTGCTGTGCTCATGATTCAAAGATATTTAAAATTCTTTTACTTTTTTGGTTTATGCAGAAAACAAGTTTGCAGTTGCAAGTTCTTTTTTGTGGAGTAAAAATACAATTTTTCTGACTATCGAATTGGTTTTGAATTTAGAATTGTGTAATCTTGATATTCAAAAAAATCAACTTCGATTAATATCAATAAAATGCAAACTTCCAATTTCAAATTAATCACAATAGCCGAAATCAAAACAAAATATCCTTTTTTAACAGAAGATGAAAAATTCGATTATTTTGAAGATTGGGAAAATGAAGATTTTTTTCTAATTGCAGACGAAGATATAAATTTTGATGACAATTTTTATTTAGATCTTTATGAAGAGAAAGGGAAAAAATGGCTTGCCAATTTATTAAATCTTCCCCCAAAGAAAATCGAAGAAATAAGAATTGAAGGCATTTTTATAAATGGAAATTTTTCTGTTGGCGGTTCAATTATTAATGCAGAAGGCGATTATGGTCCGTATGTTTTCATTAACGGAAATGTGAATTGTCAAAGTCTTTTACTTGGTGGTGCTAATGTTGAAATAAAAGGGGAAATTACAGTAAAGGAAGCTGTTATGACCTATTATAATCATGGTAGTTTTAATTGTACAGGTTTAATTGAAGCTCCAGTTTTTATAGTAACAGATCACAATACAACATTTGCAGAAAGAAAAAATGATTTGTTTTATTATAGTGATAGGCATAATGATGTTGACCCGAAAAATGAATGTGAATGTGATGAGGAAACAGAGGAAGAAATTATTTCAAACGAACTCCGAAAATTACTAGATAATCCGTTAATTGAAACTTTTGAAGAATTAGAAAGAGATTTGGCAAGAGGCGAATTGGTTTTAAAACATAATAATCCGCCAGTCAAAACTTACGAATATTGGCATAATCGTGTTTCAGAAAATTATAGAAATCTAAAACTCGTTCCGAAGGAATTTAAAACCGAAGAACTTTGTAATTTGGCATTGAATAACACCTTTCACGCTCTGCCATTTATCGATCAGGATTTAATAACATACGAACTCTGCGAAAGATTAGTCAGTAAAGATGGTTTTGCAATTCAGGCTATTCCTGATGAGTTTATCACAAAAGAACTTTCTTTTAAAGCTTCCAAAAGTGGTACACTGTTAAGATTAATTCCAGAGGAATATTATTCTGAAGAATTGATTCTGTTAGTTTTTAAAAACGGAAGACATGAGCCGGATATTAATGATGTTCCGTCTAAATATATTACCGAAAGTCTTCTGGTAGAATATGTAAAAATTGGAAAGGGCTTGTGGCTTGATAAAGCTTGTAAAGCAACTGGAATTGATAAGTTGGAGGTTTTAAAACAAGCAATCGACTCTGGAATAGAATATCTGGATACTATTTTTGGAAATCATTTTAGCCAAGAAACGGCAGATTATGCAGCTTCTGTTTATGATAATGAAATGCATAAAGCGGAATGGGGTAAGTATGTTCAGAAATATAAAAATAAATTTGAAAGACTTGAGAAATGAAAGAGCTACTAATTGAAAGTAAAGGAATAAAAACAGATAAATATTTTATACCGCCTTTTGAAGTTAGAGAAGGTGATTTTGTTTTAATTCATCTTGAAAATCATATTGCGTCTTGCGATGTTGAAGAAAAACTTATTGCAATTTTTGCTGGAAAAGAAAAACATCAAAATGTTACTATCAACAAACCGCATACTTTTGTAAAACATTTTAAAGAATCAGAATTTAGATATCGATTTTTTCCTACCACGGTTGGAGAATATCTGAGGAAAAATGCTAATCCGAAAAGTAAATTTGTCAATAAGATTTATGAAATTGATTGGATTAATAAAAAGACAAATGTTAATAGATTGCCAGGAAATCCTAGAAAGCTAATTTCATTATATTCTGTATTATCAAAAACAAATAACATTATTTTTGATTTGATAGCACAAGATTGGGAAGGAATGGAACACGCAGCAAAAATTGTAAAGGAAGAAATTGGAAATACTGGATCTGCTATAATAACCGATAGAAGTGATTTTTTGAAAAAATTTAGTACTCAATACATTAGAATTGAGTGGCTGATTGATTTGGAAGACAATAGCAGATAATTTGATTTCTAAAAGCATTTAATAAAAAATACCATGACCAACAAAGAAAAAATAATCCAAAATTATATCGAAGGGTATAATCAATTTGATATCAATAAAATGATTGCTGATTTTGATGAATCGGTTATTTTTGAAAACATTCAAAATGGCGAAGTCAACCTGACTTTGAATGGAATAAAAGAATTTACAGCTCAGGCCGAAAAAGGGAAAGAATTTTTTTCGGCAAGAAAACAAACCATTACATCACTAATACAAGATGAAATTACAGCAATAATCGATATTGATTATTATGCAGTTCTTGCAATAGATTTTCCAAACGGATTAAAAGCAGGTCAAGAATTAAATATGAAGGGAAAATCGATTTTTCAATTCTTGGACGATAAGATTGTAAAACTGACTGATATTAGTTAGAGTTATGAATCTAAAAGTAAACATTAGAAAAGTAGAAAATCACGACTTCGACTTCGTCTACAAAGCAATTTGCGAACTCGAAAATGAAGTTTTAGATTTTAAAGTTTTTGAAGAAATTTTGAATGAAAATATCTCAAACCCAAAAAATCTTTATCTAATTGCCGAAAATGAAAATGAAGGTTTAGGTTTTATTAGTTTTCATACTCAAAATCTTCTCCATCATTGCGGATTGGTTGGTGAGATTCAGGAGTTTTTCATTCATCAAAAATACCGAGGTCAAGGCGTCGGACGTTTATTAATCAATGAAATCAAGAATTTTGCTGCTCAAAATAATCTAAAAAGTATTGAAGTCACAACAAATAAAAAACGAATAGAGAACGTTGCGATTTATGAAAATCTAGGTTTTACTTTGAGTCATAATAAGTTTACGATTTATAAATAAAGAATTATCAGTCTAGTTTTGTCATTTCGACTGAAAGGAGAAATCACACTAGAAGCTCTACAAGGATTGGCGATTTTGCATGTCGAATTACTAGTGTGATTTCTCCTTTCAGTCGAAATGACAAACGATATCTATAAAATAAAAAAACCGAAGTAAAATACTTCGGTTTTCTATTGGAATTTGGAATTTCTTTATTGGAATTTAAAAATTTATTCCACCCATTTATAATATCTCGCCCCAATCAGAACAGGAATTTCTTTTTCGATTCTGTCTAAAACCCATTCTTGTTTTGGAGTTCTTATGCTTTGTTTTTGTTCTTTTTTATGAAGACTTTCGTAAGTGTTGAAATCAATTTCTACGCTTTCAGCTAAATTTTCAAAAAGCTTTACATTTTCTAAAGCTGATTTCCATTCTGGCTGAATTGTTCCTTCAAAAACTTTAGATTTCGATCCGCTTCCGTAAGCTAGGAAACCGAATTTAGTTCCAGCGACTTCTTTATTGGTGTCATAAAAATGCGCCAAAGTCGACAACAATCCCATGAAAATAGAACCTGTATAAAGGTTTCCAATTAAAGAAGAAGCTAATTCAGCAGGCTGTAATTTCTCAGTTACAAAACTTCTGTAATCATCAGATTTTGCTACTTCCTTAATTTTAACTTGATAATCTGCAGGAGCAATATCATCAGCAATAATTTTTTCAGCGCTGTCTAAAGCATAGATTTCAGATAACATCCTTCTTCCTTGGAAAGAATAAGGCAAGTGCATCACGATACTATGCCAAGTGTTATAAAGAGTTTCGGTTGTATTTTTTAATTTTTTGAATGAAAAGTAAGCATTTCGCGTACGATCCATATAACATTGGTTAGAATATTGACCGTCAAAAACCGGCTGGTCTTTATGGATTTCGATTTCGGCTTCTAAATTGTCAAACCAAGAATCGTTGTTGCTGTTTTGTGTAATTTCTTCTTTAGAAATAGTTCTATATGGTTTAAAGAAGTCAAAAACACCTTTTGTGCTCGTTGCCCAATTATCATCAAAAGCAATAATTTTTGGATTTGCGGTAATCAGCATTGCAACAGCTCCAGCACCTTGAGTATATTCTCCTCCAGAGTTCAAATCATATTTTGCAAAATCAGTTGTAACGACAATTGCTTTTTTGGTAGGGTTTAGTTTTACAAAATCAAGACAGTTTTGCAAAGCGTCTACACCGCCAATACAAGCGAAAGTAAAATCTACAACATCGCATTCTGCTAGTGAATCTTCGCCAAATTTCTGCTCCATTAAACTAATTAAATAAGAAGCAATTGGTTTAGAACTGTCAATGCCGCTTTCGGTACCAACATAGATTCGGCTGATTTCTTTTAAGTCAATTTTATTGTCAATGATAAGTTTTGTTAAAGCATTTGCTCCAAAAACAACCGCATCTTGATGTGCATCTGGGAAAGTCATTTTTAATAGACCAAGACCTTTTTCTAGTTTCTCAGGTTCAATATTTCTGGCAATGGCCAAAGTTTTTATGGGTAAATGTATGTTTGCTACGTCAAATGAAATAGCATCAATTCCTGTTTTCATTCTTATTTTTTTGAGCCGCTAAAGGTAAAACTATGTTGCGGAATGACAATTTTTTACTTTGATAAAATTTTGATGACCCTACACTTTTGAAGAAAACAAATCAAAACTTCGAATAAAATAACAATATCATAAATTTTTGGTAATCTACTTAGAGTCGAAATCCTTGATTCTGTTTTACAAAGTAATGATTTGAAGTTTTCTATAGTAAATTATTTTTTACCAGTTTTAATTTTGTACGTAAAAATACGTAGAATCATGCTATTTTAAAATCATTATAAATAACAGCGAAATGGTTGTAGTTCTTTTGTAATTGAGTTATTTTTGTCTAATTTTTTAAAACAAACTACTTAACACTTATGGCACAATCTGCACTATTGAATGCTTCCATCTTAAAGAAAGTAGCTATGGCTCTTTCGGGAATATTCTTAATCACGTTTTTAGCGCTGCATGTTTCCTTAAATTTTATTTCTATTTTGAGTGAAGATGTTTTCAACGAGGCTTCTCACTTTATGGGATACAATCCGCTGATACAATATGTAATGCAGCCAGTTTTGGCATTCGGAGTAATTTTCCATTTCGTAATGGGATTTATTCTTACCGCTCAAAATAGCGCGGCACGACCAATTGCGTACGCTAAATACAACGGAGCGGCAAACGCTTCTTGGAGTTCTAGAAATATGATTATTTCTGGATTGGTTATTTTGGCTTTCTTAGGATTGCACTTTTATGATTTCTGGTTTCCTGAAGTTAGCTATAAATATATAGCTGGTACGGCACCAGATGCTACGAGGTATTATGGTGAGTTAGTTCACAAATTTCACGACCCAATTCGTACGGCATTATACTGTGTGTCGTTTATCCTTTTAGGATTCCACTTATGGCATGGGTTTGCATCTTCTCTTCAATCTGTAGGGATGCACAACAAATACTCTAGATTTTTATCAAAAGTAGGTTACTGGTTCGCAGTTGTAGTTCCAGCGCTTTTTGTAATTATCGCTTTATTTCATCATTTCAATAATTAATATCAATTATAATGGCATTAGATTCAAAAATTCCAAATGGTCCTATAGCGGACAAATGGACAAATTATAAAGATCATATTAATTTAGTAAACCCTGCTAACAAACGTAATTTAGATATTATCGTAGTTGGTACAGGTTTAGCTGGAGGTTCGGCTGCGGCTACTTTAGCTGAGTTAGGATATAACGTAAAAGCATTCTGCTTTCAAGATTCTCCACGTCGTGCGCACTCTATTGCGGCACAAGGAGGTATCAACGCAGCAAAAAACTATAAAGGTGATGGTGACTCTATTTACAGATTGTTTTACGATACTGTAAAAGGTGGTGATTACCGTGCTCGTGAGGCAAACGTTTATCGTTTGGCTGAAGTTTCGGGTAATATTATTGACCAATGTGTGGCTCAAGGGGTGCCATTGGCTCGTGAATATGGCGGACTTTTAGATAACCGTTCTTTTGGAGGAACTTTGGTTTCTCGTACATTTTATGCACAAGGACAAACTGGACAGCAATTATTGTTAGGAGCTTATTCTGCAATGAACCGTCAAATTGGTCGTGGAAAAATTAAAATGTACAACCGTCACGAAATGCTTGACATTGTAATCGTGAACGGAAAAGCGAGAGGTATTATCGCTCGTAACTTAATTACTGGAGAAATAGAAAGACATTCTGCTCACGCGGTAGTAATTGGTTCTGGAGGATACGGAAACGTATTTTTCCTTTCAACAAATGCTATGGGAAGTAACGCAACAGCAGCTTGGAAAATTCATAAAAAAGGAGCGTTTTTCGCAAATCCTTGCTACACACAAATTCACCCAACATGTATTCCAGTTTCAGGAGATCACCAGTCTAAATTGACTTTGATGTCTGAGTCTTTACGTAATGATGGTCGTATTTGGGTGCCTAAAAAATTAGAAGATGCTCAGGCTATCCGTGAAGGAAAGAAAAAAGCAACAGATTTATCTGAAGACGAAAGAGATTATTTCTTAGAAAGAAGATATCCTGCGTTTGGTAACTTAGTGCCTCGTGACGTTGCATCTCGTGCAGCTAAAGAAAGATGTGATGCTGGTTTTGGAGTTAACAAAACGGGAGAAGCAGTTTACTTAGATTTCGCAGCAGCTATCAAACGTTACGGAACTGAAGATGCTTATGTAAAAGGTTTAGATGATAAAGATGCTGCTTTGGTAACTAAATTAGGAGCTGCAATCGTGAAAAGTAAATACGGAAACTTATTCCAGATGTATTACAAAATCGTCGATGAAGATCCTTATACTACACCAATGATGATTTACCCAGCAGTTCACTATACAATGGGTGGAACTTGGGTTGATTACAACTTAATGACGACAATTCCTGGATGTTTCTCAATTGGAGAATCTAACTTCTCTGACCACGGAGCAAACAGACTTGGAGCTTCTGCTTTAATGCAAGGTTTAGCTGATGGATATTTCGTATTGCCATATACTATCGGAGATTATTTGGCTCCAGATATTAAAATGGGTGAAATTTCGACAGACTTACCAGAATTCGTTGAGGCTGAGAAAGCGGTTGTAGATCAAATCAATAAATTCATCAATAATAACGGTAAACATTCTGTAGATTATTTCCATAAAAAACTTGGAAAAATTATGTGGAATAAAGTAGGTATGGCTCGTAATGCTAAAGGTTTAACTGAAGCTATCGAAGAAATTGCTGCCTTACGTGAAGAGTTTTATAGAGATGTAAAAGTTCCTGGAAGCGCTTACGAATTTAATCAGGAATTAGAAAAAGCAACTCGTGTTGCCGATTTCTTAGAATTAGGAGAATTGTTTGCGAAAGATGCTTTACACCGTAACGAATCTTGTGGTGGTCACTTCCGTGAGGAATACCAAACAGAAGAAGGAGAAGCACTTCGTGATGATGAAAACTTTGCATACGTTGCAGCTTGGGAATACAAAGGAAAACCAAGTGATGCAGTATTACACAAAGAACCTCTTAATTACGAAAACATTAAATTAGTTCAAAGAAGTTATAAATAAGAATTTGGTCGAAAGCCCAAAGTCTTAAAGTCAAAAGGCAAAATGTGCCAAGCGACTTTCGACTTTCGACTTTATGACTTTCAAACGAAAAAGGTATGAAACTTACATTAAAAATATGGCGTCAAAAAAACGCTCAAGATAAAGGAGGGATTGTAGAATATCCTATTGACGGAATCGAGCCGGACATGTCTTTCCTTGAAATGTTAGATGTTCTTAACGAAGGTCTAATTAACAAAGGAGAAGAACCAGTTGCATTTGACCACGATTGCCGTGAGGGAATCTGCGGAATGTGTTCTTTATTTATTAACGGTGAAGCACACGGACCAGACAGAGGAGTTACAACTTGTCAGTTGCACATGCGTATGTTTAAAGATGGTGATACAATTTTTATTGAGCCATTTAGAGCAAAAGCTTTCCCTGTAATTAAAGATTTAGTGGTTGACAGAAGTTCTTTTGACAGAATTCAGCACGCAGGAGGATTTATCTCTGTAAATACTTCAGGAAATACAATCGACGCGAATACTATTCCAGTTCCAAAAGACGATGCAGATAAATCATTTGATGCTGCTGCTTGTATTGGTTGTGGAGCTTGTGTAGCAACTTGTAAAAACTCTTCAGCAATGTTATTCGTTGCTGCAAAAGTTTCTCAATATGCATTATTGCCACAAGGTAAAGTTGAAGCAACGGATCGTGTTTTACACATGGTTCACCAAATGGATTTAGAAGGTTTCGGTAACTGTACTAATACAGGAGCTTGTGAAATCGAATGTCCAAAAGGAATTTCGCTTGAAAATATCGCACGTATGAACCGTGAGTATTTAGCGGCAAGCTTAAAAGGATAATACACAATTTAGTATATTTTAAAAAACGCTTCCGTTACGACGGAAGCGTTTTTTTGTTTCTATTCATAATACAATTGCAAAGCGCTTATTTCTTCTTTCTTTTGACCTTCTTTCTGAATGAAACAGTTTAAAATCGTTCCGCCAGTTAAGTCAAAATAACTGATGTTAAGTTTGTGAAAACCTTTTTCTAGTTTAACAGCTCCATAAGCTTCATTTGCCCAATGAATCTCGTCGTTATTTACAATGAGTTCATCATCTATAAAAAGCTTCGATCCATCGTCTGAAAGTGTCGAAAAAGTATAATTTTCTGTTTCTGGAATAAAGATATATCCGTTGAATTTTAAGCCTATATAACGCTCTAATTTTGTTTTCCATTTTTCAGCACTTATTTTCCCTTCTAAAATTCCTGAAGAAACAGGTTTTGTAAGTTCTAAATCCTGAACCTGCGAAAAATTTCCAGTAAAATATTCATATTTCAAACCATTTTTTTTGGGTTGAATAGTCAAAGCAGGTTTTAAATCTGGGTTTCGAACAATAATTTTATTGATGGAACTTCTTTTGCCACTTTCGCTAATTTGAATCGTTTTGATAATTCGATATTCTCCTTTCGGAATGTTTATAGTGACAGGATTTTGATACCAATTTGCCGTTTCATCGGGATTATAACCATCAATCGTATAAAATATCTTTCCGTTTTTGATGGTTGGTTTTAAATCTAAAATATATTTTGATGCAATTAAAGCCGTTTCATCGGCACCAAAAGGAGTTGGAGCTTTATATAATCGATCTTGTACCTCTAACTTTTCTAAATGATAGGACAGTTGATTTTGAATAAAATGGTTGTAGTTTTTATTTTTTGGCTCTGTCCAAGCGATTTCTGCTAAAGCCAAAACACGCGGATAAAGCATATAATTCAATTTTGCTGGGCTAGTTAAATATTCAGACCAAAGATTGGCTTGAACTCCGATAATATATTTTTGTTCTTCCACCGATAAACTATCAACCGGAGTTGGGTTGTAGCTGTATACTTTTTCTAAAGTACTCAATCTTCCCACTGTAAGAGGTTCGTTTGGTGAATAACCTTGATTGTAATCAAAATAAACCGTTCCTTCTGGAGTCATTACAACGGGGTGTTTCAGTTTTGCGGCATGAATTCCGCCCGATTCTCCTCTCCAAGACATCACCGCCGCGTTTGGAGCCAATCCTCCTTCGAGAATTTCATCCCAACCAAAAATCTGTCTTCCATTAGCATTCAGGAATTTTTCAATTCTTTTAATGAAATAACTTTGCAGTTCATGCTCGTCTTTTAAACCTAAATCTTTGATTCGTTTTTGACAATTTGGACAAATTTGCCATCTTGTTTTTGGACATTCATCTCCGCCAACATGAATGTTTTTACTTGGAAACAAAGCCATAACTTCAGTTAAAACATCTTCTAAGAATGTAAAAGTCTCCTCTTTTCCTGCGCAGAAAACATCTTCAAAAACGCCCCAAGATTCTACAACCTTATAATTGCGATCAGGGAAACAAGCCAAATTTGGATAAGCCGTAACCGCCGCCGAAGCATGTCCTGGCATTTCGATTTCTGGAATTACATTCACATAATTATCTTCGGCAAATTTTACAACTTCTTTGATTTCTTCTTGTGTATAAAATCCTCCATACGGATTTCCGTCAAAGAAAAAAGGAGTTCTTTCGAATTTATTTCCGACTAAAGTTTGAGCTCTTTTTGAACCAACCTCGGTCAGTTTTGGATATTTTTTAATCTCAATTCTCCATCCCTGATCGTCAGTTAAATGCCAATGGAAATTATTTAATTTATAACTGAACATTTGTGCGATAAAATCTTTTATAACATCAACAGAGAAGAAATGACGGCACACGTCTAAATGCAAGCCTCGGTAAGAATATCGAGGTGAATCTTCGATAATTACGCAAGGAAGTTTAATTTCTGTAACAATTTTGTTTGGAAGAAGCTGCAATAAAGATTGAACGGCATAAAAAAGTCCTTCTTCTTGACCCGTAATTGTAATTTTATTCGAAGTAATTTCAATTTTATATCCTTCTTTTGACGTAAGATTTTTGCTGGAATCAAATTCAATTTTAAGATTCGATTTTTTCGAATTGGCCTTTGCATTCAATGCTGATTTTAAAATTTTAGCCGATTTTAGTTCCTTTTCACTATAATTTTTATTTTTAAAATTAATTTGAACTTTTCCATTTATCCGAATGCTGTCTCCAGTTAATTTGTACAAATTTGGAGCAGGAATAATAGAAATGTTTTGTTGGGAGTTTTGTGCTTTTCCATTTAAAAAAGAAACAGCAAAAAATAAAAAAAGGAATTTTTTCATAGGAGAAAAACTTTAGATTTTTATTAAAAACAGTTTGAAATACATCGAAATGCTTTTAAAACTAATTTATTGAAAATTTTTATTGCCAATACGGCTTTTGGTTTCGATGAATTATTTAATGAAATGTTTATTTTTGTAATTAGAAAAAAACAATCGGCATGAGCACTGAAAATGAAGTTTTAAATTACAGTAAAGAAGAACGTAAAAATCATATTCTAAAAGAGATCAATTTGCACACACGTGTGAGTTTTGAAACTCTTTCGGCTAAACTTGGTGTTTCCGAAGATACTGTTCGCCGTGATATTAATGAACTTGACGCTGACGCACTTTTAATTAAAGTTAAAGGTGGCGCCATGACCAAAGGATATCACTATTCTTCATCGAACCAGACTTATGCAGTCGAAGCCAAACAAGTTATTGCGCAAAAAGCTGTTGGTCTTCTTCATGACGGAATGGTTTTAATTGTTGACGGAGGAACTACCATTCGGGAGTTCATCCGATTAATTCCAAACGATCTTAATTTAACTGTTTTTACGATTACGGCTTTAACAGCGGTTCAGCTTTTAGACAAACCCAATATTAAAACGATTATGATTGGCGGAAGCATTTCTTCTTACAGTCAGATGTGTGTGAGTGGAGAAGCTTTTCATCAATTGGCTAATATAAAAGCAGATCTTTTGGTTTTGGGAACAAATGCTTTAGACGTAGATGGCGGTTATTCTGATTCTGATTGGGAAACCGTTCAGGTAAAAAAAGCAATGATTCAAGCTTCTAAAAAAACGGCAGTTTTGACTATTACAGAAAAATTAAATACAGTTCTTAAAATGAAAATTGCTAATTTATCTGAACTGAATTATGTAATTACCGAAGAAGAACCCAATCACGAAAAATTACAGAAATACAAAAGCGCCGTTCCAAGTCTTATTGTGATCTAATCCCAATGTTTTACTAAAAAATCAATCCAATTTTGATGAAAAATTTTCTTTAAATCTTCATCGGAATAACCATGATTTTTAAAAATTAACACCAGTTTTTGTAAATCAGCAATCGTATCTAAATCATACGGACATTGTTCTGTTCCAAAAGCACCATCCAAATCAGAACCAATTCCGATATGATTTGCATTTCCCGCAAGCTGGCAAATATGATCCATGTGCTTAAAAGCAGTTTCTAAGCTGCAATTCATTTTTTTTGGATCAGAAATTCCTCTTTCCCAATTTGGAACCATCATCCAGGCATCTAAAGCGCCGCCAATAACCGCTCCTCTTGAAACTAAAGCTTTGATCATTTCATCACTGTATTGCCTATTATGGTCAACCAAAGCTCTGCAATTGTTGTGACTTGCCCAAACCGCGCCATTAAAATGATCCAAGGCTTGCCAAAAAGCATCGTCGCACAAATGCGTTGCATCGAGAATAATATTTAAACGCTCCATTTCTTTCAATAATTCGATGCCATTTTGATTCATTTTTCCAGTTGCATCGGTGCCGTTTGCATATCGGCCTGGACCATAATGTGCGGGGCCAACGGCTCTCAATCCGTAATTATAGGCTTTTTCTAAATAAGAAATATCGATTATGGAATCTGCTCCTTCCAAACTCAAAATATATCCAATTGGTTTATTATCGTTTGGAGTTCCGTCATTCCATAAATTAAAATGATTTAAAAGCGATTTTTTATCTGTAATCTGCGTCATTTGCCCAGCTTCTTCCATGCTTTTATACCACGCAAGCTGACCTTGTGTTTGCGACCAAGCTTGTTCTGGAGAATTCCAGCCTGGAATAATACTATCAGGTTTTACAAATCTTGCAATTTGAGTGGCGACCACAATTCCGATATTACCTCTTCTGAGATCAGGAAAAGAAACCGTTGCACGTTCGCGATCTGGTTTGTCGGTCATTCCTTTTTCTAAGTTTCGTAAAGTCGGAACATCGTTTCTCAGATCACGATTCCATTCCATCGCATTCATGCTGAGATCTAAGTGGGCATCTAGTATAAACATAGGATTTAAAATTTAAATAGTATTTTTTCGGCCTCGCGCACCAACTGGCCATTGCGCATAAATTTGCTGTTTTTTGTTTACTGCCTGAAGATTATCGTACAAAGCAACAGTCGGGCAGACATGATAAGGTTCCGCATAAATAATATCGCCAATTTCATATTCGTTTTGACCTTTATTTTCAAGAATTAAATGTTCTTCTGAATGTGCGATTGGAATCAAGTTTTCATCATTTAAAATGGTCAATCTTTTATCAATCGGATTTTCAGATGAAACGGCTTTATAACCAATATCTACGCAAAATGTATTTTTAGTCGGTTTAGAAATTATTGTTCCAACGATTACTAACGCAGGTTTGAAATCTTGTTCAGGTAAATGGATTTGATAATTCGAATCCCAAAAAACAAAAGTTCCCGGACTGCACTCTACATTTTCCTGCGCTGCATAAAATGGAAAAGTATTAGAACCGCCAGCGACAATTTTAAAGTTTTCTGCTTTATTAATAATCTGTTCAAAAGACTTAGAAGCTTCTAAATTTCTTTCTTCAACAGTTCCTTTTATATGGCCATCATAAATATGAATTCCTTCAAACTGAAGATTTTTTAATTGTGAAATAGCATCAATTAAACCAGTCCAATTTTCTAAAATCGAAAAACCAGTTCGGTTCATTCCTGTATTTAAATCCAAATAAACGAAAAGAACGAGATTATTTCTTTTGGCAATTTCGTTTAAATCTGAAGCTGTTTTCAGATTGTCTGCAATAGTTGAAAAATGAGTTTCAGGAAATTTTTTAATTAATGAAATCCATCTTTCCGCTTTTAATCCAACAGGTTGATATGCTAAAAGAATATCTTCAATTTGCTGATTTGCGGCAAGTTCTGCTTCGGCTATTGTAGCGCATTTTATTTTCTTGATGTTGTAAATTTTAAAAAGCTCTAAAACTTCGGCATTTTTATGTGTTTTAATGTGCGGACGCAATCGTTGCGTGTCGCCTTTCACATAAGAAATCAACTTTTCGATATTTTGACGTACTCGATCTTCGTAAACTGCTAAAAACGGAGTGTCGATAAGTGTTTCGGAATTTATTTCCCACCAGTTCTTTTGCATAAATCTTGGTTTTTAGCAATTTATAAAAGTGTTTTAGGCTTAATACAATTCAAAAAGTGCCTCAACTTCAACAGGAATATTGTCAGGAAGCGAACCAAATCCGACTGCACTTCTTACTCCGATTCCGTTTTCCTGTCCCCAAACTTCTGCAAATAATTCGCTGCATCCATTAATCACATAAGGATGTTTTAAGAAATCAGATGTGCAATTTACCATTCCGAGCACTTTGATCACTCTTTTGACTTTACTTAAGCTTCCAAAATTGGTTACGATTGTAGAAAGCATTGTTAGTCCAACTTGCCTTGCTGCTAATTTTCCTGCCTCGATATCCATATCTTCTCCAATGCGTCCGATAATTAAAGATTTATCGTCTTGTACAGGTCCATGTCCTGAAAGATACAAGTATTTGCCGTCTACTAAATAGGGTTTGTAAATTCCTAAAGGCTGTGGAGCAGGGGGAAGTGACAAACCAAGACTTTCGAATTTTTCTTGCGGATTTAAACTCATGATTTTAATGTATTAAAGCGTTTAAAATAAATATAAATACAATTCCTAAAACAGAAACCAAAGATTCCATTACGGTCCAGGATTTAAAAGTGTCTTTTAGACTAATGTTGAAATATTCTTTGAACATCCAGAAACTCGGATCGTTTACATGCGAACACATTAAACTTCCAGCGCCAACAGAAAGGACAAAGAGATTGGGGTCGAGATCGTTTGATTGTAGTAAAGGTAATAAAACGCTCGCAGTCATTAAACCTGCAGCAGTTGCAGAACCAACACGAATACGGATGATGGCGGCCATCATCCAAGCTAATAAAAACGGATGAATATTGACTTGATTTAAAGTAGCAACAATGGTTTCGTTTACTCCACTTACAATCATAACTTCTTTTAAACAGCCCGCACCGCCAACAATTAGGACAATTAAAGCGACATCTTTTATCGCTTGTGTATAGTCGTCCATAACAGATGACATGCTTCTATTCATTTTAATTCCTAAAGTATAAGTACATAAAAGAAGTGACAAAAGCATAATGATACTTGGGTCTCCAATAATTTTGCAGATAGCAATTAGTTTTTCATTATCTGAAATTAATGGTAGTAGAGAAGTAATCGTTAATCCGAAAACGGGAAATAAGGCAGAGAATAAACTCAAGCCAAAACTAGGAAGTTTGCCTTCGTTTTTTATTTCTTCAACATTTAAAATTTCATGATCCGATTCGGTTTTGATGTTTTTAAAACGAGTTGAAAACCATAATCCCGCAATTAAAATGGTCGGAATGGCGATTATAATTCCGTAAATTAAAACCAAACCGATATCTGCTTTTAGAATGCTGCTCAATGCCATTGGCGATGGATGAGGAGGAAGAAAACCATGTGCCACAGAAAGCGAAGCCAGCATCGGAATTCCTAAATATACTTTTGATAATTTGAATTGATGCGCAACGGAAAAAATCAGTGGAACTAAAAGCACAAATCCAACGCTATAAAAAAGCGGAATTCCGATTATAAATCCGGTAATCATTAAACCCAAACGAACGTATTTTTTTCCTGTCCAATTCATAACTGTTTTAGCGATGACATTTGCAGCTCCAGACGAAACAGCCAATTTTCCGATACACGTTCCAAAAACAATAATTAAGGTAATAGATCCGAGCATTTCACCAAGGCCTTTTTGCAAAACAGGTGAAATCGTTTCTATGGGCAAACCAAGAAAAAGTGCAGCCAAGAGTGAGGTAATGATAAACGCGATAAACGGATTAATTTTGAACCAAGCAATCTGTAAAATCAAGAAAATAATGCATGCAGTGAGTATGAGAATGCTCATGATTGGTGGTTGGTTTTTAGTTAGTTATAATTGTGGTTGGAATTTCAAATATATAAAATAATTCTACATGTCGCATTTTTTTTGCAAAAACTGCGTTTTTTTTGCAATTGTAATGTTAAAATTATAGAGAGATAAAGGAGTAATAAGCTTATGTTTTCTACCTTTATATAAAAATTCTTAAGATGAAAATTGCTTTAATCCAAACCGATCTTCTTTGGCAAAATGCCAGTAAAAACAGAGAAAATTTTGATTCGAAAATTGATGAAATTCAATCGGAAGTAAATCTTATTGTGCTTCCCGAAATGTTTTCGACCGGATTTACAATGAATGCTTCTGAAGTTGCCGAAACAATGCAAGGAGAAACGATTGAATGGATGAAATTGAAAGCAAAACAAAAAAATGCTGCAGTTGCAGGAAGTGTTGTTATCACAGAAAACGAAAAGTTTTATAATAGGATGTTTTTTGTTTTTCCGTCAGGAGAAATTCAGTATTACGATAAGCGACATTCTTTTTCTCTCGCAGGCGAAGACAAAGTGTATACGTGCGGAAATAAAAAGGTAATTGTCGATTATCTAGATTGGAAAATATGTCTGCAGGTTTGTTACGATTTGAGATTTCCGGTTTTTGTACGTAATGTAGAAAACTACGACCTTATTTTGTATGTCGCCAATTGGCCAAAAGTACGCACAAATGCTTGGGATGCTTTGCTAAAAGCACGTGCCATAGAAAATCTTTCGTATGTGGTTGGGGTAAACAGAATTGGGAATGATGCTCATGATTATGAACATATTGGTCATTCTCAAGCAATAGATTTTTTGGGCAATTATATTTTAGAGCCACAAGAAAAAAATGGTGTTTTTGTCGTAGAATTAGACAAAAACACCATGTATGAAACGCGTAAAAAATTAGACTTTTTAAGCGATAGAGATCAGTTTGAAATTAAGTTTTAAAAGGCTTTTCGTTTCTTTTCTGCTTCTTTTTTCTTTTTATCGTCTTGTTTCTTCTCGACTTCTGGATTAAAAGGAATGCTCAAGTCGATTGTTTCGTTCCGATCCCAATTGGCACGGACATCAAATTCTTCCTGATTATAAAATACTTCTTCTGCGTATTTCTTTTCTAAGAAATTACCAGTGTCGTATTGTTTGTTTTTATTGTCGTCATATATAATGCGTACAGTAAAAACATCAGGTTGCAATAGATTGAATTCTAAAGTAGTTTCGCCTTCAGAATATCCTTCGGCTAAAACTACATCTCCTTTCTTATTGGTCAATTCAACAATTATAGGAAAACGTTTGACATTCTTAAGAGTCAATATCAGATTTCCGTAATCGGCATATTCTTTAGTGCTGAGTTTATACGATAAAGTATCATTTGTCTTTTCATAAAAATCGGTCAAAGCACCTGGTAAGAAAGTGAAACTATATTTATCCAATGGTTCTTTTTTGAAATCGAAATATAATTTCTGTTCAAATTCGTCATATTCTGTTGTATAAGGAACAGCAACAGAATCTTTATTAACCAAAGCAATTTTAGATTTGTCAAATTTTACTAATGGAGTTTCGGTTTCCAAAGTAAAACGTTCTCTAAAATTAATCTGACCGTTTTGTATCGCTTTAATATTTAAAGTATCTTTTTTCAAGGCTTTAATCTTGAACGAAAATCTTTTTTTATAATCTCCTTTTTCAACTTCCATTGATAGCGAATCGGCTTTTATTGGCTTGTACCAAACTTGAAGCGAATCTTTTTTAGGAAACTGCGTTACGATAGTTTCAAGAACTTCGTCGCCATTTTTAAGTGTAATTTTTGGTTTTGAATTTTTGAAATCCTGTTTTCCTTCATAAGGAAGATACAAACGGTTTCCTGAAGCCTGAATAGGTTTGAAAGCTTTTAATGGTAACGTTTCTTTAAATAATTCCACCTCATAAACCGTGTCCGTCGGAATTGTGATATAGCTTTTCAAAAATCCGATTTTATCATCTTTTGGATTAAACTTATTATTTGAACCTTTATCTTTTAATGCTACCAAAAGATATTTTCCTTCTCTTAAATTTTCAAACTGAAAAGTTCGCATACTGTCCAAAGTGTTCGTAATGTAGCGCGGAAACTCTTTGTAAATGGTAGAATCTTTAAATTTATCATTTACTTCATATAACATTACAGAAACGAAATTGTCAACATATTTTCCATACGCATCTTTAATTTTTCCGTTCAGTTTAAGCGAATCAATATGCGATCCTGTCGAGAACACGTATTTGAATTGGTTTAGTGCGTTTCCTTCATTGTTGTCTGTAATCGCCTGCCCAAAATTTAAACTGTAAGTTGTATTTGGCTGTAAAGTATCTCGAAGCTCGATCTTTATAAATTTGCTGACATTTGTAGGTGTAATTAACGGCTCATTTTTTAACGGCGGAGAAATAATAAGCTGTTTATTGGTGTTTTTAAGTTTGACATATTCGTCAAAATTTAAGGTTATTGTATTTCCTTTAAAATCTGTGCTAAAATTTTTAGGAAAACTAGATACCAAAACAGGAGGTAACGTATCTTTTAAACCGCCGGTAATGCTGCCTCTTTTGGCGCAGCTTATCATTGATATTAGAATTACAAATGCAATGTATTTTAAGGTGTCTTTCAACATAACGGTTTTTCAATTTGATTGCACAAAATAACGATTATATTTGCTTTAATTGAAATTTTTTATCCATTTATTAGGATTTGAGACTTTTGGAAATCTTCAAAAATTTTAGTGTTTAAAATGCTATAATTTCTTACTTTTGAAGTAAAATGTAATTTTCCTAAGTTTTGTTCAAGCGATTTTTCCCAGTTTTGTTTCTCTTTTTAATGTTGTCATGCACTAAAAGTGAAAAGCCCGTAATTTCCTTTTATTACTGGAAAACAATCTTCAAGTTTTCTGAAACGGAAAAAGAAGCATTGAAAGAAAACAATGTTCAGAAACTTTATGTAAGGTATTTTGACATTGGAATTCATCCAGAATCTAATTTTCCAATTCCCATCAGTCCTATTCGTTTTGAAGAAAACCCGAAAGAATATGCTATTGTTCCGGTTGTTTTTATTCAAAATAAAGTGATGCTCCAACCTAATCTTGATGTGAAGGATTTGGCACAAAAAACCTTTGATTTTATAGAACAAATCAATTCTAAAAATAAAATTGTGTGTCAAGAAATTCAAATTGATTGCGATTGGACCTTAAAAAGTAAAGACAATTATCTAAAATTTATAGAAGTTTTTAAAAAGCTTTCGAAGAAGAAACTTTCAGCAACTATTCGACTGCATCAAGTCAAATATTTCAAAAAAACAAAAATTCCAAATGTCGATTCTGGAGTTTTAATGTATTATAATATGGGATCTATTGCGCCCGATTCTCTAAATTCTATTTACGATAAGAAAGTGGCAGAACGATATCTTAAAAGTTTAAAAAGATATCCGCTTCATTTAGATTTTGCTTTTCCAATTTATTCTTGGGGAGTTCATATTAGAAATAATAAAGTGATCGGACTTCGTTCTAAAATGAATAGCATAGCACTAGAAAAAGATTCTAATTTTGAAAAAACGAGTCCAATTTTTTTTAGAGTAAAACATTCCAATTATAAAAATGGTGTTTTTTATGAAGAAAACGATCTCTTGAAAATAGAAGAAATAAAACCAAAAGATTTAAAAGAAATGGCAGAAGATTTGCAAGATCATCTTGTAGAAAAGCCAAACGAAATTATATTTTACGATTTAGACGAATTCAATTTAAACAATTATGAAAAAAATACTTTTAAGCAGATTATTTCTTGCTTCTAGTGCCGTTTTGCTTTCTGCATTCGGAATTATATATGCGTGTGCAGACGGAGATTGGGATTATTTAGGATCTTATAATTCAAATTTTACTCCAGAAACTTTTGCCGACAAATCGTATTCGCCTTTGTTCTTATCAGGCGGAATTTTTTACGGAATTGGTTTTGATACCCAGCATAATTCTCGTTTTAATAAAAATATAAAATCAGATTGGGCGGATTATTTAAAAGGAAAAGTCGATACCACAACAGTCAATTATTTTTTGATTGGGGATGAAAAGCCTAGATATTATTCTGATGACAAAAATGTCATTAAAAATAAAGAAGAAATCGAAGGCTTACATGTGTATTATAAAACGAAAAAAGAAAATAAAAGCACGCAAAAATGGGGCAAAAAGCTTAATCTGAAAGATGAGAAAGTAAAAAACTTTGTTGAGTTTCTGTATTTGGCTCAAAAAATAGAAACGGTTTCGATTGGTGAAGATTATTGGAGTTATGATCCTGTTGTGGCAAAAACTTTCAATGATGCCAAAATGATTCAGTCAATAGAAAATGTATATAATACTTTGTCAGATCCGTTTTTGAAAAACAGATATTGGTTTTTGACTATGAAAGCACGTTTTTATAGTAACGACAAACAAAAAGCAATTGATTTTTTTAATAAAACAGAAAGTTCTGTTGCCAGAAATACTTTGTATTATCGCGCTTTGGCGTATGTTGCCGGAATTAATTACAAACAGAAAAAATACGCAGCTTCAAACTATTTATATGCTCAAGTTTTTGATAAATGTCCAGAATTACGTGTTGTAACGGCTTATAGTTTCCGTCCAAAAAATGAATCAGATTGGACTAAGGCTTTAGCGTTGGCAAAAGACAATAAAGAAAAAGCGGCACTTTGGGCAATTCATGGATATTATAAAGATGAAAAACAAGCGATTGAAAAAATCTACGAATTGGATCCTAAAAGCGAGCATTTAAATTATCTCGGAACAAGATTGGTTAATTCGTTAGAACAACAAATAAACAATTCGTTTCAGATAGACGGACAAGGAGAAAATCAGAAACCAAAACCACAGACTGTTGCTGAAAATAAAACAGAGAATAAGGCAAAAGTTGATAATAGCGCTGTCGATTTAATTGCAAAAATTTCTGCTGCAGGAAATACCGAAAAGCCATATTTGTGGGATATTGCACTTGGTTATCTTCAAACGCTAAAAGGCGATTATGCCAATGCGGATAAAAATTACAGCAAAGCTGAAAAAACACTTCCAAAAACAGAATTGGCAGGAATGCAGCTTCGTTTATTACGTTTCGTAAATAACTTAAGCAAGATTGATAAGTTGACAGATAAAAATGAGCAAACAATTCTAGCCGATTTAAATTGGTTATACACTGAGCTTCCTAAAAATTATAAAGGAGACGTATTTCGTTATCAAAATGCTTCTTCATGGAGCAGAAGCTATTTATCGCATTTGTATAAAGAAAAAGGCAATTTGGTTATGGCCGAGATTTACGGAGAATCACGCTATAGTTATTGGAACGACGGAAATGCATATTATGACAATGAAAAGAATTTGCTGGCAATAAAAAGCTTTTTGGAAAAATCTAATAAAACCGAAATTGAGAAAATTGGCGCAGGAATTTATAGTTTAAAACTGAAGGATATTAATAATTTTCAAGCCATTCAGTCTACTTTCAAAAATAAAATTCCAGAAGCAATTGCTTTTATGCAACAAACAGATTCTGTTCAGTACGTTAAATTCTTAGGAAATCCGTTTAATGGAAATATAAAAGATTGCCACGATTGTGAGCACACGGCGTATCAGAAACGAAAATATACTTTTATGGATTTCTTGACCACAATAAAAGAAATGCAGGATAAATTGGCTCAAAAAGAAGATGTTTACACCAACAGTCTTTTGTTAGGAAATGCGTTTTATAATATTTCTCATTTTGGAAACGGAAGAACTTTTTACGAAATGAGTATTGTGGGGTATGGGTCTGGCCCGTATTCGTTTAGAGATTCGATGAAAGAAATGATTACCAATAATTCAGTTTCTAAAATGTATTATCAGAAAGCCTTTGAAGCGGCTTCAAACAAAGAACAAAAAGCAAAATGTTTGTATCTGATTTCGAAATGTGAGCGAAACGATTACTACAATAAAAAATACACTAACATAAACAGCTATTGGGAAATTCAAGATGATAAAGTTAATTTTATAGCTTGGAACTCGTTCAAAGCTTTAAGAAAAGACTATTCGGATACGAAATATTATCAGGATGTAATTGCAGAATGCGGTTATTTTAGAACATATGTAAATCAATAATTTCGAAAAGATGGTAAATAAAATAGAACATATTGGAATTGCGGTAAAAAATATGGACGATGCGAATGTTTTGTTTGAAAAAATGCTTGGTGTTCCGTCTTATAAAATGGAAGCTGTAGAAAGCGAAGGAGTCTTAACATCCTTTTTTCAGACAGGAAATAGTAAAATAGAGCTTTTGGTAGCAACAAATCCCGAAAGTCCTATTGCTAAATTTTTGGAGAAAAAAGGAGAAGGAATTCATCATATCGCTTTTGATGTTGATGATATCGAAGCTGAAATTACACGTTTAAAAAACGAAGGTTTTGTTTTGATCAATGAAGTTCCGAAGAAAGGAGCAGACAATAAATTGGTCGTTTTTCTGCATCCGAAGAACACAAATGGCGTTTTGGTGGAGCTTTGCCAAGAAATTAAATAAAAAAATGTCATTTTAATTTTTGAATAAGATGTTGAAAATCAATTTCGTTTTTGAGATTCGAAGAAAGATTTAAAAATTAAATTAAAATGATGTCTTAAAATATTTGGAGTGAATGAAAAATAGTAGTAATATTGCATCCTCTAAACCGGTCCTATAGCTCAGCTGGTTAGAGCACCTGACTCATAATCAGGTGGTCCCTGGTTCGAGCCCAGGTGGGACCACTAGCAAAATCAAGCCTTTACAGAAATGTAAAGGTTTTTTTGTTTTCTTCTGACGAGCATTTGACGAACATTAGTTGTTTTATAATCAATTAGTTTTGTTTACTTTTATATAAGTTAATGATTTATAATATGACCATTTATATCTACATCTTGTCATTTATCATAATTTTTGCAAAAATTATCGTTCCTATTTATCTGCTTTGCAGATTATTTTTCATTGTTAAACCTCTGCTGGTAAATTTATACTCTGAAGAAGAATTTTGTTACTACGCTGGAACTAATAGGAGTAGGCTGGTAATTTTATCATTGATTTGTGCTGTATCATTTTTTATAGGAATATTTCTAGGAAAAGAATCTGTAATTGCAGAAC
The DNA here is from genome assembly GCF_023272795.1 of Flavobacterium humidisoli. Classification (NCBI taxonomy): domain Bacteria; kingdom Pseudomonadati; phylum Bacteroidota; class Flavobacteriia; order Flavobacteriales; family Flavobacteriaceae; genus Flavobacterium; species Flavobacterium humidisoli. The sequence continues at coordinate 749,523 of NZ_CP096829.1, read as the reverse complement.
AAACTTATAGGGTTATATTGGTTCTCTTTTTGCTTCTTTTTAGTCAATCTGCATTACTTTATATGTTTGAGATAAAAACTCCAAGAAGTATTTTTGAAATATTAAAAGATTGTTTTCAGAACCCTACAGAAATATTTAAACAAAGAGAAGTTGTTTTTGAAAAAAATAAAATCGTTTCTGCAATTAGCCTCAATGGTGTGAATTTTAAAGATGCAGTAAATCTAACGTATGGAGATATTATTAGACAGATTCATCGAAGAGAGTTTGATGTGATAATAGAGAAGCACGTTAAAGTTTTTAGGGATGACTCTTCAATTGAAAATCTTTATAAGTTATGCAATGGGATTGGTATAAAAGAGAAATCTATTCTAATAAAAACAGATAATAAAAGAAATTCTAAACAGAACATAATTGAAATATTGACATCACTTTTCAATATTCAAAAAAATTGGAATTCTCAGATTAAAGATAAAACAAATACCAAAATCATTGATTTCTTAAATAATTATATTGCAATAAATGAGGGAGATAAAATTTTACACATTAACGATTTTACAAGATTTTTTGAAAAATTGCCTTGATCGCTATGTAAAATTTGATTACTCAAATATATTTTTTAAAGATATAATAAGCTAAAGTGATTTGTTCCGTTTGAGAATTTATTATTATTAGTTATTTTAAATATGTAAATTGTTTTTACACGATTTTTTACATAACCAAACCTCCGTAAACTTGTTTCATAATTTAAAAATTAGATACATGGATGCAAGTAATTTTACTTCCAAAATTGATCGATTGGAATTGATCGTAATGGAACTAGCAAAGAAACAAGATGCCTTTATTAAAAAGGCATTAATGAAACTATCTTTAAATAGTAAAGATGTTTATTCCTCTGAAGAAGCTGCCGAGTTTTTATCTATAGAGGTCAAATACATTTATCAGCTTACCCACCAACGAAAGATTAGATATTCCAAGAAAAAAGGTCAAAAGAAAATCTATTTTAGAAAAGCAGATCTTCTTGATTATTTAAACGGAGAGATCATTAGCACTACTGAAGATCTTGAGAACACAAATGCTACTTTTTGGAAAAAATAAAGCGTTCAACTTCCGTAAAATTAGCGCATAAAAATCTTTTATTTTTTAATCAAATTCTTATGACAAAATTGTAAGGATTATAATTTGAATCTTATGGACTTAGATATTCCTTATATCAGAGTAGGAACTTCCTATTTCAAAATTATTGATAAACCTTTAATATCTGGCGATAAAGTAAAAGTAATGGTTCGGTGGAATCGTGAAACAATCATTTCAGATCATGGAAAATCATTTTTGAATAGCATACTTAAATTAGATGGATTTTGCTGTATTCCTAATCATTTTGGTTACGAGCAAATTGTAGATGATTTCTATAATACCTATCATGAACTACCTAACCAACCCATCGTCAAGGATTTTCCGATAGATGAACTAGAAAAATTGATTCCTAATTCATTGCAATTTATTCAACATATTTTTGGCGATCAAGCGCAATTAGGCTTAGACTACATAAAACTTTTATATGAAAAACCTACGCAAACATTACCGATTCTTTGCTTAGTAAGCAAAGAACGATCGACAGGAAAAAGCTCCTTCATAAAGTGGCTGAAAGCAATTTTTGGAATGAATATGACTTACATAAAAGGAGATTCATTTGGCTCGCAGTTTAATTCTGATTGGGCGAGTATGCTTCTTGTGGCTATTGATGAAGTCTTTTTTGATAGAAAGGAGATTACAGAAAGATTAAAGTATCTTTCTACAACTGACAAAGATAAAATGGAAGCAAAAGGCAAGGATCGACAAGAAATCGAATTCTTTGCGAAATTTATTCTTTGTTCTAATAATGAAGATAATTTTATCCAAATAGACGAAGAAGAAATCCGTTTTTGGATTCGTAAAATTCGCACTATAAATACAGAGGATGTATTCTTTCTTAAAAAACTGAACAAAGAAATTCCGTATTTCTTAAAGTACCTCCAAATGAGAAATTATTTTTCTCAACAAAAAACGAGAATGTGGTTTAAACCGGAACAGATTATGACTGCCTCTTTGTTAAAACTTGTAAATCGAAATAAAGAAGAAATTCTGATGCTTGAATTGATTCATGAATGTTTTGAGAAAATGGAAGAGGATGAGTTGAAATTAGCTCCTAATGATCTTTTTATTCTACTGAGAAAGCAAAATAACAGAATGGATATTTCTGCTAATGAAATAAGAAATATTCTGAAACGATGGGGTTTTACACCCGAAGATAATACGAAGTCTTATTGTGGAATTGAATTATTGTCGCATGGTGAATATGTAAAAGTAGATCGAAGAGGACGTTTCTATACCATCAAAAAGATTTTGTTTTATAAAATATTTGATGCTTTGATGCAAGACTAAGATAAAGTGTTGTAATTGAGTCAAATATATCTGCATCAAACCTTGCATCAAGCTAATAAAGACTCTTTTTGATGCAAAACTGATGCAGGGGAAAAATAAAGTGATGCAATGATGCATCCATTGATTCAGAGTAATCTTACTATAATCAATGCATTAGACAGTATTTGCATCAAAGTTTCATGAAAAAGCAAAATAAAAATTCTTTTTTTTCAATAGCAAATGAACAGAATTTTGCAAATCAAATAGAAGATTTACTTAAAAAAAAAAATTATGGAAAAGTTCAATTGTAAAATTGCAAATCAAATTGATTTAGTCAATTATCTTGAAACATTGGGACATGAGCCATCACAAATAAAAAATCAGGATTATTGGTATCTATCGCCACTCCGAAATGAAAAGACACCCTCTTTTAAAGTGAATCAAAAATTAAATTTATGGTATGACCATGGATTAGGGAAGGGAGGAAATGTAGTTGATTTTGGGATCGAATATTTTAGATGTACAGTTTCTGAATTTTTACGGCTTTTAAATGGCAGTAGTACTTTCTCTGGGACAAGTTTATCACTTAAGAATGAGAATCGACAGTCTTCAAATCAAAGAATTGCAAATGAGAAGAAAGATAATCTCCTTGATAAAATTGTTATTGTTGATGTTCGCACATTAGAAAATAAATTCCTGATGGCTTATTTACACAACCGAAGCATTTCGCAAGAGATCGCAAGACAACATTGTAAAGAGGTTGATTTTTGGTTAAATAATCGAAAGCATACTGCTATTGGATTTCAGAATATTTCAGGAGGATATGAATTACGTAGTGAAAATTTTAAAGGCAGCAGTTCACCAAAAGATATCACTTTTATAGATTGCCAAACAAAAGCACTAGTCGTTTTTGAAGGCTTTTTTGACTACCTCTCTTATAAAATGATGAATGAAAAATCGGTTAACGTGCAAACAAATTTTTTGGTACTTAATTCACTATCCTTTTTTAACAAGTCACTACATTTAATGGAAAAACACGAGAGAGTCGATCTTTATTTAGACAGAGATACGGGAGGTATAAAATTTACTAACGAATGCCTGCAAAGAGATTCTGCAAAATATACTGACCAAAGTTTTTTATACCGACCAAAGAAAGATTTAAACGAATGGTTAAACCAGGAACAGCAAGTTAAACGAGGTCATAGTTTTAGGCGATCTATATGACGTCCCGGTGGTAGCCAGCTATGTTTTGGTAAAACCAAAACGCTGGCTCCCCTCATGCTATCGCATTCGTTGAGAGAGTTTTTTTTCATGTTGCCACATTCAAAAAATAAATGATAAGAGACGATGGAAGAACAGAATGAAACTAAAAAAAATAGAGGAGGTAGGCCGAAAAAGGCGGTAAAAAGAGACCAGCTTATGGCAATTAAATGTACACTCTACGAGCGTAAAATAATTGAATCTAAAGCTAAAAAAGTAAATCTTACCGTTTCCGAATACCTTCGTGAAATTGGACTCAAGGCAAAGATTGATTGCACAAATAAAGCTCTTCCAAAAGAAATTCTAAGCTTTACCGGAGTGCTCAACCACATGGCAGCCAACCTAAACCAGATAGCTAAAAAGAGAAATAGTAATGATGAATTAAGTCCGCTTGAAAGAGCGGAATTAAAAGTACAGTCGGAGAAGGTTAAAGATCTTGCTATCCAAATTAAAAAAATTTTGTCATGATAGGTCGTGTAAGCATAGGCAGCTCTTTTTATCATTGTATCAGCTACTGTTTGGAAGACAAAAGAGAATTGTCTGAGGAGAAAAAACTTGCACTTGCAATGCAAGACCTTCTGCAGCATAAAGGCCGAGCAGAAGTATTAGAATATAATAAGTGCTTCGGTAACAAATATGAGCTTACAGAGCAGTTTAAAGATGTCAGGAGATTAAGCAGGCGTGTTGAAAAACCAATGCTGCATCTGACCTTACGTTTAGCTCCGGAAGATAAATTGACCAGAGAACAATTGAGAGAAGTTGGAAGAAAATGTGCCAAGGAGTTTGGTATAGCAGACAATCAATACATCTGCGTACTGCATAAGGATACCAAAGAGCAGCATATTCATATAGCAGCCAATCGAGTAGGTTTTAATGGGAGGGTTGCCAATGATAGCAATAGCTACAAACGCATGGCTGAACTTTGTCGACGGCTTGAAAAGAAATACGGTCTTCAAAAAGTATTAAGTCCAAGAGCATTCCTTTCTCCTAAAGAAAGGTTGTTGCCTCGCCATGATAGTAGAAAAGAAAAGCTTAAAGAAGATATCCAACAGACATTAAAGTATACCAGTTCCTATTTAGCATTTGAAAGACATATGCGGGAGTTGGGTTATAAAGTTCTTAAGGGCAGGGGGATTTGTTTTATAGATGATAAAAAAGTAAAAATAAAAGGAAGCGAAGTTGGTTTTTCATTGATGAAAATTGAAAAGATATTAAATCAGAAACAACAGTATGCCATGAAAAATGCAGGTGAAGAAAAAAATTATGATAGAGATTGTCAGTCAATACCTAATTCTTTTACTGAAAAGCAAAACAAAGAAAAGCAAGGCTATAGTTTAGATAGACCAAGAGAAACAGTTGTTAAAGAGGTTTTAGGAGTTATAGGACAGTTAATGAATTCTGAATATGATCCGGATTATATCGATCCTGAATTACAGAAAATTTCTCAAAAGAAAAAGAAGAAACCAGCATTAAGGAGATGATGTTAAAAAATAAAAAATATGGAAACAAATTCAATTAAAGACAAAGGTCATATAGAAAGGGAGACATTACAATTAGTACTGGAGGAATTTACACTGGAACAGAAAACAAATAACCAGCATATTGAGGCTCTTATTACTGCAGTTAAAAACATAGAGAATAAAATCGATGCGTCTAAAAAGGAACATAATATAGAAAAAAATGTTTTAGAACAATTGGATATTAAGCAAATTGAGGCTATTCTACAAAAAGGTTTTCTAGACATAAAATATATGATTGGTAGGCAACCAAAAAGTATCGTTAGGAAATTTCAGATTTTGTTATTTCCAGAACAGGATGCAAAACTATTTTATAAAATTGTTTTTGGCAGGTGGTTTTTGTGGCTTTCGATTATGGTTGTAATAAGCAACCTTTACAAATGGGCAATACATTATAACGATAATAACAAAGAAATTGAAATCAAACAAATTCAAAATGATAGGATAAAAAAATCTTGGGAGTATATGTATAATAGTAGTGATAAAGAAACCAAAATGCTAATGGAAAAAGCATATATAAATTCTCTGAAAAATATAGCTAATGATGATTAGACAAATCTTTACATTTAAGAAAAAAAGGAAGTTTTTTGTAAAATTAAAGAATTGAAATTCAATATTTAATGATTACAGATGATGATTTCTAAGTTTATTTATTTCGCCTTAAGTAATTTTAATTTTACATTATTAGCTCCAATAAATAGAGTAGTTTTTACAATTTATTTTATAGCATATAAGAATTGTACATTGCTATTGTAAAATTTCTGTAATCTCATCGATGTATTTTTTATTCCGTAGCCCCATTAAGACATGATCAATTCCGTTTTTAAGATAAAAATTGCACGCTAAAACTGGAAACTCTCTTTTATCATTGGAATCTAAAATTCCTTTGTGAACTAATTCTTGCTGTAAACTTTCAAGCCTTTTATTGTTAAATTCTTTGGAAAAAAGTACCCAATAATTGCGCAATTCTCGTAACATATTTATTGTTTCATAATTGTTTAATTCAATCTGAGAAAGAAACGGTATTAGATAGTTATTTATGGCTTTATCAATTGCTTCAGAATTTGCAATAATTTTTCTATTGTCAATAAAAAATTTTATCGGTAAAAATACATCCAATGGAGAATTTTCTCCTAAAATTTTTAGTTTTTCTGTAATTTTTATTAAGAAAGAATTGAAAAGTTCTTCTTCCTTTTCATGTTCAATTAAACTTAAATCAGATTTATTATATACAAGCCTTAATACTTTTCCATCTAGGCTTGAATTAAGAGGTCTGTTAGACATTGTAATAATGTTTTTTTCTTTGGATAAGCTTATTAATGAATTTTTATTTATTAAAATGTTTGAAGCCTCTCTTTCTACAAGGTTATACGGAAATTGTAAAATTTTAAAAGAAGGATAATTATTTTTTGATTCAAGTATTTTATAAATATCAATTCCTTTAGAATTAATAGTAGCTATGTTATTGGAGCTAATTCCATAATATCTTAATTTACCTTCTGTCACCAAACTTTCTAAAAATTCAAAAATTTCAAGTATGTCATTATTAATGTCTTTCTGGTAATTATTTTCGATAGCAAAATAATGTTCTGGATTATGTATTAAAAAACAATCAATATAATCTGTGTTCAAATTTTTTAATGATTCGTAAAATTTAAATTTGATGAATTTTTTATCAAGTGAATAAAAAAAATGATTAGTAATTTTTATTAGTTTTTTAATATTTAGACCCTTTATTTTTTCTATATCATCACCTTGTATATACCCAGCTTTAGTTACAACAAAGACATTTTTTCTTTGAGAATCTTTAATGAAGTTTCCTATTAATTTTTCAGAATCTCCATTTTGATAGTTAGAAGCTGTGTCAATTAAATTTATACCTTTTTCTATTGCATAATTTAATGAATTTCTATGCTCTAAATCTTGAATAGACATTCTATAGGTGCCAATTCCAATTTTTGATAAATTTTTTAAGTTAACCATATTTTTGTATATATTTACTTCCAAAAATATTAAAATGTTTCTAATTAAAGAACGAAAATTCCCTTTTTATCGGCAATATGACAGAACCGATTGTGGTCCAACTTGTTTACGAATTCTGGCTAAATTTTATGGTAAGATTTATTCGTCTGATTATCTGAGAGATATATGCGGAATTACAACTGAAGGAGTGTCGGTGTTGGGAATAACAGATGCTGCTGAAATTCTTGGATTTAAAACTTTAGTTGCCACAGTTAATTTTGACACGCTTGAAAAGCAAGCACCTTTACCATGCATTGTACATTGGAGGCAGAGACATTTTGTTATAGTATATAAAATTAAGAATAACAAGGTATATGTATCCGATCCTGACCACGGCTTATTAATTTATGATAAAGAGAAATTTATAGAGGGTTGGCAAAATACTAGATATCTAAATAATTCAGACGAAGGTTTAATAATTTTGTTAGAAACTACTCCTGCGTTTTATGAGGGAAAAGAAGATGTAAAGAAAAAAGAAGGTTTCAAATCACTGATACCTTACATCAAACCTTACAGGAAATATATTATTCAACTTTTTATAGGTTTGTTTATAGGCAGTATAATTCAAATAATATTTCCATTTCTTACCCAAGCAATAATTGATAAAGGAGTAAATTACAAAAATATCAATTTTGTTGTTTTAGTCTTAATTGCGCAATTAACACTTTTTCTCTCACAGTCCGTAATTAGCATTATAAGAAGTTGGCTTTTATTATACATCGGTGCAAGGATAAATTTAACAATAGCTTCTGAATTCATTATTAAATTAATGAAACTTCCCGTATCATTTTTTGATTCTAAAATTACAGGAGATATACTTCAAAGGGTTCAGGACTCTGAAAGATTGGAAAGATTTCTTACAACTTCCCCAAATACCTTTTTCTCGATGCTCAACATGATTATTTTCATGATTATTTTGTTAGGATATAATGTTACAATTTTTTTGGTTTTTTTAACTGGAGCAATTTTATACGTAGCCTGGATTAATTTTTTCATGAGGAAAAGAGCTGAACTTGATTATAGGAGGTTCGATGAATCCGCTGGAAATTCTAGCAGTTTGATTCAAATAGTAAATGGAATAAGGGAAATTAAAATTAATGGGTCAGAGAAGAAAAGAAGATGGGGTTGGGAAGAAATGAGAATTAAACTCTATAAAATATCTATTGAGTCTTTAAAATTATCTCAAATTCAATCGATTGGTGCAAATTCAATAAACGAAGTGAAAAATATATTTATTTCTTTTGTTGCAGCTTATTCTGTTATAAAAGGTGATATGACTTTGGGAATGATGGTCGCAGTTCAATATATAATAGGACAGCTTAATGCTCCCTTAATGACTTTATTTCAATTTTTCATTGATGCTCAAGATGCTAAAATAAGTCTTCAGAGGATGAACGAAATAAATGATATAAAAGATGAATATTCAGATTCAGAATTCCATAATGAGGTGCCTATGAATCATGATATCTACTTAAAAAATATATATTTTCAATACGGCGGGAAAAAATCAAAAATGATCTTGGAAAATATCAATTTGCATATTCCTCAAGGTAAAACAACAGCTATAGTTGGAGAAAGTGGTAGCGGAAAGACCACTTTGTTAAAAGTATTGTTGAAATTGTATCCTCCAACGGAAGGAGATATAACTGTAGGTAGAATAAATCTTAAAAATATAGATACAAAGAAATGGAGAAGCTCATGTGGTGTAGTGATGCAGGATGGTTATATTTTTACAGATACGATAGCAAGAAACATTACAGAATCTAATGCTGAAGGGGTGATTAACAAAAATGATTTAATGAATTCTGTCAAAATGGCAAACCTCGAAGAAATGATAGAGTCTTTACCTTCTGGTTATAATACAAGAATAGGGCCTTCTGGAACAAGTGGTGTAAATTTGAGTGGTGGTCAAATGCAAAGAATGTTAATTGCTAGAGCAGTTTACAAAAATCCCAATTTTCTATTTTTTGACGAGGCAACAAGTGCTTTAGATGCAAATAATGAAAAAATAATAATGAATAATCTTAATACTTTTTTTGAAGGTAAAACTGCGCTGGTAATTGCTCATAGATTAAGCACTGTTAAAAATGCGGATAATATAATAGTCATGGAGAAAGGTAGGATAATAGAAGAAGGGAACCACCAAGAATTGGTTGAGAAACAGGGAGCCTATTTTAGACTGGTAAAAAATCAATTAGAGTTATCAAATTAAAAAAATGAAAAAGAAAATTGATTTATTAAGCGAGCAAAGCGAGTATTCAAAAGAGATATTGGAAAAAACGCCCTCTTGGATCATTTCATGGGGGAATTCCGTTTTTTTTATTATAATATTCATATTACTGTTATTGACATGGGTAATTAAATATCCCGATATTGTTGTTTCTGAAGTAGAAATTACATCGCAAAATCCTCCGATCAATATTGTTAGTAGAACTAGTGGAAAGCTAAAGGAATTATATTTTAGCGATGGTCAGTTTATTAAAAAAGGTCAGTGGATTGCTGTTATAGAAAACTCTGCAAACACAGAGGATATGAAGGAAATTGATTCGCTACTTAATCTTCCATTTGAAGAATTGATAGTGAAAATTCCCGAGAAATTAGAGCTTGGAGAAAGCCAATTATATTTTAATAATTTAATTAAGTTCATAAGTCAATATAAATTTTATAAAACCTATAATCCACAACTAGTCGGTATTAGTTCAAATAAAGAGAGAATTAATAAAGTAAATAACATTCAGTCAGATTATAATTATCAAAAAGAAATAGCTAAAAAAGAATATGAATTTAAAAAAGGGGATTATTTAAGATATTCGGAATTGTTTGAAAAGGGAGTGATTTCTAAAAGTGATTTTGAAAAAATGCAAATTGAGTTACTTCAGACAGAAAACAGGTATAAAAGTTTTAGTACGAATATATCTAATCTTGAAAGCGATAAGAGTTTAATTAAGAAAGATAATGCGGAGTTAATTTTAGAAAAGGAAAATCAAAATATTGATTATGTAACGAATATCAGTACTGCAGTTCAAGAATTAAAATCCCAAATTTTAAATTGGAAAAATAAATATTTATTTGAAGCGCCAGCTGATGGTAACATAAACTTTTTTGAGGTCTGGAAAATTAATCAGTTTGTAAAAAATGAACAAGTCCTCTTTACTTTAGTCCAGTCAGAAAAAGGAAGCTATTTTGCTCGAGGTAAAATGGCTACTGTTGGCTCCGGTAAAGTAAAGAAAGGTCAAAAAGTAATAATCAAATTAGCAAATTATCCATCCGAAGAATATGGTTATTTGCAAGGAAAAATTAATAAAATTACAACTGTAACAAATTCTAATTACTACTTTATAAACATTTCGTTAGACAATGGATTAATAACTAATCAGAATAAAAAAATTAAGCCAAACAATTTAGTAGGTCAAGCAGAAATAATAACAGCGGATTTAAAATTAATTGAGCGATTTGTATACATTTTGACTAAAGATTTAAAACAGTAATTATGGATTTTTTTTATGATGATTTTGATGCATGCCTGGATAAAACTATTGACTCACTCAAGCTTTTACTTTACAGAAGGCATAATGATATTTTTGAAAGATTAGATTTCGACAATCAAGAAATTTATCAGGACCCTCTTCTTTTTGCTTACGTAACTCAAAAGGATAATAAGTGGTTAGATTGCCTTATCTATGGTTATGAGAAAACTGCTAAGGAAAAAATAGCTGTATTTACAAATAAAGAGGGAATAATTTATATTTCTAAAATAGGGTATTTTAAAACCAATGTTTTGGAAAGTGAATTAATATTAGTAAATATAGAGGATAAATTCACGCTAATAGATAGTGACAATAATAAGATCAATTACGATTTCGAGCCAATTTTTTATTTGAAAGAACAAATTGAATTAGTAAAAACGATTCATCCACTTCAGGAATGTATGTTTGTAAATAATGAGGGGAAAATTGTAAATGTTGAAACAAACAATCTTTTTACCAAACATATTGATCATTTTAATAATGCTCTGGATATAATAAAAAAATATTATTTTGATTATTTTAAATTATTAAAAAAGAATGTGAAAAAAGTTATGATGTATTGTGGGGAGCCATATTCTTTTGCTTCCATTCAATGTCATAATATGATTTTTTTAAACGTCAATAATGAAGATGACGAAATATTTTTTTTGGATCACATTTTACACGAAGGCTCTCATGTTGTTTTTAATACTTTGACGTATGATACAAAATTAGATTTATTCACTATTCCATTTAAAAGCCCTATTTCAGATTTTACAAAAAATCCACAAGATCATGGAGAAGTCTACGGTCGATTCCATGGAATGTTCACGCAGTCAAATATTAATATTTGTTTTGAAAACTGTATAAAAAATAATGTCTTTAATGAAAGGCAACTTCATGAATTACTAGGACGATTTTCTAGCAACATGAAAAGGTTTAATGCCTCGGTTGAGAAATTCAGTTTGCCACATCTTTATAAGTCAGAAGGACTAAAATGGTATACTTTTTTTTCTTCAAGATGTGACGAATTGACAGAAAGAAACCGCAAGACAATTTATTCTTTAGATGTATCGAATCAGCCGTATGTTTTTTCTTATAAAGTATTTAATAAAACAAACTTAATGAAATTGAGCATTTTAATTTTTTTTCTGTTGTCATTGAACATTAATGCTCAAGAAATAAAAGAATCATATCCTCAACGGGTTGGTGATATTAATTTTGATCCTTTAATTGATGATCAAAGTTTTAAAATATGTGATGAAAAGCAAACAGCACAATATTATAATTTTTCTAAAGGATTTCAATATAAAGGAGAAAAATACGAAATTATTAAAATATTCAAAGAAAAATATCACCCCGGGATGATTGGAGATAAAGAAGGAGGAACAGGATATATAACAATACGGTTTTTAGTGAACTGCGAAGGGAAAACCGGTTTGTTTAGAGTTCAAGAAATGAACTTAAATTATTTGCCTGCAAAGTTTGATGAGAGTGTTAAAAGTCAATTATTAGAAATAACTAAATCTCTTGATGGCTGGTTAGTTGGAGAATATGATGGGAAAAATTTCGATTATTATCAGTACTTGACTTTTAAATTGGATAATTATAAACTCCTTGAAATTTTACCATGAGAATCTTAAAAGTAATTTTAATACTATTTCCGACCATAATTTTTTGCCAGCCAAATTGCAATGCATTTAAAGATTCCATTTGTAAAAAAGCGTGCGAAATTGCAGTAAATGCCGAACAGTATCAAGGCCATAAATTCTCTCAGATGGATTTTGATGAAGCAATTGAAATGTGTCCAAACCTTGATTATGCTTATAGAGAAAAGTCTGTTCCTTATTTAAAAAGGGGAGATTTTATTACGTGGAAAAAAATAATTGATAAAGCTGTTGATGTTAATCCTAGTGATAATTTAGGTTATAGAGGCTGGTGTAAGTATCAGTTTCTGCGAGATTACCAAGGAGCGTTGACAGACCTAGAAGCTCTTGAGAAAATTAACAAAGACAATATTGGATATTCACAGAACGGGGATTATCATTTGAAAATAGTTATTGCACTATGCTATAAATCACTTGGAAAAAAAGAGAAAGCGATTAATTTAATTAAAGAACAGTTGTCTGTTAAAGATTACACACCTCAAAATTATGATTATCTGCATTTAGGAATTCTGTATTATGAAACTGGTAATATTAAAGAAGCTATTAAAAGTTTAAAAAAAGAAATTACATTAAATGATTATTTAGCTGAGACATACTATTATTTAGCACTAGCCTACAAAAAAGAAAAAAAAACAAGCTTAAGTAAAGAGAATCTTCTAAAGGCTAAAGATTTTTACAACAAAGGGTTTAGTATGAAAGATAATTATACCAATCCGCTTGATAAAATATACCTTAAACAAATAGAAAATTTATTAAAATGAATAATTATAAAATAGTACAAAGCTTTTGGACTAAGCCTTTCTTGCACTCAATAGAAAAAAAGAAAGCAAAAGGCGGATCTTGGCTAAATAATGAAATGTTTTTAATTTCAAATTGCTTAAGTGTCTTGAAACTTAAAGAGTTTTATTCAAATGTTGAACTTGTAACAGATGATCTGGGCGCTAAAATTTTAATTGACGATTTAGAATTACCTTATGATAAAGTTAATACCAGTTTAAACGAGATTAATAATTATAGACCCGAGCTATGGGCAGTCGGTAAGATAAAAGCGTATGAAATTCAAGACGAACCTTTTTTACATATTGACAACGATATTTTTATATGGAAAGAATTTGAAAAAGACTTGCTATCTAAATCTTTAATTTGCCAGAACTTCGAGAATAATGTAGAATATTATGCATTAGTTACTGAGGAGATTGAAAAAAATAATTTCACGTTACCATTAGAGATGAAAAAATATGTAAAATCTAAAGCAACCTTAAATAATTTTGAAGGTATTAATGCTGGAATAATTGGAGGGTGCGACATTGATTTTTTTAAAATGTATACAAAAAAAGCTTTTGAGATTATTGATAAAAATTATGATAAATTAGATTTACTTCCTCACTTAACGCCATTTAATGTTTTTTTTGAGCAAGCGTTATTTTATAGTTTGTCAATAGAAAAAAACATGCCTATCGAGCCGTATATGTCAATGCCTATTAGTAAAAGCTTCGCTGAACTAGTAAAAATACACGATGTTCCAAGAACTAGTTATATACATCCTGTCTCAACATGGAAAAAATCATTAAACATGAACGAGTTTATATATATGACATTTAAAGAAAATTATCCTGAATATTACGAAAAAGTAAAAAGAACACTTAGAGATAACCATTATGAATTATTTTAAAGAAACGAAAGCAGTTTTAGAAAGAGATTACAAGATTGATGCGGAAAATTTTGACAGAACAGAATTATTGAAAGCTATATCGGAAATTAACGCTGAGGTTTTATTTACGAAGTTTGAAATGGATGATTATATATATAACTATCATTTAAATATCGATTACGATAATTTATATAAGAACAGGCTTAAAAATTATCTTACTATACAACAGCATAATAAAGAAAATAGAGTGCAAATTCTTGATTGTGAATTTAAAATTAATGATCAGGGCCTGCTTTTTTATATTGATACGGTAGATAAAAAAGTAATATATGATACTTTCCAGACTACTCATGATATGGATAAGTTGGTAGTATCTTATATTAGTTATTCATTTAAAAAAGAATGGGGATACTTTAATTTTATTTTAAGTAATTACGATTTGATATTGGTTGATTTGGTGAAAAATAAATCGAATTTTTATGGATATCAGTTACGAGATTCTTTAAAGGAAATAGTTCCTCATGAAAATGATGATGAAATTAATGATTTTACCATTGATTTATTGGTTAACTACACATTAAGAAGTAATGCATTAAATATTTGTTAATTAAAAAAATAAGTATTTACTTTATCAAATTATTAATTTAATACGAAATAGTGTATGTTAGATTTGAAAAATTTTCAAGCAGCAGTTAAAGAAGGACAGAAGTTGTCTTTGGAGCAATTTAAAAGTATTGCACTTCAAGAACAAGATCAAGTTGATTTGGAGAAATTAACTGGAGGGATTTTAGGTGCTTGTCACTGGGAAAGAATTCCTGGAGGTTATCAATATAGCTGGTAATATTCCAGCTGATAACTAAAATTGTATTAATAGGGAAGTTGATTCAAACTTTCCTATTTTTTATTTAACTAATAAAAAATTTTAATTCAATAGAGATGATGAATGCTGATTGGAATTTTTCAGGTGAAATTGTTGAAAAATTCGACAACCATATTTTAAAATCTGTTCCTATGTATAAGGAGGGACATGATTTGGTTTGTCGCCTTTCCGATTTTTTTCTTTCAAATGATTCGGTGTGTTATGAGATAGGGTGCAGTACAGGTTCACTTACATTGCAACTAGCTGAACACAACAGAAAAAAGAATATAAAGTTTATAGGAGTAGAAATCGAACAAGACATGGTTGATTTTGCTAATAAAAAGGTTTTAGAATACAATGAAATCGATATCATATGTGATAATATTCTAAGTATGAATCTTGACAAAGCTGATATGATAGTTTCATACTATACAATTCAATTTATTAAACCTAGAGAGAGGCAACTGATTTTTGATAAAATATATGAGTCACTTAATTGGGGAGGAGCATTTGTTCTATTTGAAAAAGTTCGTGGACCGGATGCTAGGTTTCAAGATATTTTTACAGCTTTATATAATGACTACAAATTAGAACAAGGTTTTTCTAAGGAAGATATTTTTGATAAGACGCGGAGTTTAAAAGGAGTTTTGGAACCTTTTTCTACTCAAGGCAATTTGGATTTACTTCAGAGAGCTGGATTTAAAGATGTTGTCAGCATTATGAAATATGTTTGTTTCGAAGGTTTTTTAGCAATTAAGTAAATTTTTTATGGTATTTAATACAGATTTTGTAATAATTGGTGGTGTTAAAATTTACATTAAAGATGTAGATTCGTATTTAGCTGAATCATTTTTACTCCTTTATAACAGTAATAAAAGTAATGAAAATAAACTTTTAAATTTAAGCAGATATAATGGTGAAAGACAGCAATATGTTGATAAACTTCTTGAAGCATATTTAGAGAATTTTAATAATA
This sequence comes from Flavobacterium humidisoli, assembly GCF_023272795.1. Classification (NCBI taxonomy): domain Bacteria; kingdom Pseudomonadati; phylum Bacteroidota; class Flavobacteriia; order Flavobacteriales; family Flavobacteriaceae; genus Flavobacterium; species Flavobacterium humidisoli. The sequence goes on along the minus strand of NZ_CP096829.1, from coordinate 733,665 downwards.
TTAATGAAATTTTAGCAGTATTAAAAGATACAGTTAGTGTTGATAATATCTTAAAGTTAAATTTGAATAGAAATGATAATTATCAAATAACATTAAAAGATTTTTGGTACCTAAAGAGAGATTGGTGCTATTTAAAAGAAGGGGAAGAGCAGATTGAAATCATTGTTAATTCTATAAAAGAAGAACTTAGTAATTATAAATTTCAAAATTCTTTGTTTTTAGGTTGTGGAGCAGGTAGATTAGTTGTCGAATTTTGTGATATTTTTGATAAAATATATTCTACAGATAAATCTTTTTCCATGATATGGCATATAAATAAGTTGCTAAATAATGTTAGCTATGACTTTTATAATCCTAATCCAAAGAATGTCTTTAAAATAGAAGATGTTGCAAGAAAATATACTGCTGCAATAGACATTGAAAATAGAAAAAAAATAGCTGATAAAATTGATTTTTTTGTTTCTGATGTCTTAGACTTGCCATTTAATAATTATTCTTTAAATACTATATTTTCAATCTACTTTACCGATGTAATTGCTCTCAAGCTTTGGTTTCCTAAAATTAATAGTATTTTAAAATCAAAAGGATTATTTATTCATTTTGGACCTTTAGATTACTTCTTTTCTGATGAGACGGAAATGTTAACGGCTGAAGAATTTAAATCGTTTTTTGAAAAGAATAATTATAAAACAATAGTTGATAAAATAATTGAAACTCCACATTTAAAAGATGATAGTTCGATTTCATATCAAATTTATAAAAATTGGTTTTTCATTGCAGAGAAACAACTTTGAAAATATGAGGAGTAGTAAATATAAAAATTATATGAAAATACTTGCGATTATGGATTCTATTTGTAGTTTTGTACCTATTAATAACTTAAAAAAATATAACTATGTTAGATTTGAAAAATTTAAAAAATGTTGTTAAAGACAACCAAAAAATGTCTCTTGAGCAATTTAAAAGCATTGCAATTAACGAACAAGATCAAATGGATTTAGAAAAATTAACAGGGGGAATTTTAGGAGCTTGTCATTATACAACTTCACCTTACACTCCAGATTATATTAGATTCCGTGTGAATTAGTATTATCTTAAAAAGAAGGATAGCACAAAATTTTTTTCTAAAATTGAAAAATTATTTTTGTGCTATTTTTTTTGGTTTATTTTTTAACTAAACATAGTCAAAATATGATTTTTCCAAATATGATATTTATTAAAGACCGTTGAAAAAAAGTTTCTACCCCTATTTGATTAATGAATTAAGCCCGTAGGATCTAACTAGATTGAATGGTTTTAAAGTAATGAAGTATTGTGTTTTTTAATTAAAAAATAATGTCATCAATCATTTTGTCTAAAGTATTGCTTGGAAGTGTATTTAAATAGGACATCGTAGATTTAATATCTTTGTGACCTAAGGCTTCCTTGATAATATCTATTGAGATATTGTTGAATTTTAAGATAGTTGCAAAAGAATGCCTTGCACAGTAATACGTGATTTTCTTTTGAATACGTAAATCAGTAATAATTCTTTTAAGAGGTGTATTTATGTATATTTTTAAATATTTTTCTTTCCTATTATTTATATAAATTTCGGAGTTTTGATTATTATGAATAATATTGAACAGATAAAGTGAGTCTCCTGGCGAAGTATACTCCTCGATTTTACGCTTCCAATATTCGTTTATTTTAAAATTTACAATTACCCCAGTTTTACTCCTTTTATATGTAATTGTTTCTTTATATAGATCTGTTTTTTTTAATTGTATTAGGTCAATGAAATTGATTCCTCTACCATAAAAACTTAGTAAAAACATATCTCGAGCTATGATGTCTTTTTTTTCTAACAGTTTTACATTTTTCAATGACTCAAGTTCTTCTTCAGTTAAATATTCCTTCTTACCACCTTCCTTAATTTTTGACACTTTAAATTTATTAAACGGATACATTGTTGCAGGAATAATTTCACGTTTAATAGCCTTATTAAAAACAGCCCTTAAAGTGCGGATTCTTATGCCAATGGTACTTTGGCTATTATTATTGCCATTTAAAAAAGATTGATATTTATAAATCGCATCAACGGATAAATCTCTAAAAGTGATTTCGGTTTTTCCAAAAAAACGTTGAATCGATTTTAGGGTTTCCTTTTCAATATTTGAGGTTGATAATTTTCCTGCATTTTTAATTTCTTCGATTAAACTTTCGTGAAAAGTAGTATAGCTTAATGATTTCTGTTTTCCAGAATCTTTTTTGAATTTGGTTATAATATCTTGCAAGGTGAATGGTGTTTCATCAGCTTCAAATTCATAAATAATAGTATTAATCCGACCCGAATATTTTTCAATCAGGTCATTAATTTGCTTGTATTCTTTGTGTGATTTTTTGAGACGTTCTGTTTCAAATGACCAATCTTCATATTTGCATTTCTTCCTGATCGATAAACTTGTATTTATCCTGTCCTTAATTAATACAAGATTAATAAAGTACTCGCCTTTTGCATTTGGTGTTGCTTTTAATGTAAATTTGTATGATACCATAATTGAAAAGAGATTGTAATTTTTGACGAGCATTTGACGAACAAATGTACAATTAAAATAAGAAATAATGATTTATTAGTGTTTTTAAAAATCTTAATTAGTTGATTTACAGTTATAATAATGAAAACATAAATTATAATAAAAGAAAAGGAATCTGACTCATAATCAGGTGGTCCCTGGTTCGAGCCCAGGTGGGACCACACTTTTAGAAACATAAAGCCTTTACATCAATGTAGAGGCTTTTTTGTTTTATGTCTCGTCCTAAAAAGGTTGACTATAGATGTGTTATCTGACAAAAGAATGTTTTTAGAGGGATATTTTTTTATCTTTGAGCCTTTAGAAATCTATACTCATTATGGAACAAAAAATACATCAGGGAAGAAATGTAAAACGTTTTAGAGAAATGCTTGGTATTAAACAAGAAGCATTGGCTTTTGATCTGGGAGATGACTGGAACCAAAAGAAAATTTCTATGCTGGAGCAAAAAGATGTAATTGAAGATAATTTGCTGAAGCAAATCTCAAATGCATTAAGGATTCCTGTTGAAGCTTTTCAGAATTTTGATGAAGAAAAAGCGGTAAATATTATTTCTAATACTTTTAACGATCAATCTAATGGATATAATTATTATCCAACTTTTAATGTAAATCCTGTCGAAAAATGGATAGAAGCTTTAGAAGAAATAAAACGTCTTAATCTGGAGCTTCTAAAATCTAAAGACGAACAAATTAAGCTTTTGGAAAAGCTAATCAAATAAATAATTTAGGAATAATTCCTATTTGCAAAGCCTTTACAGAAATGTAAAGGCTTTTTTGTTTTTTGCCCTTTTCGAAATGTGAAAATTGAAATTTTTCACATCAAAAATTAAACTTCCCTTTTCCTAAAATCCCTTAACTTTATCCATCCAAAACAAATTTAATCTTCAGATGGATAGATTAACTCCCGAACAAAGGAGGAAAACGATGCAGGCGATAAAAAGTACTGCTACAAAAGGCGAAGTAAGGCTTGCAAAAGCATTATGGAAATTGGGTCACAGATACCGAAAAAACAATAAGAAAGTATTTGGAAGGCCAGATCTTACTTTTGCCAAATATAAAATTGCCATTTTTGTTGATAGTGAATTCTTTCATGGAAAAGATTGGGAAACGGAGCAACTAAGAATTAAAACGAATCGAGAATATTGGATTCCGAAAATCGAAAGGAATATACAGCGCGACGAAGAAGTCAATGCTTTTCTTATTTCTGAAAATTGGACGATTTTAAGATTCTGGAGTAAAGAAATTGAGAAGAATCTAGAGGTTTGCTTGGCAAAAATTGAAGGGACAATTATGCGTTTAAGTATTTAAACTTTTTCAGCTTTTAGCTGTCTAGCTTCTGCTTTCTCAATGCATTTGAATATTTCAGAAGCAAGTCTTTCTATAACAGGCATACTTACTGAATTTCCGGCTTGTTTGTAAAGGCTGGAATTTGAAATTTTGGGTAATTTATAATGATCTGGAAATCCTTGAAAACGAAAACATTTTCTTGGAGTTAATTTTCTAAAGCCAAATTCAGTTGTAATGATTGGAACATTGTGGCCGCCAGTTCCCATATTTGCAGTTAAAGTGGGGCAAACTTCTTTTTTGTTTTCTCGCACATACTGCCTCCTGAATTGATAAATTCTATCTTCTCTCACAACTGTTTCCTTTAACATATTGTACATGTATTTGTCTTCGGTGTAATAGAATTTTTTATCGACTTTTTCTTTTGTAATTAAGTCGGTTAGCTTCTTGGTTAATTCTTCTTTCTCTGGAAAATTAAATCTAAAGCCTTTTTTTACGAATTTTTTGTCAAAAGCAACCATGAAAATTCGCTCTCGATTATGCGGAATATTTCCAAAATCTTTAGTGTTCAAAATAGCGCTGTCAAAAGTGTAGTCCCGTTTTTTGATTTCGCGCTGAATTACTTTCATTGTGTTTCCTTTGTCATGTCCTTTTAGGTTTTTGACATTCTCAAGAAACACTACTTTGGGACGCATTTCGTCAATAAAATCTAATATTTTAAAAAAATGATTTCCTCTGCTGTCTTTAAAACCTTTTCTGTGGCCAGCTAGAGAAAAAGGTTGGCATGGAAATCCAGCTGTAAGAATGTCAATTTTATTGAGATCTTTTACGTCTAGCTGCATTACATCTCCTTCTATTAGAGTGTGCTCAAAATTGTTTCTGTATGTAACACAGGCTTTTTTGTCAAATTCATTTGCCCACTCTAATTTAAAACCTGCATTTTCAAAACCTAAACAAATACCGCCAACACCTGCGTATAAACTTCCGACTGTATATGGTTTTTTCATTTGATTAATTAAGTTAAAAATAGATTTGAATTTGAAGTTTTAAATCTTTTGGAATTGGATTGTATGTGTGTTTTGATTTTACAAATATATTAATTTGAGAATATTCTCTTAAATGTAATTAAAGTTGAACCCAAACTTCTTTTTTTGGCGTATATTCGGTGAAAGAGATTTTTTGAGAGAACAAAAAAGATTGCTTTTGCTAAGATAAGTAAATTCTTATGGTCTTTTGGTTCTTACGAATAGTGCTGGAAATGAACATTATTCTTCTAGAACGTTTTCTGAAAGGATTAGAAGTGTTTTTAAGAAAAATGTTAAAATTTGTTCTGGATTTTTGGTTTTAAAAGTTGGTTTTGTTTAAAAAACTTATACTTTTGTCCAAGATTTTGGAGATAGAAAAGCGCTTGTGCGAAATTTCTATTAAAGAATATTTATCAATAATTATCTAGAATTGCTTTTTGCAATAGCTTGAATTTATGAAAAATCTAAAAGCCCCATTTTTAGTAATTGCCTTATTATTAAATGTTTTGATAATGTCTGCTGGATCTGCGCATCCGCCAGTTCCAGTAACTTCAGGAAGTACAGCCAAAACTGCGAATGCTACGTCTGCCGCTGATTGTGAGGATCCAGAGCTGCCTAGCTGTAATCCTGAAGCAAATATGCCAATTGACCAACATGTTGTTTTTCTACTATTAGGTGGTTTAGCTCTAGGTGCTACTGTAATATATAAAAGTCAAATAAAAAAAGCTTCAATTTAATTGAAGCTTTTTTTATAGAAAAATTTAAAACTATTACTTATTTATTGAGTAAAGTCTAGAGATATATTTTCCTACTACGTCAAATTCAAGGTTGATTTTTGTTCCAACTTTGAAATCTTTAAAATTAGTGTGTTCATAAGTATACGGAATAATTGAAACGCTAAATTCATTCGTTTTAGAATTTACAACCGTAAGGCTGACTCCGTTTACTGTAATCGAACCTTTTTCGATTGTGATATTGTTTTGATTTTTGTCGTATTCAAAAGTATAATTCCAACTTCCGTTTGCTTCTTCAATTTTAACACAGGTTCCAGTTTGGTCTACGTGGCCCTGTACAATATGTCCATCCAGACGGTCACCAAGTTTCATTCCTCTTTCTAGATTTACAATGTCGCCAGTTTTCCAATCGCTAATATTAGTTTTTAGAATAGTTTCGTCGATTGCCGTCACGGTATAAAGAGAATCTTTAATGGCTACTACTGTAAGGCATATTCCATTGTGAGAAACGCTTTGGTCTATTTTTAATTCGTGGGTTATTGATGAGTCAACTGTTATGTGAAGATTGTTTTGATCTTTTTGAATTTCGTGAATCCTTCCGAGTGTTTCTATAATTCCTGTGAACATTGTGGTTTTATTTTACTAAATTTGCACATCAAAATTAGTAATAAATAAACTGAGCTCATGAATAAAAAAGCAGAAAATATAATTGTTGGAATTTCAGTGGGAGATTTAAACGGTATTGGAAGCGAAGTTATACTGAAAACATTCGAAGATTCTCGTATGTTGGAATTGTGTACGCCGGTTATTTTTGCAAATGCTAAAATTCTTTCATTCGTTAGAAAGAGCTTTACATCGACAGTTCAATTTCATGGAGTTGATAAATTAGATCAAATCGTTCCAGGTAAAATAAATGTTCTGAATCTTTGGAGAGAAGGGGTTGATATAAGCTTTGGAGTAAATGATCCTAAAATAGGTGAATATGCAATTAAGTCTTTTACGGCAGCAACAAAAGCTTTAAAAGATGGTGAAATAGATGTTTTAGTAACGGCTCCTATTAATAAATACAATATACAGTCTGAGGATTTTAAATTTCCTGGGCACACCGATTATTTGAATCAGGAATTAGAAGGCGATGCGCTAATGATGATGGTTCAAGATAATTTGCGAGTAGGCTTAATTACAGATCATGTGCCGTTAAACGAAGTGGCTTCTCATTTGACAGAAGAATTGATAACAAAAAAAATAGAAACTATTAGAAAATCTTTGATCCAGGATTTTAGTATAGTGAAGCCAAAAATTGCAGTTTTAGGACTGAATCCGCATGCTGGTGATGGCGGTGTGATTGGAAAAGAAGACGATCTGATTTTGAAGCCAACTTTAAAGGAAATCTTCGATTCGGGAACAATGGTTTTTGGTCCATTTCCTGCGGATGGTTTTTTTGGAAGCAGTCAATATGAGAAATATGATGCTATCGTGGCAATGTATCACGATCAAGGATTAATTCCGTTTAAGACATTGTCTTTTGGAAAAGGCGTGAATTATACAGCAGGTTTAAATAAAGTTAGAACCTCTCCAGACCACGGTACAGCTTATGATATTGCTGGTAAAGATATGGCAGATTATAATTCTTTTAAAGAAGCAGTCTATCTTGCGATTGATATTTTTCGCTCGCGTAATCAGTATGAGGAGATTAGCCAAAAACCTCTTAAAATAAAAGAAAAACAGTTATAAACAAAAAAAGGTCAATAAGATTATTAGATTTGTAATAATTTTATATCTTTGCACCCCAATTCAGATATCTAGTTTTAGAACTGAATGGATCAAATTGATGTTGAAATGAGCAAAACAAAAGAATTTTTAATTCCTTTCGTAGGATTAAAACTAGGAAAACACCATTTTGAGTATCAAATAAATAACGAGTTCTTTAAGAATTTTGAATACGATGAGTTTCAAAGTTCGGATATTAAAGTTAATTTACTTTTCGAAAAGAAAAGTACCATGTTAGAGTTAGAATTCAAACACAAAGGAACAGTAAATGTGCCTTGTGATCTAACAGGCGAAGATTTTGATTTACCTATAAAAGGGAAAATGAAGTTAATTGTTCGCTTTGGAGACGAATTTAATGATGATAATGAAGAATTGTTGATTTTGCCACATGGTGAACATGAGGTAGATATAGCGCAATATATTTATGAAATGATCGCGCTTTCTGTACCTCACAAGAGAATTCATCCAGGTGTTAAAGACGGAAGTCTACAAACAGAGGCTTTGACAAAACTAAATGAGTTAAGTGTAAAAGAACAAAAGGAAGAGAGTAACAAAGAAGAAGATATTGACCCGCGTTGGGAAAAATTAAAGAAACTATTAACGGATAAATAATATAGTAAAATGGCACATCCTAAGAGAAAAACCTCGAAAACAAGAAGAGATAAGAGAAGAACACATTACAAAGCTACTGTAGCTCAAATCGCTACATGTCCTATTACAGGTGAGGCGCATTTATACCACAGAGCTTACTGGCATGAAGGTAAAATGTACTACAGAGGGCAAGTTGTTATCGATAAATCTGAAGCGGTTGCTTAATACGTTTTTGTAAATTATACTAGAACTCTCACATAGTGAGAGTTTTTTTTGTTGATTATAATTTTCGTTTTTTAGGAAAATATAGACAAATTCGTTACGTTTTTTTTGTAATTTTCGGGTCTTTTAAAAATTTTTCAAATTAATCGTAATTTGAAAAGAAAATAATAGAATATAATGAATACAATCACAGCCGCCATTACCGCTGTTGGAGCTTATGTTCCTGACTTCGTTCTTTCGAACCAAGTATTAGAAACAATGGTTGATACCAATGATGAGTGGATTACCGCTCGAACAGGAATTAAAGAAAGAAGAATTCTTAAAGATGCTGATAAAGGTACATCTTACCTTGCTATACAAGCAGCAAAGGATTTAATTGCAAAAGCAAATATTGATCCGCTTGAGATTGATATGATTATAATGGCAACTGCGACACCAGATATGATGGTGGCTTCTACAGGAGTATTTGTTGCAACAGAAATTGGAGCCACAAATGCATTTGCATACGATTTGCAAGCGGCATGTTCAAGTTTCTTATACGGAATGTCTACAGCTGCAGCGTATGTTCAGTCTGGACGTTACAAAAAAGTACTTTTAATTGGTGCCGATAAAATGTCATCTATTGTAGATTATACTGATAGAGCAACTTGTATTATTTTTGGAGATGGAGCTGGAGCAGTTCTTTTCGAACCAAATTATGAAGGTTTAGGTTTGCAGGATGAATATTTAAGAAGTGATGGTGTAGGGCGTGACTTTCTTAAAATACCTGCAGGAGGTTCTTTGATTCCTCCTTCTGAAGATACTGTAAAAAACAGACAGCACAATATTATGCAAGACGGTAAAACTGTTTTCAAATATGCTGTAACTAATATGGCAGATGCTAGTGAATTGATTTTACAGAGAAATAACTTGACAAATCAAGATGTTGACTGGTTAGTGCCACACCAAGCTAATAAACGTATTATTGATGCTACTGCAGGAAGATTAGAATTGGAAGATTCTAAAGTTCTAGTAAACATCGAAAAATATGGTAATACTACTTCTGGAACTTTACCATTAGTATTGGCTGATTTTGAAAATAAGCTTAAAAAGGGAGATAACATTATCTTTGCCGCTTTTGGTGGTGGATTCACTTGGGGATCTATCTATTTAAAATGGGCTTACGATAAAAAATAAATTAAAACTAAAAACGAATCATTATGGATTTAAAAGAAATTCAAAACCTAATCAAATTTGTTGCAAATTCGGGCGTTGCAGAAGTGAAGTTAGAAATGGATGATGTAAAAATCACGATCAGAACAACTTTAGAAACAAATGTAACTGAAGCAACTTACGTACAGCAATTACCTGCTCAGGCAGCTTTACCTCAAGCGGCAGTTCCACAAGTTACGGCTCCAACAGTTGTAAGTGTAACTCCAGAAGCGCCAGCTGCTAACGATTCTAAATATATTACTATAAAATCTCCAATTATTGGAACATTCTATAGAAAACCATCTCCAGACAAACCAGTTTTCACAGAAGTTGGAAGCACTGTTTCTAAAGGAGACGTTCTTTGTGTAATTGAAGCAATGAAATTATTCAACGAAATCGAATCTGAAGTTTCTGGTAAAATTGTAAAAATTCTTGTAGACGATATGTCTCCAGTAGAATTTGATCAACCTTTATTCTTAGTAGATCCATCATAAATAAATTTAGATTTTAGATTTTAGATTTTAGATTGATCTGACAGAATTAATACATCAGGCATCTAAAATTATCTAATTATCAAATTGTCTAATTATCTAATTAAAATAAGATGTTTAAAAAAATATTAATTGCGAATAGAGGAGAAATTGCACTACGTGTAATTCGTACATGTAAGGAAATGGGAATAAAAACTGTTGCAGTTTACTCTACAGCCGATGCAGAAAGTTTACATGTTAAATTTGCTGATGAAGCGGTTTGTATTGGCCCTCCTCCGAGTAACTTATCGTATTTGAAAATGTCAAATATCATTGCTGCTGCAGAAATTACAAATGCAGATGCAATACATCCAGGTTATGGATTTCTTTCTGAGAATGCTAAGTTCTCAAAAATTTGTCAAGAGCACGGAATTAAATTTATCGGTGCTGCTCCAGAAATGATCGACCGAATGGGAGATAAAGCTTCTGCTAAAGCTACAATGAAAGCAGCAGGAGTACCTTGCGTGCCAGGTTCAGATGGATTGTTAGAGTCTTATGAACATGCACAAAAAATAGCTAAAGAAATTGGTTACCCAGTTATGATGAAAGCTACTGCTGGTGGTGGTGGAAAAGGAATGCGTGCAATCTGGAAAGAAGAAGAGCTTTTAAAAGCTTGGGAAAGTGCACGTCAAGAAGCTGCTGCAGCATTTGGAAATGACGGAATGTACATGGAGAAACTTATTGAAGAGCCACGTCATATCGAAATTCAAGTTGTTGGAGATTCTTACGGAAAAGCATGTCACCTTTCTGAAAGAGACTGCTCAGTACAGCGTCGTCACCAAAAACTGACTGAAGAAACACCTTCGCCTTTCATGACAGACGACCTTCGTGCAAGAATGGGAGAAGCTGCTGTAAAGGCTGCTGAATTCATTAAATATGAAGGAGCTGGAACTGTAGAGTTTTTAGTGGATAAACACAGAAACTTCTATTTCATGGAAATGAATACTCGTATCCAAGTTGAGCACCCAATCACAGAACAGGTTATTGATTATGATTTGATCCGTGAGCAAATTATGGTTGCTGCTGGAATTCCGATTTCTGGTAAAAACTATCTTCCACAATTACATGCTATTGAAGTTCGTATTAATGCTGAAGATCCTTACAACGATTTTCGTCCTTCACCAGGAAAAATTACTACGCTTCATATGCCAGGAGGACATGGAGTTCGTTTAGATACTCACGTTTATTCAGGATATAGCATTCCACCAAACTACGATTCTATGATTGCTAAGTTAATTACAACTGCGCAGTCTCGTGAAGAAGCTATCAGCAAAATGCGTAGAGCTTTGGATGAGTTCGTAATCGAAGGTGTGAAAACTACAATACCTTTCCATAGACAATTAATGGATGATCCAAAATATATTGCAGGAGATTACACAACTGCATTTATGGATACATTTAAAATGAATAGTCCAGAATAATTATAAAGGCTTCCAAATTTGGAAGCCTTTTTTCTTTATAAACCTTTTTAAATTCCGATATTCAAATTCCAAATTCCAAAATTGGAAATCTAAACTATAGAATTTGGAATTTGATTTATTAAAATTTTTCTAAAGGTTACACTAAAAGTGTTTACTTATTACACACCTTTTTTCACATTTACACACCTTTCTTCTTTTGTCTTTTTTTGCTATATTTGATGTAAAGTCTTTTAATACAGGTTTTTACGGTCTTTGGCACGGCTCTTTTCTTTTACGGCATAATAATTTCATTACTTAAAGCGTAAACAACTATTAATTTAAATATATACGTTATGAAAAATTTATTTTTATCAGCCGCAATTGTTTTAGGAAGTTTAACTTCATTTGCTTCAACCACTCCGATTACCAATACAAATGTAAAAGTGGTTTCTATAGCAGACGATTATACTGAAATCAAATTAGAAGAATTACCAGCTGCTATTAAAGAATCTTTGAAAAAAGCATATCCAGAAGCAGTAATTACTAAAGCATATAAAAACGAAAAAGCACAGTATAAACTTGACGTAACTGTTGGCGATAAAGTAGGAAACTTATTTGCTAATGCAGACGGAACTTGGATTACACAATAATCTAAAAATTAGGTTTTGTGAAAATCAGGATCAAGAATACTAAGATCAAATTAACTATATTAAAAAACAACTATCATGAAAAATTTATTTTTATCAGCCGCAATCGTTTTGGGAGGTTTAACATCATTTGCTTCAACTTCGCCAATTTCAAATACAATCGTAAAAACAATCTCTATCCAAGATGATTATACAGAGATTAAATTGGAAGAAGTTCCAGCAGCAATAACAGATGCTCTTAAAAAAGCGTATCCAGATGCTGTGCTTTCTAAAGCATTTAAAAACACAAAATCTGAATACAAGCTTGAAGTAACTGTTGGAGATAAATCAGGGAACCTTTTTGCTAACGCAGATGGAACTTGGATTAAAAAATAATTAAGTCTAACCCTTAAAAGCTATTACTATGAAAAAGTTAATCTTATCGGCAGCAATTGTTTTAGGCAGTTTGTCGATGAACGCAGAAACCCCTGTTGCAACCAATCTAATGGTGCAGACAGTAAATGATCAGGATGGATACAAAGAAGTAGATGGAGTTCCGGCAGCCGTAAAAAAAGGCTTAGATGAAGCTTATCCTGGTGTAGTGCTTGAGAAAGCATGGGTAAATGATAAAAAGGAGTACAAAATTGAGATAACCGTTCGAGGTGAAAAATCGATCGTTTATACAGACGCTTCTGGGAACATTCTTAAAAAATAATTTAAACCACTAAATATTATGAAAAAGTTAATCTTATCAGCAGCGATTGTTTTAGGAAGTTTTACAGTAAATGCTACGGTTCTTCCAGCAGTTTCGATTTCTCAATCAGTATTCGTTCAAAGTGAATTTACTGAAGTGTCTATAGATGCCGTTCCGGCCGCTGTAAAGTCTACACTTGAAAAATCTTTCCCGAATACTAAGCTAGAAAAAGCTTATAAAAACGAGAAAAATGAGTACAAACTTGAGATTTCAAGTGGAGAAAAGAAGTATACAATTTTTACAGATGCTTCTGGAAATATCATTAAGAAATAATTAAAATCAGCATCATGAAAAAACTAATCTTATCAGCAATAGTGATTCTAGGAACTATGTCAATGCATGCAAATGTATTGCCTGTTTCTCAAGACACTAAAGCAACTGTAGCCATTCAATCTGAATATACAGAGGTTACGGTAGATGCTGTGCCTGCACCTGTGAAAACAGCTTTGCAGACAGCTTATCCAGGAGCAAAACTGGATAAAGCATTTGTCAATGACAAAAAAGAGTACAAACTAGAAATATCAGTTGGAGACCAAAAGGCTACTGTTTACTCAGATGTCAATGGTAACTGGTTGAAGATATAATTAGGTGAATTTAGATTTATGTTTTTGGTGAAAAAGAGATTGCATTGTGCAGTCTCTTTTTTTTTACATATTTTACATAATTTTATGAAATAACAAGTTTAATAATATTATTTTAGCAAAAAAGTCCCTAAAAGCAAATGCCGAAGATATTACTGATAGAAGATGATATTGCGTTCTGTAAATTATTAGAGAAATTTCTAATCAAAAAAGCGTATGAAGTAACTACTACTTTCTCTGCGACAGAAGCGCGTGAAGCAGTTAAAAACGAGTCATTCGATTTGATTTTGACCGACCTTCGCTTGCCTGATTCTGATGGTATTGGACTTATGTCTGAATTTAAAATTTCTCACCCACATATTCCGGTTATTTTAATGACAGGATACTCTGATGTAAATACTGCTGTTAAAGCCATAAAAAATGGAGCGGCAGATTACATTTCCAAACCATTTAATCCAGACGAAGTTCTTCTTGTAATTACTAATGCATTACAAGTGACAAAAGAGGAAGAAGAACAAGCTCCTGTAAAAGAAAAAAAGACAGTAAAAAAACAGTCTTCATCAGGAGAAAATGAATTTGTTAAAGGAATTTCTGTTGCATCCAAAAAGCTTTTAGATCACATTCAGCTGGTAAGCCCGACAGATATGTCAGTTTTAATAATTGGTGAAAGCGGAACGGGAAAAGAAATCATTGCCAAAAGCATTCATCAGCAAAGCAGAAGAAAAGACAATAATTTTATTGCTGTAGATTGTGGAGCCATTCCAAAAGAATTAGCGGCAAGCGAATTTTTTGGACATTTAAAAGGATCTTTTACTGGAGCAATCAATGATAAAAAAGGATATTTTGAAGCTGCAAATGGCGGAACTTTATTTTTGGACGAAATAGGAAATCTTTCGTACGAAAACCAAATCCAGTTGTTAAGAGCGCTTCAAGAGAGAAAAATTAAACCGGTAGGAAGCAATAAAGAAATAAACGTTGATATACGCATTATTACGGCCACAAATGAAGATTTACGTGAGGCTGTAAAAAACGGCGATTTTAGAGAGGATTTATACCATAGAATCAATGAATTTTCAATTCAGTCACCATCTTTAAAAGATCGAGGCGAAGATTTAATGGTTTTTGCAGATTATTTCTTAGAAAAAGCTAATCAGCAATTGCATAAAGAGGTCATTGGGTTTTCTCCAGAAGTGGTTTCTATTTTTCAGAACTACTCTTGGCCAGGAAATTTACGAGAATTGCAAAACTGTGTAAAACGTGCAACTCTTTTAACTCGTGGTGATTTTATCGAAAGTGATGTACTTCCAGCAGAATTCTTCCAGATTCAAAATCAGCCTGCTTCAACTGCTGAAGTTTTCTCATTGTCTGAAAACGAAAAAGAAACTATTATTAGCGCCTTGTCAAAAACGCAAAATAATAAATCTGAAGCAGCAAAACTGCTTAAAATTACCAGAAAAACACTTTACAATAAATTGAAACAATATAATATTGAATAAAAAAAGCAGTCTTTTTAGACTGCTTTTTTTTATTGCTTTAAATCTCTTGTTTTAATTCTTTAAAAAGGACTTCTATTTTTTCGGATAAATCTGCGTACGTCGCTTTTATATCGATTGTATTTAAATCCTCTTTTTCTAGATTTTTTAAAAGTTCGCCAATCTCATTTGCCTGAATTTGCTTGAACATGGGAGCAATACGATGCGCAATAGATTTTATTTCATCATGATTTTTCTCTTGAACTGCAGCTTTTAGAAAGCCTAAATTTTCGATCGATGTTTCTATAAAAGATTTCAGAACTTCTTTCAAAGCCGATTCATCCTGGCCTAAAAAATCTTTCAAAGTTTCTAAAGAATATATTTGAGAAGCATTTTCGTTTGCATTCTCCGTAGATTCAGTTATTGGAATTTCTTCATGATCTAAAATATGTTGAATCGTTTCCAGTAAAATTTTTGGCGAGTAAGGTTTCTTTATGACGGTAGTGAAACCAGCATTTTTATAAACCGAAAGGTCCAAATCGGTGCGGCCAGTCAATGCGATGACAGGCTGATTTTTGAAAATGGTATCTGGAAGTTCGCGAAGTTTTTCTAAAAATAGAAATCCGTCTATTTCTGGCATTTGAATATCGGTAATGATAAAATCAAAAGGCGTGGTCTGAAGCGTTGCTAAAGCTTTTGCCGGATTAGTAAAAGAATAAACCTTATGTTGTTCTTGTTTTAAAACCCCGCTTGTTAGATTCAAAAGATTTATGTCGTCATCAACAACAATAAAAGTTTGTGTCTTAATGCTTTTTGACGTCTTCGGTTTTAGTTCGGTTGCAGTAAAGTTTTGGCTATTATCAAATAATAAAGGCAGTTTAATAATGAATGTGCTTCCTTTTCCAAAAATACTTTCCAAAATTAAATTACCGCCCAAAATAGAAATGATTTTCTGGCAAATAGATAACCCTAAACCAGTTCCGCCATATTTCTTTTCAATGTTTTCATTCGCTTGAGCAAATTCTTCAAAAACCAATTTCTGATTTGCTTTTTCAATTCCGATTCCAGTATCTTGAATTGAAATGGTAAAAAACTGATCATCATTTAGGTAAGCGGCAATTCGAATATAGCCTTCCTCGGTAAATTTATAAGCATTTCCGATAATGTTAGTCAAGATTTGTTTTAAACGAAATGGATCGCCTACAATGCGTTTCTGAAATTGTTCGTCTACATTGATAATAAGATCAATGTCTTTTTGCTTGTAAACCGTTTGAATATTTCTGGCCACATCTTCAATAACTTCTGGCAACGAAAAGGGGACTTTTTCTATAGAAATTTTTCCTGCTTCGATCTGCGAAAAATCGAGTAAATCCTGAACCAATTGCGTAATATATTCAGACGAGTTTTTAATGTTTTTTATAAAATAGGATTGCTTCGTATTGATGTCTGAATTTCCTAAAAGTTCAGAATAGCCCACTATGGTGCTCAAAGGCGTTTTTAAATCGTGACTCACTGTCGAGATTAATTGTTCGCGGCTTTTCAACAGATTTTTGGTTTTGAAATTCGCGATTTCGAGCTGTTTTTTATACAATTGAGATTTAGAATAATCGCTTACAATTAGAATCGAGAAAAACACTGTGAGTAACAAACCAATAACTGCCGAAGCCGTTACAATTTCGTTGACTCTTTTTAATGATTTCTCTTTTAATGAATTGTTTTTGATCGAATTGATGATGATTTCTCGCTCAATAATGCGAAGTATTTTTCTAAGTTGATCCGAAATTGCAATTTCATTCTGAAGCAGTTTATTTTCTTCAAAATTCAAAGATTCTTTTTTCTTTTCTGCTTTTATTTTTACAGAACTCAAAAGCTTTTTAGAGTTGGCTAAAATAGAATCAGAAGCTTTTTTGCTAAGTGTATTGGTGCTGTCGTCTGGAATGTTCGAATTTAAATAATCAACATATTGTTGTAAAACACTTCGCTGATAACTCCCCAACTGATTTGGGTTTTTAGTAAAATCCTGAAGTTCGAGTTTTCTTAAATTAAACTCCATTTTCGTGATTTCATCAATAGCATTATTTACAGAAGTTTCATCGTCTGCTTTATTCTTGATTTCTCTTAACTGTTTAATGTTTTCTGTTTTTTCAGACAAAAAATAAGTTACACTATCTAGAAGTGTTTTCTGGTATTCGGTAGTAACAACTTGTTTTAAAGTATCGATACGTTTGCGAAGAGAATCAGTTTCGATAAGATAATTTTTAAAATCTTTTTCGGAGTTGTTCTGAATCGTTTGCCTTGCTAAACTTTCAGTTTTATAAACATTAGAATACAATCTACTAACTCTGATGATTTTGTTTTTTTCTAATGCAATCTTGTCTTCCAGTTTGTTGTAAACTACATTTTCAGAATAAAGAAACCATCCAACTGTAACAACCAAAGCCAATAATGCAACATAGCTGAATAAAACTTTGATTGCGGTGTAGCTTCTTTTTGTTTCCATATTTTTGTTTGAAAGATTTGAGGGAATTCGATCCCGAAGCCTCGGGATTAAAACATTGCAATTTATCTAAAAAAATCTATTTTACGAAGAGTAAATTTACCCATTATGTTATATAATTGTGAGGTCTGCAAAGAAAAACAGCCGTAGATTGTGTAAATCTACGGCTGTCCAATATTGTTTTTATGAATTACAAAGTTTCATCTAACCATTTGAAGAATTCACCTTGCCAAACTTGAGCGTTCTGAGGTTTTAAAACCCAGTGATTTTCATCTGGGAAATAAACAAATCTACTTTTGATTCCTCTTAATTGAGCAGCTTGGAAAGCTTCTTGTCCCTGCCCGATTGGCACACGGAAATCTTTTCCTCCTTGGAAAATCAAAATTGGTTTGTTCCAATTTTGAACCAGAGTTGCAGGATTAAAAGTTGTATAAGCCTTTTGTGCTACAGCATTGTCTTTTTCCCAATATGGCCCACCAAAATCCCAATTGTTAAAGAAAACTTCCTCAGTAGTTCCTAACATTGAAACAGTATTGAAAACTCCATCATGAGCAATAAATGTTTTGAAACGATTTTTGTGGATTCCTGCTAAATAAAATACAGAATATCCGCCGTAACTAGCGCCAACGCATCCTAAACGAGTTTTGTCAATATAACTTTCTTTTGCCACATCGTCAATCGCAGAAAGGTAATCGTCCATAACTTGCCCGCCCCAATCTTTACTAATTTGTTCATTCCACTCAACTCCATGTCCTGGCATTCCACGACGGTTTGGCGCAACAACAACATAGCCTTTAGCAGCCATTAAAGAGAAATTCCAACGGAAAGAATATGATTGTGTCAACGGACTTTGTGGTCCGCCTTGACAGAATAATAAAGTTGGATATTTTTTAGAAGCATCAAAATTTGGAGGAAGAATTACCCAAACCAGCATCTTTTTACCATCGGTTGTTGTAACGTAACGTTTTTCTGTTTTGCTTAACGCTAAAGTTTTATAAGTACCTGTATTTACATTTGAGATTTGTTTCCAAGTATTTTTCTTTAAGTTGAAAGAATAAATCTCACCTGCGTGATTCATATCAGTTCTTGTAACAATGATTTCATCGCCAGCAAAGCCAACCAAATCATTTACGTCAAAATCTCCATTAGTCAATTGACGAACATTGATCGCGATTTTAGTTAAACCAGGAAAATTAACAGAGAAAAGTTGTTTTGTTCCGTCAATTGGAGCTACAAAGAAAACTGTTTTTCCGTCTTTACTCCAGATGAAATTGTCTACAGTTCCGTCCCAGTTTGCAGTTAAGTTGGTTTTGATTCCTTTAAACTCGACAATAATGTCGTTTTTATCAGACTCATAACCGTCACGTTTCATTTGTAGCCAAGACAAATTTCCTGTTGGCGAAAATTGTGGAGCAGTATCGTAACCTAAATTACCTTCAGTTTTATTCGTTGTTTTTTGAGTTTCTAAATTGTACTCATAAATATCTGTGTTGGTAGAAATTGCATAAGCAGTTCCTGCCTTTTTCTTGCACACATAAAAAATGCTTTTGCTGTCTGGAGACCAGATGTAATCTTCGTCACCACCAAAAGGTTTTTGCGGAGAATCGAAAGTTTCACCTTTCAAGACGTCGATTCCTTTTGCCCCGTCTTTATTTTCTTTATAAAAAACGTGATTAAACTTTCCTTCGTTCCAAGTGTCCCAGTGGCGGTAATCTAAACCATCATAAATTTGAGCGTCAGATTTGTCAAGACTTGGGTAGAAATCTTTACCTAATACTTTATCGATTTTTACTTCTTCATTGTAAACGACAAATTTTCCGTTAGGAGAAATGTTTTTGTCTTTTAAAACGTCTTTAGTGTCTTTAATTTCAGTCGCATTACCTCCGTTTACTGGAATAATATAAAGTTTAGAAGTCGATTTGTTATCGGCTACAGAAGGTGTTGAAACCTTGTAAACAATATTTTTTTCATCTTTAGAAAGGCCGAGTGGAGTTACTCGTCCTAATTTCCATAACAATTCCGGAGACATTACATTTTGTCCGATAGCATTTAAACTCATCATTATTAAGGTTGTTACTACTACTTTTTTCATAATCAAATTATTCTTTTTTTTGTGGTGCTAAAAATACAACATTTAAATTCCAAGTTGTTAAATTCCAAATCCCAAAAAATGTTAAAATTCCAAGTTGTAATACGGAGTGAAGTCGAAGAGTTTACCCGTAATGTGGCTTCGACTTCTCTTAGTCTGACAGTTCGAGTAAAATTGTAATCAATGGGTTTGGAATTTGGAATTTCATTTAGTTTTGGATTTTAAAAAATTGTAATTTAACCCAAGATTGGAATTTGGTCCCGAAGCCGCGGGATATAATATTAGACTTTATTAAAATGATGGAATTAAGCTATTGGGAACTCAAAAATTGGTTTGCAAATATTGATTATACAATTGTAGGAAGCGGAATCGTAGGTTTACATACCGCATTACGCTTACGCGAAAGATTTCCTGCCGCAAAAATTCTGGTTCTTGAACGCGGAATGCTGCCTCAAGGAGCAAGTACCAAAAATGCTGGTTTTGCCTGTTTCGGAAGTCTTTCTGAAATTATGGATGACTTAAAAACACATTCAGAGGAAGATGTTGTGGCACTTATAGAAAAACGATGGAAAGGTTTGCAGTTGCTTCGAAAAAGATTAGGAGACGCAGCAATCGATTTTAAACCTTACGGCGGATATGAATTATTTTTGAAAGAAGATGAATTTGGATTTAATGAATGTATTTCTAAAATTCCGTTTATCAATGAAGTTCTGAAACCACTTTTTAAAGCGGATGTTTTTTCGAAAGAAGTAGACCGTTTTGGATTTGGAAATAGTAACGAGTATTTAATTTTTAATCCATTTGAAGGACAGATCGATACTGGAAATATGATGCAAGAATTGCTGAAGCAAGCTATTTCAGCAGATATTTTAATTTTAAATCAGCAAACGGTAAAATCGTATATCGATGCTGGAAATCATGTCGAAGTTGTAGTAAACGATTTTAGTTTTAAAACCCAAAAACTGCTTTTTGCCACCAACGGCTTTGCGGACGAATTAACAAAAGGTGCTGTAAAACCGGCAAGAGCGCAAGTGCTTATTACAGAGCCCATTCGCAATTTAGACATCAAAGGGACGTTTCATTTAGACCGCGGTTATTATTATTTCAGAAATATTGGAGATCGTATTTTATTAGGCGGAGGACGAAATCTTGATTTTGAGGGAGAAACAACAACCGAATTTGGACAAACGAAAATTATTCAAAATAGATTGGAAGATTTACTGAAAAATGTAATTTTACCAAATCAGGATTTTCAGATTGCGCACCGATGGAGTGGGATCATGGGAATCGGAAATAGTAAGAATCCTGTCGTAACCCAACTTTCTGAGAATGTATTCTGTGGAGTGCGTTTAGGCGGAATGGGAGTGGCGATAGGAAGTTTAATAGGAACAGAATTAGCAGATTTAATATAATGGCAGCAACCAAAAAACCGGCACCAAAAACAACTACAAACAAACCAAAACCTAAAACTTCAGCTTCAAAAAAATCGAATCGTTCTTTTGGAGAAAAAGTGAAATGGTTTTTTATCAAAGCCGCTTTATGGTTTTTTGGAATTTCAATAGGATCGGTTGTGTTTTTTAAATATGTTCCTGTGCCCTTTACGCCATTAATGCTTATTCGTGCGATCGAAAATAAAATGGCAGGAAAAGAAGTTTATTTTGACCACGACTGGGAACCGATTGAAAAAATATCAATGAATTTGCAAAAAGCAGTTATTGCGAGCGAAGATGGAACTTTTTTAACTCACAATGGTTTCGATTTTAAAGCACTTCAAAAAGCTTATAAAAGTAACGAACGCGGACGCCGAATTCGAGGCGGAAGTACTATTTCGCAGCAAACGGCCAAAAATGTCTTTTTATGGCAAGGAAAAAGTTATTTCCGTAAAGGTCTAGAAGCGTATTTTACGATTTTGATTGAAATTATTTGGGGCAAAGAGCGCATCATGGAAGTCTATTTGAACAGTATCGAAATGGGTGACGGAGTTTATGGCGCTTACGCAGCCACAGAACATTGGTACAGACGAGATGCTTCGAGTTTAACACCAATGCAGGCAGCAGGAATTGCCGCGATTCTGCCTAATCCAAGAAAATTTAAAGCTACAGGATCTTCAAGTTATATCAATAGAAGAAAAGAACGAATTGTACGTGAGATGCGTTACGTTGGAAAAATCAATTATAATGGAAAAGAAGAAAAGAAAAAGTAAAAAATCGCTTTTTGCTTTTCTAATATTGACCGTAACGCTCACTTTTGGACAAGGAAAAACTACAGAAATAGGTTTTATATCTGATAACGATTTATACACATCGTCTAAATATGATATGTATTATACCAACGGTTTGGAGCTTTTTTATCGTTTTTTATCAAAAAATGACAATCCGAAAATAAATAAAGAAATAACCGAATTTAGAATTGGTCAGTACCTTTACAATCCCAGATTTTTAAACAAAGAAGCAGTTACGATAAACGACCGGCCCTTTGCAGGCTATCTTTTTGCAGAAGTGGGAAAAAGCTTTTTCTACGAGAGCGAATCGGTTTTAAAGACTGATTTTCAAATTGGTTTTCTTGGTCCGAATGCTTTGGGTGAAGAATTACAGGAAGGTTTTCATAAAATAATTGGCTATAAAAAAGTATATGGCTGGGAAAATCAGATTCATAATGCTTTAGGATTTCAGGCTCACGCTATTTACTCAAAAAAAATGTTTTCTTCAAAACATAATGATTTTGTAGATCTTCATTGGCAGTCGGAAGGTAATTTGGGAACTATTTTCTCTGGAGTTTCTACAGGATTTATGGCTCGATTTGGTTTTAAAAGACTAATTCCAATTTACAATTCAAATATGTACGATGCTTCAGTAAGTAAAGAAGCGCAGCCCAATATTAGAGAATTTTATTTCTATGCCGCGCCAAGTGTCAATTATCAATTTTATGATGCCACGATCGAAGGCAGTATGTTTAACGATACAAGTCCGATTACGTTCGATTTGGAACCGCTCCGTTTTAATGCCGAAGCGGGTTTAAAGTATCGACACAACAACTTTAATATGTCGTATTCTTTCCTATATCGTGGAAGAGAATTAAACGATCCAGGAATTGATACTAATTCGGGATATTTTTATGGATCTATTAGGATGGGGTTTTTGTTGCGTTAAGGATTTCTGCCACAAAGGCGCTAAGACGCAAAGATTTCTTAATAGAATAAAATTGTAAAAGTTATGTGGAATTATTTTTTCTTGTTTGTCTTTTTTGCCTTATATGCTTTTCTGAGTTACAAATGGGGATCATTTTTGATTCCAAACTTTGTTGTGGGATTTGTTGTGTTGCTATTCTTGACCTATTTTTATTATAAACATACTGATAGGGGATTGATTCTGATTTCTATGGTTAATCTGTTTTTATACGTATTAGTTTTTATTTCATCCGTATTTATATATTTTGATAGACAGAAAGAAAAAAGAACTTACTACATATTTCCTATTCTTGTATCTATTTTATTAATGATTGTACAAAAACAGACTATGAATTATGATGATGCTTTTAGCGGTATTTATCTACCAATTGCAGGAGCATTTTTTCCTTTATATTTTTTGAAGTATTACATAAAGTATATTAAAGAAGGGGTTTGATATTTAGTGATAAACTTGTAGCAATTTTTTGCCAAGAAGTTGCGGAGACGCAAAAATTTTCTTTAGCTAATGTTTGATTAAGAATTTACTTTGATGATTCTTGAATTTCATCATAATCAAGTTCGCATGCAGCAATACGATTTTTAATTTCTTCCATTGTATAAATATAATTTTTGTAGTTGGAATTTGGAATTTGGAATTTGGAATTTTTAGCTATTAATGACGATTATCACACTGAATATTAATTTCTTCATTTGATTTGTCGATTACAGAAATATTCGGACACCCAAAAGAAAAATATTCGAAACCAAAAAGAACTTCAGGTTTGTTTTTAAAAAGTTTTCCTGTCCATTGATCAATAGAATCTTCTCCATTTTCATAATTTAATGGAGAAGGAGATGTGCCTTCGCTTTGGCTGAAAAGCTTTTCGATTATAACATCTTTGGTTTTAGAATCAACGACCAAAAGACGTCTGCCATAAATTATTTTATTGCTGTCCAGATAGTCTTGTAAAAAATACTCATAGCTATCGGTTTTGTAAAAATACGTATTGCCTGTTACTGTGTTCTTTAGTAAAGCACGTGCGTCATTTTTCAATGCTTTTGATGGATAATCCTTTTTTGCAATTTTTTTCCACGAAATGGGCTTCAAACGTTCTTTCGAAAACGGATTTTCTTTGCCTACATATACCAAAGCATCTCTGTAATATTCACTGAATCCGTTTAAATATTTTTTGCTGATTTCAAAACCAATCATAAAATCATAATTGTGATACGGCCAATCTTCTTCAGAAGAATATCCGTTTAACAGTGCAGCGGTTTTCAGATTTTTTACCGCAAAAGAAACCAGTTTGTTTTTAGCATAATCGTAAACAAACAATGAATCGGTTTCGGAGATATTGGTTTTAGACAAAAATCTCTTTCTGTAGTTTTTATCAAATGTAAAATATTGCGCATCATATTTTCCCATTTTTTCTATGTTGGGCAAAACGAGCGTATCTTTTTCGTCGTTAATAGGATAAATATCCGAAAGAGAAACAAAAGCAACATCGCTGCTGTCTTTTGGCATCACGTTAAATAGATAAATGCTTTCTTTTCTTAAAGTTTCTTCAGTTTGCAGTGTATCGTTTTCAGTTTCTACATGTTCTGTTACTTCAGGAAGTTTAGCCGTTGTGGTGTTTTCTTTTTTATTGCAGGCCGATAATAGAATTAAAAAAGGGATTGATATTAGTAATGATTTTGTTGTCATTTTATAGGTATAGATCTTACTTAATTTTTTGCTGTATACGAAAATACTTTATTAATTTTTAAAATGAAACTTAGATGGTTTAAGTAGTTCTAAAATTAATTGTTTTTTATTGCAGTAATACTTCCTGTGTTTTTATTAAAAGTAATAGTTTTATTTGGTCCGCCATAAAATAGTGTCAAAGTCAGCGTGCTATCGGTTTCACTTTTAAAAAGAATATCTTTTGCCGTTCTAATTTTGATTTCCAAATTATCATTCATAAGTTGGGGATCGGTGCATTTGATAATTCGTTTTTCAAATAATCCTTTTTTCTCAATTATTTCCAGCCAAGGATGAACCATCACACTATAGCCAACAATTTGGGCTCTGTAATTTTCATTAAGGTCTTTATTTTGGTATAAACCTAAAGATGTACTTGAAAGCAGTAAAGCATAAAACGGTAGCATCATGGCAATAATGCTGATTGCAAATGTTACTATTATTGCTGCCAAAAAGAGTTTTGCCAAAAGTTTTTTCCAAAAGAGGATAATGATTGCAAAACTGCTTATCAGCAAGAGCCATGATAAAACTACATCACTATAATATCCGCTAAGACTAATTTCTTTAAAATAATACAAAAGACAGTCTAGGACAAAAAGAGCGCTGATCATGAAATAAATTCGCAATATTATTTTTTTACTTTGACTCATAATTTTCTTGAAATATAGTTTAAAGTAAATATTGTAACAAGAGATAAAATTGAAATAGGAAGGAAGGAAAATTCAAGGGTATACATTATTTCCTCTTTAAAAAGATAAGTGCTCCATGAAGATTCTCGATCTACAAAAATGGTGTAATTCCAGAAAAACCAAACAGAAATTAGGATTAGTAATTGAAGTATAACTTTTAGAGTACTGTTTTTAATGAATGAAAGAGCCAGAAAAACTATGGATAAGAAAACAGTAGAAAATAAAGTCATTAAATAAGCATCGTCAAAAAAAGAACAATCCAAACAAGCACTTGATGGTTTGTCTGAGAAACTGCCCATTGCCCAATAGATTTCTATTAAAGTAAAAACGAAAAATAAAACTGCAATTATAAGGGGTTTCTTTATGAATGAGAATATTTTATGTTTTAAAGTTTGATTCATTTTGAGTGGCTTATAAAATTATTATCAATATCTTCTTTTGAAGATTTTTAGATACACAAAAATAGGAAACAGTTTTGAAGAAATATTTTTCAAAAGTTTTATTGTATCAGAATAAAATTTATTTGTTAGTAAAAACAGTTAACTGTTTGATAACATGAAAGATAATTTTAATTATTTACTTTTAATTAAAAATTAAAACTATGGATATTAATTGGAGTTTAATAGCGATTGTAGCAGTATTGGTAATTATTCTTGTTGTGCTAACAATCAGAAAAAATCAGCGAGAAAAAAAGAAATTGGAAAATTTGCTCAATAATGATTTTAAAAAAGCTGAGAAAGATAGAGTTGATGCAGATGATTCTGCTAATGAGAAATAAGTAAACATCGAAAAAAAGACTGCAAAAAATAAGATAATTATCTGATTAGTGTGATGAGATAAATGGTATATTAGTGCTCTAAATAATCGATCAATATGCAGAAAAAACTACTTAAATTACTACTGTTTTTTGCCATTTTATTTCAATTTACAATGACTAGCTGTTCTTCAGATGAACCACCTGTAGAACCTGAAGTTGTAATTCCTGTAGAACCAAAACCTGTAGATCCCGTAAAGCCAAAACCTGTTCTTCCAAAGTCAGAAATGATGAAGCCTGCTATTGTAAATATTGGTTCTTCTAAAACTTCAAAAAGTAATGAAACTCGAAAACGACTAATACGATCTACTAAGTTTGCCCAAAATTACATGGGTAAAATTTATCAATACTATCTTGATAGAGATGCCGGTATATATAAAGATCTGCCTTCAGAAAATTTATATGATACGGTAGAAACAGCTCTAAATAAAAATACAGAAAGAGATTACGAACTTGTATATAAGTATAATAATTTAGGACAGCTTACTAAAATTGAAGCAGCTAAAGTGTATACAAACAATGGTAATACTAATACACCAGAAAGCTTTAGTTTTACATATAATGAAAGCGGTTCTTTAAATGAAATGATTTCGTCTTATGCATTTGGAAGCAGTTATACCTATAACGATAAAGGTTTAATTGATAAACGAATTGAAAAAGACGGTTTTGTAAGTTATAAGTATTTTTATGATGAACAAGATAGGATTAGCGATGTTTATTTTTACATTCATGATGTTTTACAAATGAACTATAAATATACTTATCCAGATGACACAAGCTATATTAAAAGCTGGTATGCTGTTAATGAAGATCAAACTGGAACTTTAACTAGTTATGTAGTATATACATTTGACCGTAATAAAGCTGGGGTTTATAATAAAGAACCGTATTATAGATTGGATAATCAATATCTTCATGTCACAAAAATTGCTGCAAAAATTTTATCTAATGGGATCTGGCAGTCACAATTTGAAGCAATTCCGAAATATTTCTATGATGAGGAGGGTTACTTAATAAAGTATGACGCTGCTGGATTTAATTATACAACCGATATTACTGTTTTTGAATATGAGTAAGATTGGATTTTTATAATCTAAATAAATTAAAAACCCTTGTAAAACAAAATTTACAAGGGTTTTTCGTTTGTGGTGGAGAATACCGGATTCGAACCGGTCGCCTCTACGCTGCCAGCGTAGCGCTCTAGCCAAATGAGCTAATCCCCCAAAGCGTTAGCAAATAAAGTTAAATAATTTTCAAAAAACAAATTTCACTGAGTTTCTGGAGTATTATTTTTCAAAAGCGTAACTTTACTTTTAAATCTGTTTTTTATGAGTTTAGAAAATGTAAACGGAAGTTTAGAAACTTCTTTTCAAAATACAATTGCAACGGTTCAGTTTGGTCATCCTGCAAGTAATTCTTTTCCGCGACAATTATTAGATCGTCTTACTGCCGAAATAAATGCATTAAGCCGAAATGAAAACGTTTCGGTTATTATTTTAAAAAGTGAAGGCGCAAAAACGTTTTGCTCTGGAGCTTCTTTTGATGAGCTTTTGAAAGTAGAAAACGAAGAACAAGGTGTCGAATTCTTTTCAGGTTTTGCTCATTTATTGAATGCCATGCGAAATTGTAATAAAATTATAATCGGACGTGTGCAGGGAAAAGCAGTGGGCGGCGGTGTCGGAATTATTTCGGCCTGCGATTATGTTTTTGCGACTCCGCATAGTGACATAAAACTTTCGGAATTAGCGATCGGAATTGGTCCTTTTGTAATTGAGCCAGCAGTTTCAAGAAAAATAGGAAAAACAGCAATGACCCAAATGACATTGGCGGCACATGAATGGAAATCGGCAGATTGGGCTTTTGAAAAAGGACTTTTTTCGGTTTTATGCGAAGCTGAAAATCTCGATGCTGAGGTTGAAAATTTTGCAATAAAGCTAAGTTCATATAATCCTGAAGCACTTTACGAAATGAAAAAGATTATTTGGGAAGGAACAGAACAATGGGAATCTCTTTTGTTTGAGCGTGCTGCAATTACGGGTAAGCTCGTTTTGTCTGATTTCACTAAAAACGCTTTGCTTCAGTTTAAAAAATAAGGTATGATATAAGTCATTGGTTTTAGACAAATAGGAACATAGTTTTGTAAAATGTTTTAAAATCAATTTTTCACTTTATAAATTATTAACATGACTATTATTTCGTTAATGCAAAAGGTTGACATTGCAGAGAAAATTAAAGATGCTCCAGACAGCGGTTATCAGATTGGGGTTGTCATTGGATCTTTTATTCCGTTTCTAGTTTTGGGCGGAATTGCTTTGTGGATGTATACTCGTGCTAAAAAAAGAGCTAAAAACGGCAATTAATTTGTAAATTTGCGAGCTTAAAATTAAACATCGATGAGTAATATCAGAATTACAAAACAATTTAGTTTCGAAACCGGTCACGCTTTGTACGGTTACGACGGAAAATGCAAGAACGTTCACGGACACAGTTATAAATTATCGGTAACGGTTATTGGCTCGCCAATTACAGATCGATCGAATGTAAAGTTCGGAATGGTAATTGACTTTTCGGATCTAAAGAAAATTGTAAAAGAAGAAATTGTCGATCAATTTGACCATGCAACTGTTTTTAATCAGACAACTCCGCATATCGAATTGGCAAATGAATTGAAAAACCGTGGACATCATGTTATTTTGGTAGATTATCAGCCAACAAGCGAAAACATGGTGGTAGATTTTGCTGAAAGAATCGTGGCAAGACTTCCAAAAGGAATTTCTCTTTTCTCTCTTAAGCTTCAAGAAACAGAATCGTCGTTTGCAGAATGGTACGCTTCTGATAATTTGTAAAAAGATTAATTTTCAATTTTTTAAATTCCAAATTCCAAACTCTTTGACTTCGCTCATATAGATAAAGTCTAAAATTCTAAGAAGTCTAGTAATCTAAAAATCTAAATGAAAAAAATATATTTTGCTTCAGATCAGCATTTTGGTGCGCCTACTCCAGAATTGAGTTTACCGCGCGAAAAGAAATTCGTGGCCTGGCTTGATGAGGTTAAAGAAGATGCAGAAGCGATTTTTTTACTGGGAGATTTATTTGATTTTTGGTTTGAATATAAAACGGTTGTTCCAAAGGGATTTGTTCGAATTTTAGGCAAACTGGCTGAAATTCGCGACAGCGGAATTCCGATTTATTTTTTCGTCGGAAATCATGATTTATGGATGAACGATTATTTTGAAACCGAATTGAATATTCCGGTTTATCATGATAATAAAGAATTTACTTTTAACGGAAAAACATTCCTAATTGGCCACGGAGATGGAAAAGGTCCTGGTGATAAAGGTTATAAAAGAATGAAAAAAGTCTTTACGAATCCGTTTTCAAAATGGCTTTTCCGTTGGTTGCATCCAGATGTTGGAGTTAGTTTGGCTCAATATTTATCAGTCAAAAATAAACTGATTTCTGGTGACGAAGATGTGAAGTTTTTAGGCGAAAAAAACGAATGGTTGGTTTTATACGCTAAACGAAAACTAGAAACCAAACATTACAACTATTTTATCTTCGGACACCGTCATTTACCAATGATTATTCCGGTTGGGGAAAATTCCGAATATGTCAATCTTGGAGATTGGATCGGCTATTTTACTTATGGTGTTTTTGATGGTGAGAAATTTGAACTTAAAAAATTCGAGAAATAGTTTAAGTTAGTCGAAAGTCAAAAGCCAAAAGTCGAAGGTCAAAAGTCGAAAGTCAAAAGGGCAAATTAATACGGTAAAAATCAATCAAAAGGCATCGTGGAAATTTTAACGCAAAATTTTTATTTTGCGTTTGTTGGATAAACTCCGATTTTATGTGTTCGCAGAATATATTCTGAAAGTTGTTTACTGTTTGAAAGCTGAAATTTAATTGCTCCAGACGCTTTTTTAGGCATATGGCATTCTACACAATTGCTGGCCAATAACTTCTCAGGCATTGTTTTTAAAGTAGTTTCTTTATGTTTTAAACCTTCGTGACAGCTCATACAGATTTTAGAATAGGAAGCCAAGTTTTTAGAAGCATTTTCATGTGGATTATGGCAGGTAATGCAATCCATTTTATCACTTTTTATAAAACATTTACTCTGTGCCATTAATCGATACTGATTGCCGTGTACATCAAAGTTTGTTGTGTCATTAATGCTTTTGGTTTCGCGAAAGAACTCCGATAAATTATCTCCAGGTTTAAACTCAAAACGGGATTTTAATTTCATTCCATCATTACCTGCGTGGCATAAAGCACAGGCGTCAAGTTTTTGCTGCCTGTTTAAGGTTTTAAAACTGGTAATGCTATTGGCCACTTTTACGTTTGGATTCTTTAAATGAAATTCAACGTGTTTTTTAGCTGGGCCGTGGCATCGTTCGCAATCAATTCCGTAAACTATAGTTTTTTTATTTATTATGTCTTCAACATCCATCGACATAAAGTTTTTATTTGCAGAACTTTGATCTACCGTTCGTGAGCTAATATTAGAACTATGGCAAGAGTAGCAATCTTTTACCACCATGCGGTCAAAATAAGGCTTATCAGCAGGGAAGCCTGGACTTGTTGCCCAATTGTTTATAGAATGATAAAAAGAAACTGGGAGCTCGTATGTATTATTGTCTTTCCAGTAAACTGAAGTTTGAGCATGTTTGGTTCCAAACACAATTTCAAATTTGTATTTAGCCGTTTCTTTACCGTTTTTATATACAACTTGATACAAGCTGTCTCCACGCTTTTCCATCACCAATTTGGTGTCTTTATCATAAATGAAAGTATGATTTTTAGAATCGAAATCACCCGAAACATTTCCTAAAATAGCGGGGGAGGTTGCTTTAAAGTGCGAACTTTGAAATGCCATTTCAGATTGTACCTTGTGACATTGTATGCAACTTTCTGAACCGGCATAATCAGTTCCGCGCGGGTCAATATATTCCTCTGATTTGTTATTGCAACTGGCGAAAAGAATTGCCAGAACGGTTATGGTAAGTAGAAATACAGCTTTTTTCATTGCTGTAAATATACTTTTTTTTGAATGGAATCAAAATATATTTCAATAATGAAAAAAAGACGTTAAAATATTTAGAATGCTTCTTAATTCATGCCAACTCCATAAACATATTCATCTAGTTCAATTTTAAATAAAGAACCTTCGACCAAATCTTTAATCGATTTCAATTCGGTCATGTTTACAGCTAAATCTATGGAGTTACAAGGTGTTTTCAATAAAAATTTATGGCAAGAATATTTCATTTCGCACGCTTCGCAACAAGAGTTTTCAATCATGCTATCTTCAATCAAATCACAGAAAAGATTCAATTCCTGAACTGTAAAATAAAAGCCAGTTTCTTTAAAAACCAATTGTACTTTGTCTGAAATCGTAGTATTGTGATCTTTCCAGTAAAAAGCTATTCCAAAGTTATTATGATATATTTGTTCAATTTCTCTCATCGTAAATCCTTTTATTTCAACAAATATAAATATTATTTATATTAATTCTAAATAAAAAAATCATAAAAATTTGAAAAAATCTTTCTCAGCTAAGCACAGTAAAAGTTGGAATTTGGCTCTTGAAATAGTTGGAAACGCTTTAGTTCATGCCCGAACCGTAAATATATTCATTAAGATTAAGTCGAAATAAAGAACCATCAACCAAGTCTTTTATAGAATTTAATTCAATTGGAGATATTTCTAAATCCAATGCAACATAAGGGGTTTTTAATAAAAATTTATCGAAGGCGCGTTTTACACCATTTAAGTCATAATTATGATGATCTGTTACGCAGTCTTCAATTAAATCGTGAAATTCATTTAATTCTTGAACTGAAAAATAGAATCCCATTTGTTTAAAAAGCAACTGGATTTTATCTGATATAATTTGGTTGCCTTCTTTCCAATAAAATGAAATTCCAAAATCGTTTCGGTATATCTGTTCGATATCTTTCATGGCAATTTTTTTAGGCCACAAAGATACGGAGTCTTTGTATTAATACTTGATTAACAAAAGCATAAAAAAAAGCTAAAATCTATTATTAATAATTGATTTTTAGCTATTTATAAAATGTTTGTGGTTTTGCTTCTTTAGGAAGTTCTATCTCATAATAAGACTATTTTAGCCATTTTTTTAGGTTAGAAAGAAATGCTGCTTGTTGGTCAACAAACAAATAATGCGAGCAATTATCAATGAAAGCAAAGTGATTTTCTCCAGTTATTGCCTTTAGAGAATTTATTTGTGCGGATGAAAAAATACCATCCTGTTTTCCATAAATTCCATAAATAGGAACATCAGCGGTTTTAATTTTCTTTAATATCGGACGCGTATCGATGTTATTTTGTTTTTCGTTTTGATAAAAAACTAACGGCGCATTTTTATTTCGAATGTTGGTTTTATAAAATTCTCCAGCTTCGTAATCGGCGTAAAGCTTTTTGGATTCTGCAGTCGGATTTGGCATTTTAAAAAAGCCATTTTCTCCTGCAAGTTCGTAACATCCTTTTCTGTATGCAGCAGAATTTTTATTTAGATTTTCTACAATACTGATTTTCTTCAATTGTTCAGAATCGGTATTGTATTTTTTCTTCAGCGTATTTACAATATGATCATAAGTTTCTTGCTGAGAAAACAACGCGCCAGCCAAAACCAAAGCACTCACATTTTGCGGATATTTATTGGTATAAAGCGTAGCAACCAAACCGCCAAAGCTATGAGCTAATATGGTCGCTTTCTTTAAGTTATATTTTTTATAAATCGAATTTATATCCTGAGAAGCTTCTTCAAAAGTAAATTTAGCATCAGGATCTGCAGATCTTCCTTCGCCTCTTCGGTCGTAAGCGATTACATAAAAACCTAAATCGGCTAGTTTTTGAGCCGTTGTTCCTTCAAACAAAGTCGCATTGCCACTTGGTCCGCCATGAATAAAAATGATGGTTTTATTCTTTTCGTTTCCGTAAGTTTTGATGTAAAGGTTTTGTGCTTTCGCGAAAAGCGAAATAGTAAGAAATAAAACGGTTACTAATAATTTCATTTGTATGGATTGAATTTTTTATAAACTTAACCCGTTGGGTGATACTGAAATAGTATAAATTTTGACGCGGATTACGCAGATTCGTTATCACGAAAACGCGGATAAAAACGGGTTTGTATAAAGAAAAAAAATCCGTTTTTGTCCGCGTTTTTACGAAAGTAAATCCGTTTTATCCGCGTGCTATTTTATTCAAATTAAAATTGCATCCAACGGTTAAACTTATATGCCTTATATGGTTTAATTATTTACTCCAATTTATGATGTTCATCCATATCTCTTTTCAGATCCAGATTTCTAAATGTAGGCGATTTTAGTGCAGTAAAAACTACGGTTAAGAGCGTAACACTTCCTCCAAAAACAACAGAAGTAACTGCTCCCATCAATTTAGCCGTTGCGCCACTTTCAAAAGCACCTAATTCATTAGAAGATCCAACAAAAATTGAGTTTACAGCACCCACGCGTCCGCGCATATGATCAGGGGTTTTAAGCTGTAAAATAGTCTGACGGATTACTACTGAAATTCCATCTGCCAATCCGCTTAAAAATAAGGCGAAAACAGAAAGCCAGAAATAAGTAGACAATCCAAACAAGATAATGGATAAACCAAAAACAAAGATGGCAATTAAAAGTTTCTTTCCTGCATTTTCATACAACGGCACATAAGCAGAAACGAGCATCGTGATAAAAGCACCTACAGCAGGAGCGGCTCTTAAAATTCCGAAACCTTCAGAACCTACTTTCAAGATGTCCTGAGCAAAAACGGGCAATAATGCAACGGCACCTCCAAAAAGAACAGCAATCATATCGAGTGAAAGTGCACCCAAAACAATTTTATTTTTAAATACAAAAGTTATACCCTCCATAAGACTGTCTTTCATAGATTCTCCCATTTTCGGATTTACAATCGGTTTTTGGCTGATTTGAGATAAGGCAATTAACGAAAGAATTGAAAATCCAAAAACCAAACACATTGACCAGTGAACACCAATCCAATTAATAGAGAATCCAGCTAGTGCAGGTCCCATAACGGCTCCAATCTGCCAAACCGAACTACTCCAAGTGGCAGCATTTGGATATGCTTTTTTAGGAATGATCAATGATAAAAGAGAGAAAATAGTTGGTCCCATAAAGGAACGGACGATTCCGCCAAAAAAGACTAAAGCGTAAATCGAATACAAAATAACATGTGTAGACCAGCCTCCAACTACTTTTGGCCAAGTCAATAAGAAAAGCCCAAAGCTAATTACTGAAAATCCTAAAATACACTTTACCAATAAACTTTTCTTTTCTCTTTGATCGACAATATGTCCAGCAAAGAGTGACATTGAAACGGCAGGAATAATTTCCATTAAACCAATAATTCCTAAAGAAAGTGGGTTTTTGGTTAAACTATAAACTTCCCATTCAATTACGATAAACTGCATTGACCAGGCAAAAACCATTGCAAAACGCAATAATAAAAATACGTTGAATTCTTTATATCGAAGTGCCTGATAGGGATCGGGCTTATTGGATTTAATTTCTTCCATTTGTTTTAATGTCTTTCAGCATAAGCTGTGTTGAAACAGTTCCGTTCCATTCGTTTTCGGCAATGCAGTATGCCAACTGAAACGGATTTTGATTTTTTACAATGTTTAATTTTTTTCCTAATCCGAAACCAATTGCAGCGATTCCGTCTGAGTTGTTTTGTTTGGCAAAAAGCCTTAAATGTTCTTCTTCTGCACCTAAAGTTTTAGCGTAACCTGTATCAATAGCATTTTCAGTCATAAAAACAGGCGTCATATTCTGAGGGCCAAAAGGTTCGAATTGTTTTAAAATTCGAATTAATTTGGGTGTTATATCAGAGAAATTAATTTCGGCATCGATTTCAATTTCTGGAGTAAGCATTTCGGGTAAAATAGTTTCAGAAACCTGTTTTTCGAAGGCATCCTTAAAAGTTTGATAGTTTTCTGCTTTTAAAGTCATTCCTGCAGCGTACATGTGGCCTCCAAATTGTTCCAAATGTTCGGCGCAGGCGTCTAAAGCATTGTAAACATCAAAACCTTTTACAGATCGGGCAGAAGCCGCATATTTGTCACCGCTTTTAGTAAAAACCAAAGTCGGACGATAATACGTTTCAATCAATCTCGAAGCTACAATTCCGATTACACCTTTGTGCCAGTCTTCTTGAAAAACGACAGT
Source organism: Flavobacterium humidisoli (assembly GCF_023272795.1). Classification (NCBI taxonomy): domain Bacteria; kingdom Pseudomonadati; phylum Bacteroidota; class Flavobacteriia; order Flavobacteriales; family Flavobacteriaceae; genus Flavobacterium; species Flavobacterium humidisoli. The sequence goes on along the minus strand of NZ_CP096829.1, from coordinate 698,696 downwards.
CGAAAAACGTTCTTCTTCTTTATTCTGTATTATTTGCTGAAAAGCTTCTTTGGTGATTTTTTTATCTAAATCTTTTCGGTCTGCGTTGTATTGCTCAATTTCCGAGGCAAATTGCTGTGCTTGCTCAAAATTAAACTCAGTCAATAATTCAACGGCGTGATTTCCGTGTTTGATTCTTCCGGCCGCATTAATTCTTGGCGAAATAATAAAAACAACATCGGTAATATCGAGAACTTTCTTTTTTACCTGATGTGTTAAAGCTTTAATTCCGGGTCTTGGTTCGCTATTAATAACTTTTAATCCGAAATGTGCTAAAACACGATTTTCTCCTGTAATAGGAACAATATCGGCAGCAATTGCAGTAGCGACCAAATCTAAATACGGAACTAAATCTTCTATCGTTTCATTTCGATTTTGTCCTAAAGCTTGAATCAATTTAAAACCAACTCCACAACCGCACAATTCGTCGTAAGGGTACGAGCAGTCCTCTCTTTTCGGATCAAGAACAGCTATAGCGTCAGGAAGAAATTCTCCAGGACGGTGGTGATCGCAAACAATAAAGTCGATATTTTTTGCTTTCGCGTAAGCGATATGATCGATTGATTTGATGCCGCAGTCTAGAGCAATAATTAAAGAAATTCCGTTATCGTCTGCGTAATCAATTCCTTTATATGAGATGCCATATCCTTCATCATAACGATCTGGAATATATGTGGCAATGTTTGGATAATGTGATTTTAAATAAGAAGAAACCAAAGAAACTGCTGTTGTACCATCAACATCATAATCGCCAAAAACTAAGATGTTTTCTTCGTTCTGAATGGCTTGTTCGATTCGGACAACGGCCTTATCCATATCCTTCATCAAATACGGATCGTGCAAATGTTCTAATGAAGGGCGAAAGAAGTTCTTTGCATCTTCAAAAGTTTCAATGCCGCGCTGAATCAAAAGGGTTGCGACAAAATCTTCAACATTTAAAGCCTCTGCTAAATGCTTGATTTTATCTTCAGAAGGTCTTGGTTTTAAAGTCCAACGCATTGTTGATTTTAGATTTTAGAGTGTAGATTTTAGATTGTTGATTTCTGAAATTAAAAATCGTTAATCGAAAATCTTAGATAATTATTTCGCTTCTAAAGCATTTCCTTCAAACTGAATTCCGTCCCAGCCTAAGTTGATGAAGTTTCTAATGTTTTGGTGATTGGTTCCGTTTGGATCACCTAAAACTTCTTCAAAATAAAAAGCTCCAAAGCATGCTAGAGTTTCTTCTTTACTTAAATTCTGCAATTTTGCGAAAGAAAATAATTTACAAGAACCTGAGTTTTCTCCAGCTGCGTTATGCTGTGTTCCGTTTTGAAAAGCGGTTGGGGTAAAATTGTAATTTTCCTCGATTACTGCAATGGTTTCGGGAAATGTGATTTGAGTTGGAGTTTGTTTTACTTTTTCTAAAAAGGCTTGTATGCTCATGATAATAGTTGTTTTTTTGCCACAGATTAAAAGAATTAGAAAGGATTTTAAAAAAAATCTGTGACAATCATTTTAATCTGTGGCTAATATTATTTTATTCTTCTTCATCCTTAGAAAACTTACTTTTCTTAGGTTCTTTTGTTATTGTTTTTCCGGCAACGACTACGACAATTTCGCCGCGTGGTGCTGTTTTTTCAAAATGTGCTAAAACTTCTTTTGCGGTTCCGCGAACATTTTCTTCGTGCATTTTTGATAATTCTCGCGAAACGCAAACTTGTCTGTCTTCTCCAAAATATTGTATAAATTCGGCTAACGTTTTAACGAGTTTATGTGGCGAAACGTATAAAATCATTGTTCGGGTTTCTTCGGCCAAAGCCAAAAAACGAGTTTGACGCCCTTTTTTATCAGGCAGAAATCCTTCAAAAACAAATTTGTCATTTGGAAGCCCACTATTTACAAGCGCGGGAACAAAAGCAGTTGCGCCAGGAAGACATTCCACTTCAATTTTATTTTCGACACAAGCGCGAGTCAATAAAAATCCGGGATCTGAAATTGCCGGAGTTCCTGCGTCTGAAATTAAAGCGATAGTTTCGCCAGCTTTCAAACGTGCAATTAAGTTTTCGGTTGTTTTGTGTTCGTTGTGCATATGATGGCTGTGCATGTGCGTGCCAATTTCAAAATGCTTCAAGAGTTTGCCGCTTGTTCTTGTATCTTCCGCCAAAATCAAATCGACTTCTTTCAAAACCCGAATGGCTCTAAAAGTCATGTCTTCAAGATTGCCAATTGGCGTTGGAACGATATATAATTTTGACATAGTTTTTTATTCGTGAAATGTAAAATGTGAGATGGGAAAATGTCTTTAAGAAAATTTTTTCTCGATAATTCCCATAAAACGCTCTGCGTAATCGTCTTTTCCTTCCCAATTATTATAATCTGGTTTTACCATGTTTTCGATAAACTCTTTTGCTTCGCTATAAGAATCAAAAGTCATTAATTGGTTTAAAACACGGCTGTAATCTTCTGTGCTATTTCCAAAAAGATTTTTAGTAAAAGCAATTCTGTCATTCAAATCAATATGAAAACCTCTTGCCAACTTCTCATTTAAGCTTACCGATTTTGGCTGTACAGGAGTTTCTAGAATAGCTGTTTCCACTTTTTTCTCTTCCTTCTTTTCTTCTTTAAAATCGCTAATTGAAGGAGTCTTAACTGGAGAAACAGCTTCAAAGCTATCTACTTTTACAAATTGTGCATCGGCGTAATTAATGCCAAAATCTTCAAATAAAATTGTTGGCTGCGCAGGGGTCTCAGCTTTTGGCTCTTCTTTGATTTCTTCCTTAATCTCTTCTTTTATTGCCTCTGTTTCTAATTCGAAAGCAGGTTTAAAATCTGGAATTGGGTTTAATTCATTCACAGTCGTAAACGAAAGTTCTTCAACAGGATTTTTAGTTTCTTCGATCTCAATTTCTGGTTCAATTACTTTTTCAGAAACTGGTTCTGCAGTTTCCGCAATAATTGGTGTTTCAATTTCTGCAGAAATTGGTTCAACAGTTTCTTCGATTACTGGCTCTTCTGTTTCAATGAGCGGTTCAGGAGCCTCAACAATTTCTGCTGGTTGTTCTTCTGAAATTTCAGTTTCATAAGATTCTTCAAGTGCAATAACTTTTTCTTCCGCTGGAGCTTCAAGTTCAATTATGGCAGGAACCATATCTTCTTCTTTATCAAAAATCGTTTCTAATTCTGAAACAATATCACTTTGCCCAATTGTTGGTTTTGCGGCGTCAAAGTTCTCTTCGACAAATTTTAATACCGCTAATTTCTCGTATAATTTCTGAGTTTCAAGATACAATTGATTGATATCGGATTTGTTTTTAAGTTTTAAAATTCGATGTGCAATGCTAATTAAATCAGCTTCCAATTTTTTTTTCATAACTGTTGAAAATTATAGTGAATAAGGTATTTTAGTGTATTTGATGTCTGAATGTCTCTATTCTCAAGTAAATTCAAAAGATAATTTTTTATTTCTGTTAATAAGCTTTCGCGAATTTAAGGTTTGATAAAAATTTTCTACTTTTGAAAAAATGTAAAACAGTACATTTTTACATCAATTTATTGCCAGTACAAAGTAATAAAAACTATTCATTTTTAAAGGTAGAAAAATACAAAATGTTTCTCGAAAATACAGTAAATCACAAAGAACAATTTGGTTGGATTGAAGTTATTTGTGGATCAATGTTTTCGGGTAAAACCGAAGAGCTGATCCGAAGATTAAAGCGCGCCCAATTTGCCAAACAAAGAGTCGAAATTTTTAAACCCGCTATTGATACCCGTTATCATGACGAAATGGTCGTGTCTCACGATGCCAACGAAATTCGTTCTACGCCAGTTCCTGCAGCGGCTAATATTTTAATTTTGGCACAAGGCTGTGATGTGATTGGTATTGACGAAGCTCAGTTCTTTGATGACGAAATTATTACCGTATGTAACGATTTGGCTAATCAGGGAATCCGAGTAATTGTGGCTGGATTGGATATGGATTTTAAAGGAAATCCGTTTGGACCAATGCCAGGACTTATGGCAACTGCCGAATATGTAACGAAAGTTCATGCGGTTTGCACCAGAACTGGTAACTTAGCAAATTATAGTTTTAGAAAAACCGCTAATGATAAATTGGTAATGCTTGGCGAAACCGAAGAATACGAGCCACTTAGCCGTGCAGCGTATTTTAACGCCATGAAAAAAAATCAGGAAAAATAGATTTATTTTCCTTGTATAAGCCTTAATAAAATACTACAAAATATGAGAAAATCGACTGGTTTATTGTTAATATTAATTGGAATTGCAGTTGCTTTGGTGGCTTATTTTCAGTTTTATCTTGGTGAGAAGGAAGATGAAGTAAATACTGAAGTTAAAGAGCTAGTTGCGAAATACAATAAAAGCTGTCCGTTAAATATTCAGGAAGGAATTCGTTTAGACAGTGTCACTTTGCCTCAAGAAAGAACAGTTCAATATAATTTAACCTTGCTGAAGGTAGTTAAAGAAACTGCAGAAATCAGTGTAATTCAGGAAGAAATTAGAAAAAGTCTTTTAAGTACGGCAAAAGCAAATCCTGGACTGCAGGTTTTTAGAGAAAACGATTATTCTTTGGTGTACAGTTACTCTGACAAAAAGAAAGTGTTTTTGTTTACTGTGAAGATACTCCCAGATCAATATAAATAATTTAGCGTTTTAGAAACGTATTAAACCCGACAGGTTTTTAAAACCTGTCGGGTTTGTTGCTTAAAAGAAATAGCAATATTTCATTCCGTAGGAATGTCTCATCGGTAGATGGACGTTTGATTATCGGACAAATTATTGTTGAGGTTAATTCCGTAAACAGGTGTTTCTACGGAACACAATTCAGCACGTTAATTTTTTTTACCGATCAAATATTCCTAGCGGAATAACGAATTCACCATCATTTGAAATAATAAATAAAAAAAACTAACAGGTTTTTAAAATCTGTTAGGTTTGCTATTCGCTATAAAAAGTTAATTTCTTAATGTTTAATGGTGGAAAAATGAAAACCTAAATTTTCTTTCTCATTCTCGCCACTGGAATATCCAACTGTTCACGATATTTTGCAATAGTCCTTCTCGCAATCGGATACCCTTTTTCTTTTAAGATTTCGGCCAATTGATCGTCTGGAAGCGGTTTTCTCTTATCTTCTTCTTCAATGGTATTTTGAAGAATTTTTTTGATTTCTAAAGTTGAAACGTCTTCTCCCTGATCATTTTTCATGGCTTCAGAGAAAAACTCTTTAATCAGTTTTGTTCCATATGGCGTTTCAACATATTTGCTGTTGGCTACACGCGAAATCGTAGAAATATCCAAACCAACCATATCAGCAATGTCTTTTAAGATCATTGGTTTTAGTTTGGTTTCATCGCCGTCTAAGAAATATTCTTCTTGATAATGCATAATCGCATTCATGGTTACAAAAAGAGTTTCCTGACGTTGTCTGATGGCATCGATAAACCATTTAGCAGAATCCAGTTTTTGTTTGATAAACTGAACGGCATCTTTCTGCGCAGTCGATTTATCACGGGATTCTTTATACGTCTGCATCATTTCCTGATAATCTTTAGAAACGTGCAAAGAAGGAGCATTTCTTCCGTTTAGGGTCAGTTCTAATTCGCCATCTACAATTCTGATGGCAAAATCGGGAACAATGTTTTCTGTAACTTTATTGTTTCCCGTAAAAGAACCGCCTGGTTTTGGGTTCAAACGTTCAATTTCGTGAATTGCTTTTTTAAGCTGTTCGTTGGAAATGCTGTATTTCTGTAATAATTTATCGTAATGTTTTTTCGTAAAAGCATCAAACTGATTTTCGATAATGTCAATCGCTAAATCAACATATTCAGTTGGAGTTTTATGTTTTAACTGAAGAAGTAGACATTCCTGCAAATCACGTGCTCCAACACCTGAAGGTTCAAGCTCATGAATTACCGTCATCATTTTCTCGACCATTGCTTCATCAGTATAAATTCCCTGAGTGAAAGCCATGTCGTCTACAATATCTGGAATACTTCTACGGATATAACCCATATCATCAATACTTCCAACAAGGAATTCAGCGATTTCGCGTTCTTCATCATTCAAAATAAAAGTATTCAACTGATTGATTAAGTCCTGATGAAAACTGATGGGAGCCGCAAAAGGCGTTTCGCGTTCTTCATCGTCACTGTAATTGTTTACCTGAGTTTTGTAATCAGGCATATCGTCGTCGCTTAGATATTCATCAATGTTAATGTCGTCTGCTTCGATTCTGTCAGATTCTGCATCATCATAATCGTCGTAGTCTTCATTAGCGTATTCATCAGCTTCGTAATCGTCTTCTTTACCAGCTTCCAGAGCTGGATTTTCGTTCATTTCTTCTAATAAACGCTGTTCAAAAGCTTGCGTAGGCAATTGAATTAACTTCATCAGCTGAATTTGCTGTGGAGATAATTTTTGGGATAATTTTAAATTTAAAAATTGCTTTAGCATAATAAGGCACTACTTTTTTTAGCCACTAAGACGCGAAGGCGCAAAGTTTTTATTTTTAATTGCCTCTAAGGCTTTTATTTGATTTTTTTAAAATACTCTTTTCGTGTTTATAAATCTTCTGATACCGCTTTTGATTAATGGCACATTAAAATTAATTAAGTAACCTAAATCTTTGTTTAGTAATTTTAACTGACTTATAATTTGCGCTTCCCAAACTGGATTTATTTGTTCTACTGCTTTTATTTCTATTATTATAGAATCTTCGATTAATAAATCTAATCTTAGTCCTTCGCTAAATTCAATTCCATCATAAACAATCGGAATATCAACTTGGCGTTTTACATCAAGACCAACCTTAGTAATTTCATGCGCCAAACAAATTTCATAGACTCTTTCTAATAATCCGGGGCCAAGTTGTTTGTGGACTTTAAAAGCTGCGTTTACAATTATTTTTCCAATTTCTTCCGTTCTTTCAGAGAGCATAATATTTTGTATTTGCCACGAAGACGCTAAGGCGCAAAGATTGTTTTTTTTAAGGCTCAAGTCCTTAAAAAACATAAATAATACTTTTTTTGAATTTGTGTCTTCGTGGTATTATTTAATTTTTTTTTTTGTGTCTTAAATCAGTTTTTAAAAATAAAACTTAGTGTCTTTGTGCCTTCGTGGCAAATCCGTTTCTATTAAAATTCCGCGCTGCCCGGAGTTCTTGGGAAAGGAATTACGTCTCTAATGTTTGTCATTCCTGTAACAAACAATACCAAACGCTCAAATCCTAAACCAAAACCTGCGTGAGTTGCAGAACCAAATCTTCTGGTGTCTAAGTACCAGTATAATTCTTCTTTATCAATTCCAAGTTTTTCCATTTTCTCAACCAGAACATCGTAACGTTCTTCTCTTTCAGAACCACCAACGATTTCTCCAATTCCAGGGAAAAGGATATCCATTGCACGAACCGTTTCTCTTCCAGGTTCAGTATTGTCGTTCAAACGCATGTAAAACGCTTTGATATTTGCCGGGTAATCGTATAAAATTACCGGACATTTAAAATGTTTTTCAACTAAATAACGCTCGTGTTCTGATTGTAAATCAGCTCCCCATTCGTTGATAAGATAGCTGAATTTTTTCTTTTTATTTGGAGTTGAATCTCTCAAAATATCAATAGCTTCTGTATAAGAAACACGTTTAAAGTTGTTCTCTAATACAAAGTTTAATTTCTCTAACAAAGCCATTTCGCTTCTTTCCGCCTGAGGTTTTGATTTTTCTTCTTCAAGAAGTCTTCCTTCCAGAAATTTCAAATCATCCTGACAGTTGTCTAAAGCATATTTAATTACGTACTGAATAAAATCTTCAGCCAAATCCATGTTGTCGTCAAGGTCGTTGAAAGCAACTTCTGGTTCGATCATCCAAAACTCAGCAAGGTGACGAGAAGTGTTTGAGTTTTCTGCTCTAAACGTTGGTCCAAAAGTATAAATCTGACCCAAAGCCATTGCAAAAGTTTCACCTTCTAATTGTCCAGAAACCGTTAAGTTGGTATGTTTTCCAAAGAAATCTTTTTTGAAATCAATGTTTCCTTCTTCGTTTTTTGGAAGATTATCCAATGGTAAAGATGTTACTTGAAACATTTCTCCAGCACCTTCAGCATCAGCTCCAGTGATAATTGGCGTATTTACATACACAAAACCTTTATCCTGAAAATATTTGTGAACTGCATAAGACAATACAGAACGTACACGCATAATTGCTCCAAAAGCATTTGTACGTACACGCAAGTGAGCGTTTTCACGTAAAAATTCTAAAGAGTGTTTTTTAGGCTGCATTGGGAATTTCTCAGCATCAGAATCTCCAAGGATTTCAAGTTTGTTCACTTGAATTTCATATTTCTGACCTGCACCTTTACTTTCAACCAAAGTTCCAATTACAGAAACTGCTGCTCCAGTTGTGATTCTTTTTAAAGTCTCTTCTGGTGTATTTTCAAAATCAACAACACATTGAATATTATTAATTGTAGAACCGTCATTTAAAGCGATGAACTGATTATTTCTAAAAGTTCTCACCCAACCTTTTGCATTCACTTCCTGTAACGTCGTCGTACTGTTTAATAAGTCTCTAACTTTTGTGTGTTTCATTTTTATATATAATTGATATTAAATAATATTCGTTTTGAACAACTGCAAATATAATCGATAATAATTAATTTTTGAAGCGGATTCCTGCTCTTCGCTATATCTTTCTGTTTTTAAAGAAAAAACAGAAAGGATGCCGCTTCGATCAGGGCTAGGGCAGTCGGCTTCAAAAGAAGCGATTTCTTTTATTTTTGTCATTTCGATTCCAAGGCTTCGGAGAGAAATCTCCGTAAAAAACTTAACTAAGTTATGAATTACTCTGCGGAGCGACTTGTGGAGATTTCTCTTTCCTCGAAATGACAAGATTGTATAAAACTTTAAGATTAATATTGTTCTTAAAATTATAATTCAAATATTTTCTTAAACTTTTGTTCTAAACTTTTCATTTTTCGTTTAGGAAGCCATTTACTATGGAATATTGAAAAGACAATAAATAAATTAAAGATTAAGTACACTTGCATAGGAACTTTTTCTATTAAAATAAATACTGAATTACATAAAATAAATGCAATAAGTGGATAATATTTTAGCCAAATTATCTGAATTTTATGCGTTGGCTCAATAGTGTAATTAACAAATAAAGTTCTGTTTGTAATTCTGTAATTTCCTTTAATCATAAAAAATGTTGGCGATACAGCAGAATTTGTTGTTAAACGAAATGTTGAGTCGTCAAAATTTCCATAGAAAGGTTTTGAAAAACTTCCAAATATTCTAAATAGACCAAATGGACTGATTAACTTAAGTTTTGGGTTTCCAATTACCGTATTGTCTTTGATTCGATTTCTAAATTCAATAATATTAAGTTTTGATTCCATTCTTTATTTTGAATTCAATTCGTGAAATTCGTGTCAAAAACCTTACTTCTCCAAATTCTCCAATTCCTCTTTCTTAGTTTTCTTTTTCTCAAAAGTCAAAACCAGCGATGGTAAAACCACCAAGTTAGCAAACATCGCAAAAACCAAAGTACAAGAAATTAATCCTCCTAAAGCAATTGTTCCGCTGAAACTTGATAGAGTAAAAGTTGCAAAACCTAAAATTAAAACGATAGAAGTATAGAAAGTACTTACTCCAGTTTCTCTTAAAGCGCTGAAAACAGATTTTTTTACTTTTCCTTTGTTTTGAATCAACTCATCTTTGTATTTCGCCATAAACTGAATGGCATTATCAACTGAGATTCCGAAAGCGATACTGAATACCAAAATCGTTGAAGGTTTTAACGGAATTCCGAAATAACCCATTAATCCAGAAGTTATACAAAGCGGTAAAATATTCGTGATTAAAGAAGCTGCGACCATTTTGAAAGATCTGAACAGATACAACATCAAAATTGCAATTGTTAAGATTGCAAAAAGCAATGATTCAATTAAGTTATGTGCAAGATAAGTCGTTCCTTTTTGGAAAACCAATGCTTTTCCAGTAATGGTAACTTCGTAACGGTCTTTAGGGAAAATCTCATCAATTTTTTTGCGTAATTTTCCTTCTACTTTTGCCATTTCATCTGTTCCGATATCTTTCATGAAAGTGGTAATTCGCGCGTATTGTCCAGTCGAATCAACATAGGCTTTCATTAAATTTTCTTTACTATTTTTGGTTGCATTTTTAGCATAACCCAAAATAAAAGTCTGTTCCTGAGAAGTTGGCAATTGGTAATATTCAGGATTTCCGTTATAAAAAGCCTGTTTTGCATATTTAACCAAGTTTACAACGGAAACAGGCTTTGCAAGTTCAGGAATTTCAGAAATGGTATTTTGTAATTCGTCCATTTTGCGAATTGTTGCCGGTTTCATAACACCCTTTTTCTTTTTGGTGTCAATCATGATTTCCAGTGGCATTACACCGTTGAATTCTTTTTCGTAAAATAAAATATCTTTAAAGAAAGAGGCGCTTTTGGGCATTTCGCCAATCAAACTTCCCGAAACTTTCATTTGTCTAACTCCATTCAAACTTACCAGAAATAAAACAGCGTAAATGCAATAAACAATTGTCTTTTTACCTTTAACGATAGTTGTAACTGTATTTAAAAGTGTCGAAATATAAGTTTTGTCTAAATGATATAAATGTTTTGCTTTTGGCAATGGCATAAAACTGTAAATAATCGGCACTATAAAAAGCGTCAAAGTATAAACAGAAAGTACGTTGATAGAAGTGACCAATCCGAACTCAAAAAGCAACTCATTTCCAGTAATCATCAACGTTGCAAAACCTATGGCGGCAGTTAAATTGGTCATGAAAGTCGAATGTCCAATTTTAGAAATAACACGCTGTAAAGCTTTTGCCTGATTGTTATGAATTTTAATTTCCTGCTGGTATTTGTTGATCAGGAAAATACAGTTGGTAATTCCGATTACGATAATCAGTGGCGGAATAATAGCCGTTAAAATCGTGATTTTATATCCGAACAATCCAAGAGTTCCAAATGACCATGTTACCCCGACAATTAAAATACAAACCGAAATAAACGTAGCTCTAAAGGAACGGAAAAAGAAAAAGAAAATCAGAGAAACAGTCAATAAAGAGGCTCCAATGAAAAGTCCAATTTCGCCTTTCATATTATCCGCATTGATCGTACGGATGTACGGCATTCCTGAAACTTTAAGATCAATTCCAGTTTCTTTTTCGAATTTATTGATTTTCGGAACTAAATCTTTTAAGATAAATACCTTTCTTTCGGCCGTATTCACCAGAGCTTTATTCATATAAATGGCAGAACGAACGCTTCCGCTTTCTTTATTAAACAAGAGTCCTTCGTAAAATGGCAGATTGTGAAACAAATCATATTGGACACTTTTTAAATAAGCAGCATCAAGTACTTTACTTTCGTCAATAAATGGCGCTAGAACAAATTTTTGGTTTATAGTGTCTTTTTCAAGTTTCTTTAAATCATTTAAAGAAATTACTAAATCAACTTCTTTGGCTTTTTTCAAACCGTTCATTAATTCGGTCCAAGCCGCATAATTTTTTGGTGTAAAGAATTTAGAATCTTTGAAACCAATAACGATTAGGTTTCCTTCTTCACCAAACTTATCGAGGAATTTTTGATAATCTTTATTTGCAATATGATCTTTTGGAAGCAAATTGGCTTCGGTATAAGTCATAGAAAGATTCTTCCACTGATAACCAAAGAAAATAGTTAAAGCAGAAAGTATTACCAGAATCGTAATTCGGTTTTTAAGTATGATTCGGGCTAACTTTTCCCAAAATCCAACTTGGATAGCGTTTTTCATAAAATCTTTAAAAATGGATGCAAATGTAGTGAAAAGTGCTCGAAATCATAAATATTCGATTCTATTTTACTTTATGTTAACACAAAATGAAAGATTTTTAAAAACAGCATTATTTACTTGCTTTTTGCCAATTAGTCGTTAGCTTTTGCCATATTTGCAATTAGTTTTACAGTAAAAAATACTGTTATTGTAATTTTGCACTAAGAAATAGATCAGCAACAATGCAACAAAATAATACTACAACTTTAATTTTTCTAACTATTCTTTTGCTTTTAATTGTTATTATTTGCTTTATGATTTATCAATTAAAGCAAACTAAGAAAGCAAAAGAAGATGCTGAAAAAAGTTTTTATGCTTTAGAATCTAAGGTAAACGATTTGCAGTTGGAGAATTTAGAATCCAAACTAAATCCGCACTTGTTTAAGAATATCTTAAATTCAATTCAATCGCATGCTTATCAAACCTATTTTGCTCTGGATAAATTGGCCAATGTTCTGGATTATATTTTATACGAAAGCAAAAAGAAATTTGTAACGGCCAAAGAAGAAATAGATTTTGCATTGAATCTAATCGAAATCAACAAAATCAAAATCAGTCCGCTTTTCGAACTTAAGGTTAAAACCAATATCAATCAAGAAGACAAATTATATGATCAGCCTTTGCTGGCGCCTTTAATTTCGATTGATTTAATTGAAAATGCATTCAAACATGCCGATCTTCAGAGCGCAGATGCTTTTATTTCGGTAGTTTTTGAATTTAAAAACAATGCTTTTTTTATGACGGTTTCCAATAAAATCTCCGATAAAAAAGTACTGAAAAAAGAACGAAGCGGTTTTGGGCATACAACGCTCGAACATCGTCTTCGCATTATTTATAAGAATAATTTCAAACTCGATAGGTTTATAGAAAACGATGTTTATATTGCCCATCTAAAAATTGATTTACTTGAATACAAAACTGAAATGCTTGCTTCTGGACGATGAACTTCCAGGATTGACTTACCTAAAAATGCTTTGCGAACAAATTCCGGAATTGGAGATCGTAAAAGCAAGTAATGATCCCGAGAAACTCCTGTCTGATTTTTCGAATCTTGATTTTGATCTGCTCATTTCGGATATCGAAATGCCTGGAATTGATGGCTTGCATCTGGCTGAAAAATTGCAAGATAAATTGGTGATTTTTTGTACTGCGTATAAAGAATATGCGGCCGAAGCATTTAATATCGATGCCGTAGACTACATTACAAAACCTGTGAAATTGGAACGTTTGCAAAAAGCAGTCACCAAAGCTTTGGAGCGTTTTGAAAAATCAAATTCAGATAAAAAATTCATTCAGCTCAATACAGACAAAGGGAAAACGTTGCTATATTTTAATAAAATTCAATATATAAAAACTGCAGCAAGTGATAGCCGAGACAAAACGGTTCTGCTTACCGATGGAAGTTTTTTGAATTTGAAAAATGTAAAATTCGATACCCTTTTAAACGAATTACCAGATGCTGATTTCTGTCGAGTTAATAAAAAAGAAATCGTGGCGGTAAAAGCAATTAAATTCTTTAATCATAACGAAATTGTGTTGCATCATGTTGAAGAAAATAGTAAAAACACCACGTTAATTTTAAGCGAAACCTATCGAGCTGATTTTTTGAAAAAGGTAAAGCTCTAAAACTTATTACAATTTTTTCCTGACTTGTTACATGTGATCGAAATTAACAAGTGAATTACTTTTTCACTAAATTCACAGTGCTGATATTTGCGTTAATTAAATCTAAAGAACGAGTTTATGAATAACATTAAGAACTCTCTATTCTACGTAACCGTTATTGGTGGTTTTACAGCGCTAATATATTGGGTAATATCAAAAGGCGCTTCATTAGAAGTAGGGCGTAATATTGTAAAGAAAAGTGTTGAAAGTAACCATTGGAAAGACTTTCTTCATTCGATGGTGGAAAATCTGCAGCATCCTTTGGCTATTTTACTAGCGCAGATCGTTACCATCATTTTAGTTGCCCGTTTGTTTGGATGGTTTTTTAGAAAAATAGGACAGCCTTCGGTAATTGGTGAAATGATTGCGGGAATTGTGTTAGGGCCGTCTCTTGTAGGAATGTATTTTCCAGAGTTTTCGGCAGCTTTATTTCCAAAAGAATCTTTAGGTAATCTACAGTTTTTAAGCCAAATCGGTTTAATCCTTTTTATGTTTGTTATTGGAATGGAGCTGGATTTAAAAGTGCTGAAAAACAAAGCGCATGATGCGGTTGTAATCAGTCACGCCAGTATTGTAATTCCGTTTGCTTTAGGTTTATCGTTAGCATTTTTTATTTATGAAACCTATGCTCCATTGGGAGTTGAGTTTTCTTCTTTCGGTTTATTTATGGGAATCGCCATGAGTATTACAGCTTTTCCTGTTTTGGCTAGAATAGTTCAAGAGCGCGGCATGCAGAAGACAAAATTAGGAACCATTGCTATTACTTGCGCGGCCGCAGACGATATTACAGCTTGGTGTATTTTGGCGGTTGTTATTGCGATCGTAAAAGCTGGTTCGCTTTCGAGTTCACTTTATGTAATCGGAATGGCGATTTTATATGTAATTATCATGCTAAAAATCGTTCGCCCGTTTTTAAAAAGAGTAGGAGATTTAAATGCAACAAGAGAAAGTCTAAACAAACCAGTTGTTGCCATTTTCTTTATTACACTTTTAATTTCGGCTTATGCATCTGAGTTAATCGGAATTCATGCTTTGTTCGGTGCTTTTTTGGCTGGAGCGATTATGCCTGAAAACAATAAATTTAGAAACATATTTATCGAAAAAGTTGAAGATGTTGCCATCATTGTTTTATTGCCATTATTTTTCGTGTTCACAGGTTTGCGTACACAAATAGGATTATTGAATGATCCTGAGTTATGGAAACTTACTGGTTTGATCATTTTGGTTGCTGTCGTTGGTAAATTCTTCGGAAGTGCTTTGGCGGCGAAATTCATGGGGCAAAACTGGAAAGACAGTTTAGCCATTGGCGCCTTGATGAATACAAGAGGTTTAATGGAGCTGGTGGTTTTAAATATCGGTTACGATCTTGGTGTATTATCGACAGAAATCTTTACTATGATGGTAATTATGGCATTGGTAACTACTTTTATGACGGGCCCGGCTTTAGATTTTATTGGATTCATTTTTAAAGATAAAATCACAGCCGTTCCGGAGGAAATTGGAACGAAAAGCAAGTACAAGATTTTGCTTTCGTTTGCCACTCCAGAAAAAGGGAAAAAATTGCTCAAAATCGCCAACAGTCTTGTTAAAAAGCAAACAGATAACTCGGTTGTAACAGCAATGCATATTTCTTTAAGTACAGAAATACATTCTTTCGATGTTAAAGAACATGAGCGTAAAATGATAGGGCCAGTGGTAGAAGAATCGCAATTGTTAGATCAAAATTTAGAGAGCTTGTTTAAAGTTTCGAGCGATATTGATTCAGATATCATTGATACGGCAAACCATGGAGAATATGATTTATTATTGGTTGGTTTAGGACAGTCTATTTTTGATGGAACTTTATTGGGGAAAATTCTCGGATTCACAACGAGAATTGTAAATCCAGATCGTTTGATCGATAAATTTACAGGAAAAGAAGGTTTGTTTGAAAACAATCCGTTCGATGAGAGAACACGACATATTATTACTAAAGCAAAAATGCCAGTTGGTATTTTTATCGATAAGGATCTAGAAGAAGTAAACCAGATTTTTATGCCTGTTTTTAGTAAAGAAGATGCTTTTTTAATTGATTATGCTAAAAAGCTGATCAATAATAACGGTTCTCAGATTACAGTTTTGGATGCTGGTGGAGAAGTGAAAAATACGAGAGAAATTCAGGAAACAATTCGCTCGATCGAGCAGATTGCACCAAATCATATCATGATTATGAATGATAGAACACTGAAGAAAGAATTTTTAGAAAGCCAAAATTTGATGATTATCAGTTTAGATAGCTGGAAAAAATTAATAGAATCTCAAAGTATTTGGCTAAATAACTCGCCTTCGGTTTTGATTCTTAAACCATAAGTTTTTAAATATCAATTTTTTTTAAATTCCAAATTCCAATTTTTACTATTGGGAATTTGGGATTTTTTTTATTTATGATTTCTCTCACGAAACCTCGAGATCGAAATGAACAAACGTAGCGTAAAAATTGGAATCTAACCCTTTAGAGTCCCAGATCAAGAACATAAGAAATCTTAACCGCGATATTGTCCTCAAACTTCAATAACTGATTTGGGCCATATCTATAGAATCCGCCTAAACCAAAACCTTTAAAAATTCTGTTCAATTCGATTCCTGATTCAAAGTAACCTTTATCCAAAGTTTTATAATCTGGCCCAACATGCTGTTCTGGATTTTCCATACTTCCCCAGGCCATTCTGGTAACTAAAACCAATGATGGGCGAACTTTTTTCATGATTCTAATTCGGTCAAAACCATGTTTAATTTGAAACATTAAATATTGACTCGAGAAGAATTCGTTAAAATACATGGTTTCAAAAGCATTTCTTCCGGCAAAAGTAATACGCTGAACAACAGTTTCCTTCGTTAAGTTATTTGGAGAGGTGTTGTATAAATGCGTAATAGGAACATCTCCCATTGCATAACCAGCCTGTAAAAGTAAACTTGTTTTCTGGCGGTTTAAATACTGTTTTTCGTATTCGGCTTTAAAATCTATTTTGCTAAAAGTGAAATCATTATCAAAAACATTTGGTAACGACTGTGTGTATTGAAAAGTAAATCTCGGAAACTTTTTATCACTTTCGGTTCTTCCTGTTGGAGTCTGCATATAATTGCTGAAAGGTGCCCACACAATAGAAAGCATTGCTGTGGTCATAATATAATTAGAATACAATTTCCCGTTTAGATTAAAAAGATAATCAAATTTTGGCTCGATATAATTTCGCGAAAGCTCTAAAACAGCTTCGGTTTTCGGAATAAATTTGGTTTGAACATTGGCACGCCATCCTATATACTCATAGAATGTACTAATGTTTATCGGGCGCGGATCGTAAATTTTAAAAACGCGTTTATCAACAGAAAAAACGGTACTCGCAATTTCTCGTACATCATCGGTATAATAACCATTAAACCAAGTATTGGTGTATTTGTCTAATAAAACTCCACCTCCAACACTGTATTTAAAAACACCATCTTTTGTTCCGTACGCGGTGTAGCCTTCTAGACGGAAGTTTTTAGACAAACGATCGTTTGTAATTCCGCCTACTCCAATACGAAAACCTTCGTAATTGTTATAACTTATGATTTTTTTCAAATCTAAATCGACAGGGCCAATCGGGTAGAAGCCATTAATGATTTTTCGACCAATTCCTAAGCGTTTTTCGATTCGATTTCGAATGGAAAGACTATCTAGCAGCAAATAGGTTTTTTGGCTTTTTAAATCGATATTTTCCTTTCGGTAGGCTTCCCAGAAACTTTCGGGTTTTTTGGCCGCATCGTCTTTAATTTCGATATAAAGCGAAGGGTTTTTTATTGGAGTTCCAGTGTTGACACGAATGTCAAAACTATTGCTTTCAGAAAGGAGATAGGTGAAATCTGAAGCCACTTTTTTTCTGGGTTCAAAATTCTCTTCAACATCTCCGTCAAATTGAATCGTACCGCCCAAAATTCGAATATCATCATCGTTCTTACCTTTTACAATTTTAAAAGTGGTATTGCTTTGAAACCATATTTTCTCTTTCGGAATATATTCAAATTCGTGAATCCCACTGATATCCAAAACACCCTTAATACGCATTACAGCTTTCGCGACAGCAAAATTTTCTTTGTCGATATATAAAACCCCTTCTAATCCAGAGGTTCTGTGTTTTGATTTATTTTTAAAATAAATCATATACGCATCACGACCTTTAATGCTAACAGTATCTAAGAGTTTATAATTGTAGTTGGAAGGCGCATTTTTCGAAATCGGATTTTCATATTTGGTTTCAAATAATTCGTACTTAGAATCGTAAATCGAAATAGATTGAAGGTTGAAAGCCAAGACTTCATAAATAGGTTGTTTGAAACCTGCGATTTTAGTTCCCAAAACGGTTTCTTTTAACTTGTGGTCTCCAAACTGATATTGAGAAACTTTCTCGGTCTGAAATAAATGCTGTTTGCTTACAATTTCTTTAAACTTATAATCGGAAGAATCGATGTTGATGATTTTTTTGTTTAAATCTTTATATGCTGCAGTAGTGTCAATACGGCCGTCTATCGAATCTGGATTGGCGGTTACAATAAGTTTGTTATAGGTTTTATATTCAAAATTATTGAGTTTTTTCTGCGGATCATTTGTGGCTTTATTGGCAATAACTTTTCTAATTATGGTAAGTGCCGGGTTTTCATTCGAAACAACAACTTCTTTTAGGTCATCTGTCTGCTGTGAAAGTGCTATCGAATAAAAGGTTTTGTTATTGATTAATGCAATAGTCTTAGTTTGGAAACCTACATAAGAAATGGTAAGCGATGTGGTCGAACTGCTAATTTTAAAAATAAATTTTCCATCAACATCTGTAATGGCGTTATTGCTTTCTGAGGTGGTAAGGGTGGCAAACGGAAGAGGTTTGTTGTTTGAATCGGTTACGATTCCGTTTATTTGAATTTGCGCTTGAAGAGTAAGCGTAAAAAACAAAGTCAAAAAACAAAATAGCTTCATACAGAATGATATAGTTTCAAAAACGAAAAGAATTTAATTTTCGTATGCAAAAATAGCAATAAAAAAATCCGTCTGGTACAATAAACCAAACGGATTTTTTATTTTATCTCAATCTCAGGTTACACCTTCATGATTTCAGCTTCTTTTGCAGCCAATAACTCATCAATTTTTTTGATGTAAGAGTTTGTTAGGTTCTGAACTTCTTCTTCTGCAGATTTGCAGATGTCTTCAGAAGTTCCTTCTTTTTCTAATTTTTTAATGTCAGTATTAGCATCTTTACGAGAGTTACGAATACCAATTTTAGCATCTTCAGCTTCAGATTTAGCTTGCTTTGCTAAATCGCGACGACGCTCTTCTGTTAGTGGCGGTACGCTAATTATGATCATATCTCCATTGTTCATTGGGTTAAAACCAATGTTAGCAATCAAGATTGCTTTTTCAATTGCTTGCAGCATATTTTTTTCAAATGGCTGTAATGTAATTGTTCTAGCGTCTGGAACACTAATTTTAGATACTTGAGAAAGCGGAGTTGCAGATCCGTAATAATCAACAAAAACACCTCCAAGCATAGCTGGAGAAGCTTTCCCTGCACGAATATTAAGAAATTCTTTCTCTAAGTGTGCAATAGTACCATTCATTGATTCCTCAGTACTTTCTAAAATAAAGTCTATTTCTTCAGTCATTTTTTTAGATTTTTAGATTTTTAGAAGATTAGATTTTTAGACTTTAAAAATGGTTTCTTCTAGTTTACTAACTAATATTATTTTGTTTTTTTAAATGGTCTTAATCGTTGTCAAGAATTTAGAAAGCCTTTCTATCTCGAAACTTCGGGACTAACAATCTAAGCAGTCTAGATATTAACTACAGTTCCAATGTTTTCGCCTTCGCAGATTTTTAACAAGTTTCCAATTTTGTTCATATCAAAAACAACGATTGGCAGTTTGTTTTCTTGGCTTAATGTAAATGCAGTTGTGTCCATTACATTTAATCCTTTTTTGATTACATCATCAAATGAGATAAAATCAAATTTAACAGCAGAAGCATTTTTTTCTGGATCAGAGTCATAAACACCATCAACACGAGTACCTTTAAGGATAACATCAGCATTGATTTCGATACCTCTTAAAACAGCAGCTGTATCAGTTGTAAAATATGGATTTCCAGTTCCAGCTCCAAAAATTACAATTCTGCCTTTTTCTAGGTGACGATCAGCTCTTCTTTTAATATATGGTTCTGCAATAGATTCCATTTTCAGAGCGGTCTGCAGACGCGTTTTCATTCCTTTATCTTCAAGAGCGCCCTGCAAAGCCATTCCGTTAATAACAGTTGCAAGCATTCCCATGTAATCTCCTTGCACTCTGTCCATTCCTGAGCTTGCTCCGGCAACGCCTCTAAAAATATTTCCTCCTCCAATAACAATAGCAATTTCTACTCCTTTGTCGTGAATCTGCTTGATTTCATCTGCATATTCGCCTAATCTTTTCGGGTCAATACCGTATTGTAAATCACCCATTAAGGCCTCGCCGCTAAGTTTAAGAAGAATTCTTTTATATTTCATGTGTGTGTTGCGTTAATTTGTGCAAATATAGACATATTCTGATTTTTAGAAATAATGTTTGCAAAAAATTAATTCGTACTACAATTTTAGTCTTTAAAAGGCTTTATACTTAATTTAATTCAAATGTGATAAATGTCATTTTCCACGTCTTGTTAAATTTTGTATTTTTATTGTATCCTAAAAATGAAACCAATATGAAAAGCATCGTAGCCAAAGCATTATTCAATAGTCATTCTTATGCAGAATACAGAAAAATAGTAACTGATTTATTGACCGAAGGAAAATCAACGGGAAATGAACAATCTGAAAGTCTTACCAATTATTCTAAATTGAATGAAGCCAGAATGAATAGGCTAGAAAAAACGATAACCGTTTCAGAATCTGTTGCAGATAAACTTCAAAACTTAGACAATCATTATATATGGCTAGTGCTTTCTGAAGGTTGGTGCGGAGATGCAGCGCAAATTCTTCCGATCTTAAATAAAATGGCTTTGGCTTCTAATAAAAGAATCGATTTGAGAATTGCACTTCGTGATGAAAATGACGATTTGATGAGCCATTATTTGACCAATGGCGGAAGAGCAATCCCTAAAGTAATCGTTATTTGTAAAGAAGCCGGAATTGTGCGTGCCGATTGGGGGCCAAGACCAAAAGGAGCAACCGAATTAATGGCCAAGCATAAAAGAGAAGTTGGTGCTATTGACGAAAAAATAAAAACAGATCTGCAATTATGGTATTTGGCAGATAAAGGAATTTCAGTTCAGGAAGAATTGGTTGAAATTATGGAAAATATTAAATACAATAGACTTTAATCGGATTAATCTGTTGATAAACAGGTGATTTGTTAATAAAGTTGTCTTAAAGTCTTTTAGACTTCAATAGAATTTTGTAACTTAGTAAAACTAATCCCACATCTATTATAGCTTTCAGATTTACTCTTTTTATTGGTGTTATTTAATGTTTAACAATTAAAAAATACACTATTATGAAAAAGTTATTCGAAAGATTTTATGATTTCTTTTCTAAATTTCTATTTGGAGGGAAGAATGTGCCTCACTATTAATTGAAATAAGTATGCAATAAAATTACTTGTTTTAGAAGCTTGGCACATTACTTTCAAATGGTAATGTGCTTTTTTTTTGAGATTATTTGATGCTCTCTTCAAACAAAGTAATATCAATCGCATTTTTTACATCATAATCGCCAATTTTAGTTCGGCGCAAAACAGTTAAATGCGAACCGGAATTCATCGCTTTTCCAAAATCATACGCTAAGGAACGAATGTAAGTTCCTTTAGAGCAAACTACTCTAAAATCTATTTCAGGCAATTCGATTCTGGTGATTTCAAATTCGTGAATAGTAGTTTTTCTGCTTTCAATTTCAATAGATTCTCCAGCACGAGCGTGTTCATACAAGCGAACTCCGTCTTTTTTAATGGCTGAAAAGATAGGCGGTTTCTGATCGATTTCGCCTAAAAATTGTTTTACCGTTTCATGAATTAAAGCTTCATCGATATGATCAGTTGGAAATGTCTGATCTATTTCGGTTTCTAAATCATAAGATGGAGTAGTGGCGCCTATATAAAACGTACCCGTATATTCTTTTGCCTGACCTTGAAGTTCTGAAATTCTTTTAGTGAATTTTCCTGTGCAGATTAATAAAAGTCCAGTTGCCAAAGGATCTAAAGTTCCTGCGTGGCCAATTTTGAACTTTTTTGGAAGCCCAACTTTATTAATTAAAAGGTATTTTAATTTATTGACAGCTTGAAATGAACTCCATTTTAAAGGTTTATCTATCAATAAAACCTGTCCTTCTAAATATTCTTCAGGTGTCATTATATAATGGTAAGCGGATGAATAAAAAAGTGAATCAATAATAAAATGATTCCGGCAATAATTCGGTAGTAACCAAAAACTTTGAATCCGTTTTTAGTCAAAAATCCGATGAAAGTTTTAATTGCTAAAAGTGCTACAGCAAAAGCAACAATATTCCCAATAACCAACATGTTTACTTGATCGTGAGATAATTCAAAACCAGCTTTATAGTAATCGTAGCATTTTTTTGCAGTTGCACCCAACATAGTAGGAACGGCTAAGAAAAATGAAAATTCTGCAGCTGTAGTTCTTGATAATTTTTGAGACATTCCTCCAACGATACTAGCTCCGCTTCGAGAAACTCCAGGAATCATAGCGATACATTGAAATAATCCAATTTTGAAAGCTTGTAAATAACTGATTTCTTGAGAGGTTTCAGCTGTATTTGGATTGTTAAACCATTCGTCAACTTTCAATAAAATAATTCCTCCGATTAAAAGTGAAATTGCGACAGTTACAGGGTTTTCTAATAAGTCATCAATAAAATCGCTTAATAATAATCCTAAAACAACTGCTGGAATAAAAGCAACAAGAAGCTTAAAGTAAAAATCAAAAGTTTGAAAGAAACGTTTGAAGTATAAAATAACAACAGAAAGTATTGCGCCAAGCTGAATTACAATAGTAAAAAGTTTAGTGAAATCGTCATGAGCGATTCCAAAAAAAGAAGAGGCAATAATCATGTGACCTGTAGAAGAAACAGGCAAAAACTCTGTAATTCCTTCAATAATGGCAAGAACAATAGCTTGTAATGTGTTCATTTAAATTAGATTTTTAGATTTTTAGTCCCGAAGCTTCGGGATAGACATCTTAGATTTTTTCAGATAAGATTAATCTAATAATCTAAAAGGTCTAAGAAGTCTAATAAAGTCTATTTAGATTTTTTGAATATAGAATAAATCGTGATTCCGAAACCGATTAAAACAGTTGTCGGTGCTAAACGAATACGTCTAAAGTTGAAAATATCTTCGTTAAAAACATTAGGATCTTTACTTCCTCCGCCAGACATTAAAATAAATCCTAGCGCTATTACAGCAATACCAATTAATAAAATTTTATAATTGATGCTGTCAAAAAGGAATTCCTGTTTTTGAACTTGTTGTTCTTCTATATTATTGTTGTTTTTCATTTTTATGTATTTGTCAGCCTGAGCGAAGTCAAAGGCAATTTTTTAAATCTAAAATCTGCAATATAAAATCTGCAATCAAAAATTAATAAAGATCGTCAGTTCTTAAATTCAAGAAACGTTGTGTTGCGAAATGCGTGCTAACCCAAGTAATTAAAACTCCTAATCCGAAAACAGCAACTAAAACTAAACCGGTTAAGGCTTTGTCTTCTAGAATCCCTAAACCAGGGAAATTAGTATCTACATAAAGTAAAAGCGCGATTAAAGCAATAATAGCCAAACCTGCACCCAACATTCCAAGTTTTACGCTTCGCATTACAAATGGTTTACGGATAAACGCTTTTGTCGCTCCAACCATTTGCATGGTTTTGATAATAAAACGATTTGAATGTATAGATAAACGTAATGAACTATTGATTAATAATACCGCAATCACAGTCAAGAAACCGCTGATGATCAAAATCCACATACTTACTTTTCTGATATTATCATTTACCAGATTTACCAATTGTTTGTCGTAAACAATATCTGAGATCATTGCATTTTTACGAAAGTTACTTTCAATCTTAACAATACTGTCTCTTTCTACGTAATCGGCTTTTAAGTGAATATCGTATGAATTCAATAAAGGATTTTCTCCCAAAAAGGTTAAGAAATCTTCTCCGATAATATCAGTATGTTCTTTCGCCGCTTTTTCTTTGGTTACATAAACAAAAGATCTCGCAAAAGGTGCTCTTTTAAGTTCGGTGTTAAATGCTTTGATAACACTGTCGTTAGCTTCATTTTTGAAGAAAACCGTCATGGCGATTTTTTCTTTAAAATCGTCTGCCAGCTGTTTAGAATTAATAATGAATAATCCTAGTACTCCTAAAAGGAATAAAACCAAGAATACACTTAATACTACCGAAAAATAAGAGGAAATTAACCTGCGCTTTTGAAATTTATCAAAGTTAGAACTCATAGTTTGCTTAAATTATGTGGTAAAAATAATAAAGAATTTCTTTATTTAAAGTTAATAACAAACTTTTATCCTTAAAAGTACATTTAAATCTTGAATAAAAGTTTATTTAATACCAAAGTGCGCAAGGTTTTATGTAAAGTTTCCAAACAAAGCTTATTTAATCTCGCAAAGTCGCAGAGTCGCAAAGTAAAAATTATAGCCACAGATTAAGGGATTAAATGATTTTTTAAAATCTGTGTAAATCCTTTAATCTGTGGCAAAAAATAAACTTTGAGTTTTGTACGTATGGTATTTTAAATGTAGTCCGTGGTTTCAACCACGGGTACACAATCGTGGCACGCAGAATATGCAAATAAGTTTCCCGTGGTTGAAACCACAGGCTATGTTTGACAAGAAATTAAAAATATATGCTGCAATTTTAAAAATTGATTGAAGAAAAACTTTGCGACTTTACGACTTTGCGAGCAAAAAAACTTAGCAACTTAGTATCTCAGAATCTTAGCATCTTTTATTCAACCTTATAAACCTCGATACTTTTTAACCAATAAACGTGTCTTGGTCCAGTTCTAGTATCATTTTGGCAAATCGCAATCATCTCTCCGTTTTTAACTGGTTTTCCATTTTCTTCAAAAAGGATATAAGCATTTTCTCCAGTTGGATTATTGAAAAGTTCTGCCCACGAAAAAGTGGCCTTATAATTGTCTGAAGCTCGTGCTACGATGTAGAAGTTTCGGTCTTTATGATCTTGCTGCTTGATTTTGGCTTTTTCGAGAATATCTTTTAAAAGAACGCCTTTACAAGCTTTAATTTCTCTTTTTACTTCTCCATTTTTTCCAGTAATTTTAAAATTGTCAATCGTAACAACTTTCATTTTTCTTAATGAATCAACTGTCAATCGAAGCGGAAATTCAACCTCGCCTTTTACTTCAATTTGATGATTGACTAATTTCAAGCTGTCTTCTGCCGTAAGAGTTTCATGTTCATGTTTTTTAGTTTCAGAAGTTTTTTCAGTTGAAATTTTTTCTTCTTTTTTAGAAGAATTGCACATTGAGCATGAAAATGCAATTAAAAGAATGAGAATGTAATTTTTAGTTTTCATAAAAGTTGTGTTTTAGATTTTACCTATTTCCCAAACCAATGACAAATAATACAATCCGCCAATTGACGGTCCGCCGAGAATTGAAGTGTAGGGTTTGTTAAGAATATTTGTTCCACCTAGTTTAGCTGAAATTCCTTTTTTGAAAGCATAATTTACCTGTGCATCCATCGACCAATAAGCAGGAACGGTCCCGCTGACTAAAAAAGAAACATAATCAAAATTGTTTTGATAACGTGCTGTAACACTTGCCCCGAGATTTTTCCAGATATTCTGTGCCATCAAAGTTCCGTTAACGTTGAATTCTGGAGTATTAAAACCATCTTCAAGTCCATCTTTATCATCAGTTCTATCGAGTTTGGTGTAAGTAAGATTAGTTAGAGCGGTAAATGTTTTATCAAATTGATATTTCAAACCTAAACTTCCGCCGTAGTTATAAATTTTACTTTTAGAATTGGTCCATAAACGATAACGGTTTTGGGTGTTTTTAGAATACAAAGCAGTCGGAATAAGGTTTTGATCGGTAGTATTTGGAATGCTGGCTTCGACTTGAGCAATGAAATTTTTATAAGAGTTATAATAAAAATCGGCATCGATAAAAAGGTTTCTGTTTAAAGCCAATCCTCTAAAACCGACTTCAAATGATTTTACAAATTCAGGTTCTAAATACGTATACGGATTTTTCTGAATCGTGTTTTTGTTTTTTTCGATCGCCTGCGCTTGAGTCAAACCATTTGTGTTGACATCGGTATTTACCTCTGCCTGAAATTTATCAATTGAAGCTTTTGTATATGAATTTTCGAAAATACCGTCAGACATAATTCGCAATCCGCCAACACGTTTTACACCGCCTGAATTTACATTTGAAAATCCTTCAAAAATACTCGGAAAACGATAACCGTTTTGGTAGGAAGCTCTAAAATTGATGGTTTCCTTTGGAGAATAAACGGCTGTAAACTGAGGCGTAAATTTCGCATCAAAATAATCCGCTTTGTCCATTCTGACGGTTGCGCCTAAACGTAATTTGTCTGAGAAAAAATCTTTTGTGATTTGTGTGAAAGCACCAGTTTTTTGATACGTCAGATTTTCGTCAGCATGAACTGGATTGATGAAATAATTTCCGTCGGGAACAATAATGTAATTTCTATAATCGACACCGTTCAAAAGTTTTGTATCAATTTTTTCGAAAAAGGAAACAAAGGCTTTATCCCAATTAATCAATCCTTCGCCATGAACCAAAGTCGATTTTACTCTCAGAGCTGCACCAATATCCCAATTGTTAATATCGATCAATTCTTTTTTCTTCTCTTCGTAAGCTTCGGTTCCTGGTAAATATCGACCTGCATCAGATTGCGTTCTGGCAATTCTATGTGCGTCGGCAACGCTTGCTCCGCCTGCAACAGCATTTTTATAAGCTGTGCTGTAATCTGCAAACCATTTATCATCCGATTTATAAGCGCGGTCCATATTTTCGGCAAGCGAACGCATATTATATGAATCGCCAGTATTCTCGGTTGTTGCGTAGGCTTTTGCTTGGAAAATAGGCGTGTGATAATCGGCCGAAAATTGATTTAAAGTATAATTGTCCAATCGAAATCGGTTGGAACGCTGGTAAATGGTATTGATAAGAGCAGTTTTGTAAGTAACGGAAAGTTCGTGATCTTTCTTTGGTCGAAAATACAATCCGAAATCAGCTTTGTAATTTTTGATTCCATAATCTGAAATGTCAGTTTCGCGATAACCTGTCCTAGCAACAACATAATTTTTGCCGTTTAAATTCAGTGTTTTTCGATTTGCCGATTCATTTCCGTAACCATTTACTTCATCATAAGCTGGATTATCTGCGCCAAATAAACCAGTAGAAGCATTTGCATTTGGAGCCAAATCTGTTCTGTCATCGGCAACCCAATCTGTTCCTCCCGTAGTGGAAGCATTTATTTTAAGGGCCAATTTTTCATTGAAAGCTTTGGCAAGTCTTAAATTAAACTGTGAATATACTTTCGGTGAAAACCGATCAATATTCCCGACATGATTTATTCCAGTCAATTGCTGAACACCGATTCCCTGATAGTCAAAAGGATTTTTGGTCTGAATATTGGCCAAACCGTTAATGGCATTCATTCCATACAAAGCAGCTGCAGTTCCCGGAATAATTTCGATTTTATCAATATCCAAATCATTGGCTCCTAAAGCGTTTGCAATTGGAGCGCCCAAATGCGGAGCCTGATTATCGATTCCGTCTACTAATTGGGCAAATCTTACATTGGTTGAATTGGCAAAACCTCTTGTATTGATGACTTTAAAACCCAAACTTGGCGTGATAATCTGGACACCTTTTACATTTTCGAGTGCTTCATAAATACTTGGCGACCCCATCTTTCTGGCTTCCGCCGATTTTAATTGCTCAATACTAATTGGAGAATGCATTAATTTTTCAGAACGACGAGAGGCAGTAATAACAATTTCATTCAGTTCTTCTTTTTTAATGCTGTCTTGTGTTTTCGTATTTTGGACTTGGGAAAAACTTTTTAGGCTTATAAAAACAAAGAATAAATACAATTTTTGATTCATGGTTTTTGGCTGCTAAACTCAGTATGTTTTAAAATGAATACTGATGGTTAAAAAAAATGATTTTGGTTTAGTCGGTTATTTTTTTAACACATAAAAAATGAGTGAAACGCCTTTTTTTAAAGTAATTAGAGCTATGATTCTATGTGTTTAAATGTTTATTTTTAAAATTTGAGATTCTGAGTTTCTTTTTGAGCAAAATCTTTAATACGTTTTTCAACTTCATAAAAAACAGTAATGGCTCTTTCTCCAGCATCGGTTAATCGTGCACCTCCTCCGCCTTTTCCGCCGAGAAGTTTTTCTACTAATGGTTTTTCTGCTCGCTGATTCATTTCTTCAACCAATTGCCAAGCCTGACGATACGCCATTTTCATTTCTTTAGCAGCATTGGTAATGGATCCCGTTTTCTTGATATTTTCAAGAAGCCAGATTTTTCCAATTCCAAGAAATGCACCTTCAGTTTCTTCAATCCAAACACGGACTTCAATCGAATATTTTTTGTTGCTGCTCATTTAATTATTGCTTATTTGTAAAAATAGCTATTTTCTGTAAATTGATTCTCTCATTATGCTGAAAGTTAATCTAAAAACAATTTAAAACTACGTATTGGTATTGTAAACATAAGTATTTTTACTTAATATAAAATACGTAATTTGTTATTTTATTTGTTTGTCAATGAAATAGCTTTGGTACAAACCACAATAAATGTAAATTTGCGGCTAATAATTAATTTAGTGAAAAGCCTTAGAACCTTAGTAACTTAGAATCTTAGTCACTTAGAAATGAAGTACAATCCAAACGAAATTGAAGCCAAATGGCAAAAATATTGGGCAGAAAATCAAACTTTTGCAGCAAAGAACAACTCTGAAAAACCGAAACATTATGTTCTCGATATGTTTCCTTACCCGTCTGGAGCAGGATTACACGTTGGGCATCCGCTGGGTTATATAGCTTCAGATGTGTATTCTCGTTTCAAAAGACATCAAGGTTTCAATGTTTTGCATCCAATGGGTTACGATAGTTTCGGATTGCCAGCAGAACAATATGCGATTCAGACAGGACAGCGTCCTGAAGATACAACACGCGTAAATATTGATGGTGGAGTAGACAAAGAAGGAAAACAGATTGCAGGATACAGAAAACAATTAGATAAAATAGGATTCTCATTTGATTGGGCGCGTGAAGTGCGTACATCAAATCCTGATTATTATAAACATACACAATGGATTTTTATCCAATTGTTCAATTCTTGGTATTGCAGAAAACAAGGGCAGGCTTTTGATATTTCAGAATTAGTAACCGTTTTTGAAGAAAGCGGAAATGCATTGGTTGAGGCAGTTTGCGATGACAACGTAGCAATTTTTACTGCCGACGAATGGAATTCTTATTCTGAAGATCAAAAAGAAAAAATCTTGTTGCAATACAGAATGACGTATTTGGCCGAAACCGAAGTAAACTGGTGTCCAGGCTTAGGAACTGTTTTGGCAAATGATGAAATTGTAAACGGAGTTTCAGAACGCGGAGGCTTTCCTGTTATAAGAAAAAAAATGACACAATGGAGTATGCGAATTTCTGCTTATGCCGAACGCTTGCTTCAAGGTTTAAATGATATTGATTGGAGTGAGTCTATAAAAGAGAGCCAACGTAACTGGATCGGGAAATCGGTAGGTGCTTTGGTGACTTTTAATGTGAAAGATCATAAAGAAGTTATAGAAGTTTTTACAACAAGACCTGATACTATTTTTGGAGTTACTTTTATGACTTTGGCTCCAGAACATGATTTGGTAGCTAAAATTACAACTCCAGAGCAAAAAGAAGCAGTTGAAGCGTATATCGAAAAAACGGCAAAACGTTCAGAGCGTGAGCGTATGGCCGATGTAAAAACGATTTCTGGAGTGTTTACAGGAGCTTATGCTGAACATCCATTTACAAAAGAACCAATTCCGGTTTGGATTGGGGATTATGTTTTGGCTGGTTACGGAACAGGTGCTGTAATGGCGGTTCCTTGCGGAGACGAAAGAGATTACGCTTTTGCTAATTTCTTTAAAGGACAAAACGGAATGCCTGAAATTAAAAATATCTTTGCGAATGTTGATATTTCTGAAGCGGCTTACGGTTCTAAAGACAATGTTGAAATCGCAAATTCTGATTTCTTAAACGGGTTAAATTATAAAGAGGCAACTCAAAAAGCAATTGCAGAATTAGAAAAAATTAGTCAAGGAACTGGTAAAACAAATTACCGTTTGCGTGATGCTGTTTTCTCTCGTCAGCGTTATTGGGGTGAACCTTTCCCAGTTTATTATGTTAATGGTCTTCCAAAAATGATTGATGCACAGCATTTGCCAATTATTTTACCGGAAGTAGAAAAATATTTACCTACAGAAGACGGATTGCCTCCATTAGGAAACGCAGCTGTTTGGGCTTGGGATACAAAACAAAATAAAGTTGTTAATACAGATTTAGTTGACAATGTTTCAATTTTTCCTTTGGAGTTAAATACAATGCCAGGATGGGCAGGAAGTTCATGGTACTGGATGCGTTATATGGATGCGCATAACGAAAATGAATTTGCAAGTAAAGAAGCATTGGCTTATTGGGAAAATGTAGATTTATACATTGGTGGAAGTGAGCACGCAACAGGTCACTTATTGTATTCTCGTTTCTGGAACAAATTCTTAAAAGACAAAGGTTTTGCTCCGACTGAAGAACCATTCAAAAAACTGATCAATCAGGGAATGATTTTGGGAACTACAGCTTATGTTTACAGATTGGAAGGAACAAATACTTTTGTATCTAAAAATAAAATCGAAGGTCAAAATGTACAGCCAATTCGCGTTGATGTTCATTTTGTTAATTCTTCTGATGAATTGAATATTGAAAAGTTCAAAGCTTGGAGAGAAGATTTCAATACAGCTGAATTTATTTTTGACGAAAACGGAAAATACATTGTTGGTCGCGAAGTTGAAAAAATGTCGAAATCCTACTATAATGTTGTAACGCCAGATGATATTTGTGCAGAATATGGAGCTGATACATTGCGTTTGTACGAAATGTTTTTAGGTCCATTAGAACAAGCAAAACCTTGGAATACCGCTGGAATTTCTGGAGTTTTTGGTTTCTTAAAAAAATTATGGAGATTGTATTTTGATGATAATGGTTTAATTGTAAACAACGATGAACCAACAAAAGACAATTTGAAATCATTGCATAAAACAATCAAAAAAGTAGCAGATGATATCGAGAATTTCTCTTTCAATACTTCTGTTTCTCAGTTTATGATTTGTGTAAACGAATTGTCTTCTCAAAACTGTCATTCAAGAGCAATTTTAGAGCCATTAGCGATTTTAGTTTCGCCTTATGCTCCGCATATCGCAGAAGAATTATGGTCGCAGTTAGGACATACAACTTCAATTTCAGAAGTTGCTTTTCCAGCTTTTGATGCAAAACATTTAGTAGAGACTAACAAAGAATATCCGGTTTCTTTCAACGGAAAAATGCGTTTCACTATCGAATTGCCTTTGGATTTAACCAAAGAACAAATCGAAGAAATCGTAATGAAAGACGAAAGAACTCAAAAACACTTAGAAGGAAGAACTCCAAATAAAGTGATTATTGTTCCTGGGAAAATAATTAATCTAGTCGGTTAATTATTTTTAAAATTCCAATATTAAAAATTCCAAATTCCAATTTTACGATTGGGGTTTGGGATTTTTTTTATGCTTGTTTTTTTTGCCACGAATTAACGAATTTCCACAAATTTCACCCAAAATACGCATAGTTTGTCATTTCGACGAAGGAGAAATCACACTAGAAACTCCGCATAGAAAATCGCCAATCTTTGTCGAGCTATATGTGTGATTTCTCCTTCGTCGAAATGACAAGATTGTGGAAAAAACTTTGCGACCTTGTGCCTTTGCACGTAAAACACCCTAGCGTTCCTTGCATAAACCTTTGTTTACTTTGAGGTTAAAAACCCGCACGAACATTGGGATTTTAAATTTTTTCATTAAAAAAATAAATTAAGTTGTAACATTTTAATAGTTGCCGTATCAAAAGCATGGATCCGATTTAATTAACAACTTAAAACTATTAAAAATGAAAAAGTATATCATCTTAATTATCGCATTCTTATTCTCAGCACTATGTCTAAATGTTTTTGCACAAACAAAACAATTTCCGTTTGAAGTTCTTAAAACTGGAAATGGAGAACAGTCTATTATATTTATACCTGGTTTTGCATCTTCTGGAGATGTTTGGAATGAAACTAGAACGACATTTGAAAATAAATTCACTTGCTATACCCTTACAATGGCTGGTTTTGCTGGAAGAAAACCACAGCCGAATGCTTCATTCGAAAACTGGAAGAATGGAATTGCCAATTATATCAAAGAAAATAATATTGAAAAACCAATCTTAATTGGCCATAGCATGGGTGGCGGATTAGCGCTTGCCATTGCAGCAGATTATCCAGATTTGATCAGTAAAATTGTGGTGGTAGATGCGCTTCCTTGTTTGGCAGCTTTAAGTGATCCTGCTTTTAAATCAAAAATGGATAACGATTGTTCTTCAACCGTAAATCAGATGACAGGAATGACCAATGATCAGTTTTATGATATGCAAAAAAAGACAATGCCAAGACTTTTGGCTGATGCTTCTAAGCTAGATATGGTTGTAGATTGGAGTGTAAAATCAGATAGAACAACTTTTGGGCAAATGTATTGCGACTTTTATAATATTGATTTAAGAGAAAGAATTGCACAGATTAAATGTCCCGCTTTAATTTTATTAGAATCTTATTTTATAAATTTAAAACCAACTATAGAAGGTCAGTATAAAAATTTGAAAACGGCCAATTTTAAATACGCTACTAATGGACTGCATTTTATTATGTACGATGATACAGCTTGGTACTTAGAGCAATTAAGCACTTTTTTAAAATAGGAAGAATGGAATTTGAACAAATCTACAAAATGTATTGGGATCGAATTTTTAGGCTCTGTATGGGTTTCGTGAATGATTATGATGCTGCTCAGGATTTGACCCAGGAAACTTTTATAATTGTTTGGCAAAAGCTGGAAACCTTTAGAAACGAATCGGCTATTGGAACTTGGATTTTCAGAATAGCTTCCAATAACTGTCTAAGGCAGATAGAAAAACAAAAACGTTTTCCGAAATCAGAACTTCCTATTCATCTTTCAGAAGAAAAACAGCATTCGATAGAACCTCAGATTCAATTCTTGTATAAATGTATTGCTGAGCTTCCGGAAACCGATCGTATTATTATTTCATTAGAATTGGAAGACATTAAACAAAATGAAATCGCAAAAATTGTCGGACTTTCTGAAGCCAATGTTAGAGTGAAAATCCATAGAATAAAAGAAAAACTGACTCAAAAATTTAAAGAAAATGAACAACGATAATAATATAGATTTTAAAGATTTATGGAAAAAACAATCCGTAAGTCAGCCAGACCTGACCGATTTGCTGGCGCGATTAACTAAATTTAAAAAAGCGGCTTTGCGTAGTTTATGGATGATCAATATTATGCTTTCAGTAACAAGTCTCTTTATTGTTTTTATTTGGATATATTATCAGCCACAATTTATTTCGACTAAAATCGGAATTGTGCTTACCATTCTTGCTATGGTCGTTTATGTGTTTGTCTATAATAAGTTAATGAGCGATTATAAAAATATAGATTCTACACAGACCAATCAGGAATACCTTCAAAAACTGATTGCGATAAAAAAGAAGCAACAGTTTCTCCAAACCAAAATGATGAGTTTTTACTTTATAGCGCTAACAGTTGGAATTTGTTTATATATGTACGAATACGCTAGTAGAATGAGTGCTTTAGGAGCAAGTTTAACGTATGGAATCACTTTGCTTTGGATGTTGTTCAATTGGTTTTACATTCGTCCGAAACAAATTAAAAAACAGCAGGAAAAAATAAATACCTTAATTGAAAAGTTTGAAGAAGTCAACAATCAATTAAAATCATAAAAAAAAAAAGAAGCTTCGTAAAATCCTCTACGAAGCTTTCTTTTTACCAAAAACTTAAATCTAAATTCTAAACTATTTAAAAACGTACGGTGTAAGAGATAATACAATTATTCCGTCGCTATTTGCTGTCACAGTTAATTCATTCTCTAATTTTCCTCCAACGTAAAGTTTTCCAGTTAATGTTTGTCCAGCGACACCACCGTATCCACTGGCGCTTAATGATGCTCCCATAGATTTCGCTTCAGCAGTAAATTCTTTAGTCCAAGGAAGTTTGGTCAAGTCTTCATTTAATGCATTCCCTCCTTTTTCAAAGTAAGTAACTGAAGCTGTTCCTGTATAATTTCCAGTTATTTCATATTTAACATCTCTTGATCCACTTCCTGAGCCATTATCATCATTATCGCTGCTGCAAGAAACTGCTGTAAAAGCAAGAGTCATTACAATTGCTAAGGTTTTCAAAATTGATTTCATAATAAAATTCTTTAATTAAAATTCATAACTTAACAAAGTTAGACGCTTATCCTGCGGACGGCAATACCTGATAAAATGTATTTTTTATTACCTGATATCAGGTAAAAGCAAGTGATTTTTTTTTGAAAGTCGTTAAGCTTTAATAACTTTGAGTAAATGCCACATTTATGAAGAAACTCTACGCCTTATTCTTTTTTTTATTTTTCACTGCAATTTCCAGTTCGCAAGTAATTCTTTCATTAGATGATGATACGATTTATATTGACAGTATTGTTAAAATCACAAAAAATACAAAATCCGACAGCGTCAAAAGTTTGAATAGTTTCAGATTGTCAAAACTATTTTTAATGGCGCAAGATGCAGAAAAATCAAAGACATATCTTGATCAAGCGAATCGTCTAAAAGTGAAATTTCCTTTTTTAAGAGATGCTTCTGTTTTTTACAATGCGTACAGCTTTATAGAAAAAGGCGATTTAGAAGGTTTTGAAAAAGCTTTACTAGATGCAAACGCAAAACTTAAAAAGTATCGTAATAAAGAAGCATATAAACTTCGTGCCGTGATACTTCAGAACTACGGTATTATGCAGCAAAGGAGGAATAATGAAAACGCTTATATGAAATTGCTAGTCAACGAAGCAATTCCTATTGCTAAAAAAAGTGGAGATTACGAATTGATAAGTGCTTTAAATAAAGCTGTTGCCATTATTTTTATGAATAATGAGGAGCGCGAAAAAGCAGCAGAATATCTAGATCAGGCGCAGAAATATATTGAAAATGCCACGAAAAAATCAGCAACTTTAGCTGAGTCTAAGATGGAGACGTATATTATAAATGCAGAAAATTTAGTGGAGCTAAAGCATTTTTATGATGCTAAAGAAATTCTGGACAAGGCTTATGCGACATTAGAAAAATACCCAGAATCTAATCTAAATGATTCTTATTTTTATTCGGAAGGGCTTTATTATGCGAAACAAAATAAGCATAATGAGGCATTAGTAAGTTTTGAAAAAGGAATCAAATCTGCTGAAAATCACAATAATGCGATTGCAGTAAATAGACTAAAATTTGCAGAATATGAAGTGCTTTTTAAACTGAAGAATTACGGAAAAGCCAAAAGCAATTTGGAATACCTAATAGCAAAAACGCCTTTTATAGTAGATAAAAAGAATTATTACAAAGAGTTGTCTAAAGTTTACAACGCGACTAAAGAATATCCGAAAGCGTATTATTATTCGAATAAGTATAACGTAATAAATGACAGCCTTAACGATGCTAAACTGAAAAGCGAAATTGTTGAGCTCGAAGCAAAATATAAGAAAGCAGAAAGCGAAAAAAAAATCGGTCTGTTACAATCCGAAAATGAAAAAGCGGTTTTGCAGGTTAATAATAATCGCTTGAATATGATGCTTTTTGCAGTGCTTTCGTTTGTATTGTTTTTGACTGTTTTGTTTTTGTGGAGTTGGAATAATTATCAGAAAAAGATAAGTTTTCAAAAAGAAGTAAACCATAAACAAGAACTGGAGGCATTAGAGAATCAACAGAAATTATCCGTTTCAAATGCCTTGATTGAAGGAGAAGAAATTGAACGAAAAAGAATTGCAAGAGATTTGCATGACGGACTCGGAAGTATGCTTTCTGGATTGAAAATTCATTTGAATCTTGCTGAACGTGAAAATAATGAAAACGTTTCTAATATAAACGGAATGCTGAACGATTCAATAAAAGAACTTCGTAACATTTCTCAGAATTTAATGCCTGAAAGTTTAATGAAATTAGGGCTTGAACATGCTTTAAGGGATTTATGCGTTTCTCATTCAACAGCAGAAACAACAATTGAATTTCAGTATTTGATTAAAAAAACAACTTTGCCACAGCATATTAAAATTATGATTTTCAGGATTATTCAAGAACTTTTAAATAATGCTTTAAAATATGCAAAAGCCTCTAAGATTTTAGTTTCCTGCTCTCAAAATAAAGATGTATTTTTTATAACAGTCGAAGATAATGGAATTGGTTTTAATGTAGAATATGCAGAAAAAAGAGACGGAATGGGCTTGCGAAATATTAAAAACCGTGTGGCTTTTTTAAACGGAAAATTAGAAATTGATTCTGTCCTTGATAAAGGGACTTCAACTTATATTGAATTAAAATATAACCCAAATCATGATTATGAAGTATAAAACGGTAATAGTAGACGACCATCCAATTGTGATTTCTGGAATTGCGGGCTTGCTTTCGGAGTTAGATAATATAGAAATTGTAGAAAAATTCGAATCGGGAATTGCGCTTTTAGATTATATAGAAGACAGTAAAGTTGATTTGATTTTAATGGATATTTTTCTGCCCGTAATAAACGGAGTTGATCTGTGCAAAACAATTAAGCAAAAGCATCCTAAAATTGTAATTATAGGAATGAGCAGCCAGTCTGAAAGAAGTCTGGTTATGCAGTTTATCCAGAACGGAGGAAACGGATATATTCTTAAAAATGCTTCTTTCGATGAATTTAAAAACTGTATTTACAAAGCAATTGACGGCGAAATTGTTTTTAGTGAAGAAGTAAAAACTATAATCAGTCAGCCTTTGTCTGAAGATTTGGAACGAATTCCGGGTTTGAGCCGAAGAGAAAGAGATATTGCATTGTTACTTTCGCAAGGAAAGTCGACTCAAGAAATCGCTGATGATTTATTTTTGAGTTTTTTGACCGTTCAAACTCATCGACGCAATATTCTTCAGAAATATAAAATGAAGAATGTGGCAGAATTAATTGCTTTTCTACTTAAAAACAACATGTTGAATTAAGTCAAAAATGGTAAAATAATGTCAAAATGGCATTTTGTTAAAATGGTTCGCAATTTGCAGTTTGTTTTGTAAATTTAAAAATCAATCTAAAAACATAAAAAAATGGGATCAGGATATTTAATTATTGCTGGAGCTATAATGCTTTTCAGTTGGCTGGTAAGCTCGCAGCTGAAAAGTAAGTTTGAATTATATTCGAAACTGCAATTAAGAAACGGAATGAGCGGAAGAGAAATTGCTGAAAAAATGCTTGCCGATAACGGAATCACAGATGTTCGTGTTATTTCGACACCAGGCCAGTTAACAGATCATTATAACCCTTCAGATAAAACAGTAAACTTAAGTGAAGCAGTTTACAACCATCGTAATGCAGCTGCTGCGGCCGTTGCAGCGCACGAATGTGGTCACGCTGTGCAGCATGCAATTGGTTACGAATGGTTGACCATGCGTTCTAAATTAGTACCAATCGTAAGCGTAGCTTCAAATTATGTACAATGGATTTTAATTGCGGGAATTTTAATGATTAAAGTTTTTCCTGGATTATTATTAATCGGAATTATCATTTTTGCCGCAACCACTTTGTTCTCGGTTATTACGCTTCCGGTAGAATATGATGCAAGTAATCGTGCTTTGGCTTGGCTAGAAAACAAACACATGCTTACTCAAGAAGAGCAGGCAGGAGCAAAAGATGCTTTAAAATGGGCAGCAAGAACTTACGTAGTAGCTGCAATTGGTTCGATTGCAACGTTGCTGTACTATATATCAATTTATTCTGGAAGCAGAAGGAATTAATTATTTAATTGTAATAATTAGTCAATTAGAA
Source organism: Flavobacterium humidisoli (assembly GCF_023272795.1). Lineage (NCBI taxonomy): Bacteria > Pseudomonadati > Bacteroidota > Flavobacteriia > Flavobacteriales > Flavobacteriaceae > Flavobacterium > Flavobacterium humidisoli. The sequence goes on along the minus strand of NZ_CP096829.1, from coordinate 660,896 downwards.
AATTTATAGCAAACCCGACAGGTTTTTTAAACTTGTCGGGTTTTTTATTTTTGAGAAATTATCTAATTGCCGGATTTTCTAATTGAATAAATTATCAAATTGTCACATTTTCTAATTAAAGCTGTATTTGTCTATCAATCTGCTGATCTAGTGATATAAAAGTTTCTGTTCTTGAAACCCCTTCAATTGCTTGAATTTTGGTATTTAAGAGTTGCATTAAATGTTCGTTGTCACGACAGATAATCTTAATTAAAACAGACCAGTTTCCAGTGGTATAATGGCATTCTAAGACTTCGGGTATTTTTCTAAGTTCTTTTACGGCTTCTGAGTTTCTCGAAGCTTTATCCAAATAAACTCCAACAAATGCCATTGTATTGTAACCTAAAACTTTTGGATTTACAGTAAACTTAGAGCCAGAGATTACGCCTGATTGTTCCAGTTTTTTTAATCTCTGATGAATCGCGGCTCCAGAAATTCCGATTTTATTAGCGATTTGCAAAATCGGTTTTCGAGCGTCATCCATAAGATAACGAAGAATTTCTTTGTCGATTCCGTCAATTTCAATTAAGAGGGAGTTGATTTTCATAACTTACAATTTGTAACTATTTTTTGTGATTTGGGTTTTGAATAGAAATCAAATGTAATTAAAATGCTGAACAAAAGAAAACTCCAATATTGAAATTCCAAATTCCAAAACCCAAGTCTAGGTCTCAAATTAAAAACATAGTTCGCGATTTTACTACAATAGGACGTATAATAGAAATCCTAAAAACAAAAAATCCAAATCCCAATGATTAGTTGGAATTTGGATTTTTATCCCGAGGCTTCGGGAGTATATTTTTATTCTTAGGTTATTTTCCTTTGTTGGCTTCTGCTACATATTTTTCTAAAGCCATTGTCATAGAAGGAGTTTCAGGAGTTGGAGCAAGAATATCAATTCTTAAACCATGATCTAGAGCTTCTTTTTGAGTTGTGCTTCCAAATACGGCAATTCTGGTATCGTTCTGTTTAAAATCTGGGAAATTTTTAAACAATGATTTAATTCCTGTTGGACTGAAAAAAGCTAAAACATCATAATAAACGTCAGCTAGGTCAGATAAATCACTCATTACAGTTCTGTAAAAAATAGCTTGTGCCCAATCTACTTTTAAACTGTTTAATGTAACAGGAGCATCTGCATTTAATTGGTCAGATGCAGGAAGTAAAAACTTCTCGTCTTTGTACTTTTTAATTAGCGGAGATAAATCTGCAAAATCTTTTGCTCCAACGTAAATTTTACGTTTTCTGTACACAACATACTTTTGAAGGTAAAACGCAACAGCCTCAGATTGACAAAAATATTTCAATCCTTCAGGAACTTTGTAACGCATTTCATCAGCCACTCTAAAAAAATGATCTACAGCATTTCTACTTGTTAAAATGATCGCAGTGTAATGATTAAGATCGATTTTTTGTAATCGAATCTCTTTTGCGCTAACCCCTTCTACATGAATAAATGGTCTGAAATCAATTTTTATTTTGTGTTTTTGTTGGAGCTCAAAGTAAGGAGAATTCTCCACTTTAGGTTCAGGCTGTGACACCAAAATTGTTTTCACTTTCATATTATAAATATTTACTAAGCACTCCCTTTTGCTATCCAATAATAGAGAAAATAATAAGGGGCTATTTCAAGAGCGCAAAGATACAAAATAAAATAAAATAACTTACCGATTATTACGTTTTGATACGTTTTAATTGAAATAAAGTAAGAGTATACACTAATACACAGCGAAATACCTATGATTGCTAGCGGAATAATCTGCGGAATATTGTTGTAATAAAACAAAATGGCATTGATTGGAAGGATTAAAACGCCTATATAAGTCCTGTAGGTTACCTTTTGTAAGTTAAATAGCTCTACAAAATCGTCAATATTGAATGAAGCTGCTACAATTTTTTCAATTAAATACTTTCCTAAAATGAAATAAAGCAGAAAAGTGGCAATCTGGATGAATAGAACCCAGTCGGTTTTTGAAGCGTATCCAAAAGCATTCATTGTAAGCAGAATGAAAAAGGCAAACGATACAATTTGTACAAAAAATAAACCAACTGTAAAGCTGTTTTTCATGTGGCTGTTGTCTCGATAAATTTTAGCGTATTTATCAGAAAAAATAAGTTTACTAAACTCACTAAATCTTGTTTCGTAAGCCGATTTTGTCATGGCAACAACGGCAAAGGTCACCACAAATAAAAGTGTTGCCCAGTCCTTGTTTTCGATTATTCGAGGATGAAGTTGTTCAATCATAGCGATACAAAATTAGTAATTTTTTGATGCAATACTTTTATTATATATTTATTATGAATCAAATGCTATAAAAAGTTTACTTTTGCGGTGAAATTACCGAGAAAAAAATGAATGATAGTATTGTCATAATTCCCACTTATAACGAAATTGAAAACATAGAAAGTATAGTTAGAGCTGTACTTTCGCAGCATAAATCTTTTCATTTGCTGATTATCGATGATAATTCTCCAGATCATACTGCTAAAAAAGTGATCGCTTTACAGGAAGAATTTCCAGGAAAACTTTTTTTAGAACAAAGAACAAAAAAGTCTGGATTAGGAACTGCATATGTTCATGGCTTTAAATGGGCTTTGGAGCGCGACTATCAATTTATTTTTGAGATGGATGCCGATTTTTCGCATAACCCAAATGATTTAGAAAAATTATACGATGCTTGTCATTTTGGCGGAGCAGATTTGGCAATTGGTTCTCGTTATGTAACGGGGGTAAATGTTGTAAACTGGCCTCTAAGCCGAGTTTTGATGTCTTACTTTGCCTCTGTGTATGTAAAATTTATTACCGGAATGAAAATTCATGATGCTACTGCAGGTTTTGTTTGTTACAAAAGAGAGGTTTTAGAAAAAATCAATCTGAACAAAATAAAATTTGTTGGATATGCGTTTCAAATCGAGATGAAGTACAGAACTTATTGTGCTAAATTTCAAATTACCGAAGTCCCAATTATTTTTACAGATCGAACAAAAGGAGTTTCTAAAATGAGCAATGCGATCATTAAAGAGGCGATACTTGGAGTAATTTCACTTAGAATAAGAAAATTAGTCAATTCATTATAAATCAACCAAAATGAACAGGATTTTAATAAAGAATGCCAAAATTGTAAACGAAGGGACAATTGTTGAAGGTGATGTTTTAATTGAAAATGATCTGATTGTTGAAATTGCAGACAGCATTTCATTAAAAACTTCAGATTGTATTGTAATCGATGCTGAAGGAAATTATTTAATGCCTGGCGCAATAGATGATCAAGTGCATTTTAGAGAACCAGGTTTAACACATAAAGGAGATATCGAATCAGAATCTCGTGCTGCTGTTGCAGGAGGTATTACTTCTTTTATCGAACAACCCAATACAGTTCCTAATGCGGTTACTCAGGAAATCTTAGAAGATAAATATCAAATTGCATCTCAAAAATCATTTGCGAATTATTCGTTTATGATGGGTGCGACAAATGATAACTTGGAAGAAGTTTTAAAAACAAACCCAAAAAATGTTGCTGGGGTTAAAATTTTCTTAGGTTCATCAACTGGGAATATGTTAGTTGATAATGAAGCGGTTTTAGAAAAAATCTTTTCGAGCACTCCAATGTTAATTGCAGTTCACTGTGAAGACGAGACTACAATTAAAAATAATCTGGCTGCTTTTAAAGAGCAATATGGAGACGATGTTCCAGTTACGGCACACCATTTAATTAGAAGTGCAGAGGCTTGTTATATTTCTTCTTCAAAAGCAGTAGCTTTAGCTAAAAGAACTGGAGCAAGATTGCATATTTTCCACCTTTCAACTGCGAAAGAAATGGAATTATTTACGAATAAAATTCCATTAGAAGATAAAAAAATTACGGCTGAGGTTTGTGTACACCACCTTTGGTTTACAGATGAAGATTATAAAACAAAAGGAAATTTCATTAAATGGAATCCTGCGGTTAAAACTGCCGAAGATCGTGCAGAACTTTGGAAAGCCTTAAACGACGGAAGAATTGATGTAATTGCAACCGATCACGCTCCTCATACAAAAGAAGAAAAACAGCAGTCTTATTTGAATGCGCCTTCTGGAGGTCCGCTTGTTCAGCATGCAGTTGTAGCAATGTTCGAAGCGCATCATCAAGGAAAAATTAGTGTGGAGAAAATTGTGGAGAAAATGTGCCACAATCCAGCTAAGATTTTTAAAATTGAAAAAAGAGGTTTTATAAAAGAAGGATACTATGCCGATTTGGTAATCGTAAATCCAAGTTTGCCTTGGAGCGTGAAACCTGAAAATATTTTATACAAATGCGGCTGGTCTCCATTTGAGGGTTATACTTTTAAATCTAGAATCACACATACTTTTGTAAACGGTGAATTGGTTTATAATAACTTTAAAGTAAAAGATATCAAAGCGGGTAAAAGATTATTGTTTGACAGATAAAAAATAACTATGAAGAATTTTATAGTAATAATATTGGTTTTGTTTCTTTCTATAAGCTGTAAAAAGGAAGTTGTACAACAGCCTGCAAAGCTTATTGAGAAAGACAAAATGATTGATATTATGTATGATTTGTCTCTTTTGGAAGCGATGAGATATCAGAAACCATTGTCTTTGGATTCTATAGAAAATGATCCGACGAAATTTATTTTAAAGAAATATAAAGTAGATAGTCTTCAATTTGCTCAAAACAACATGTATTATGCTTCAGATTATGAAAATTATAAAGACATGTTTGACCAAGTGAATAAAAGAATTTCTGTAAACCAGCGAGCGGCAGATTCTTTAGCTAAAATTGATGAGAAAAAAGCAGCTAAGGAAACTAAAAAGAAAGCACAAGAAGTTTCAAAAGATTCTGTGAAGAAAGTAACTCCTAAGGTTAATGTCGATTCTATAAAAAGAGCTCAAATGCAAATGCAAGACAGAAGAAAAAGACTATAGCTTAGAACTGTCTTTAATATATTGATGAATATTAGTAAAAACCGTTCCTAGAGCGGTTTTTATTTTTTCATTACTATACAAATTTTTTGAGTACGAAGCTTTTGCTGTTGTTTTTGTAATGCTTCTTTTTCTGAAAAATAAAGTAGAAAATATTCCATCAGTAATCCACAAGAAATTCATTAGGAAAGGCTTTGCATGAATGTGTGGTCTTTTTACTTTTAAAGTGTCAGAAACGGTATCTAAAAGATCCTTAAAAACAATATTGTCTGAGATAAGCGTGAAACGTTCGTTTTTTATTTCGCTTTTCATCAATTCAAGACTTGTTTTTGCAACATCGTCAACCGAGATAAAACCCGTGCTTCCCAGTGTGTAGAATGGAAGTCCTTTTGAAACTTTTCGATAAATTTCACTACTGCCTTCGTCAAAAATATCCATCGTTTTTGGCGGACCTAAAATAACTCCTGGATTTACAATAATAACATTTAAGCCTTCTTGATGCCCTCGCCAAACTTCCATTTCGGCACCATATTTAGAAATAGCGTAATCGCTATGCGGTTTCTCGGGATTCCAATCTGTTTCTTCTGTAATGTGTGTTTCGTGAGGAGCAATATCTCCTAAAGCGGCAATTGAACTGATATAGCAAAACTTTTCTACTTCTTTGGCAATAGCAAAATTGACCATATTGGCAGTTCCTTCGATGTTGGTTTTTCTAAGGATTTCTTCGTCTTTGGGTTCAAACGAAATAAAAGCTGCGCAATGATAAACTTGTTTAATGTCAATAAAAGCAGTTTCAAGTGAAGGTATGTCTAGAATATCGGCTTCAAGCCAATTAATCTTTTCAAACAAATCTGCTTTTTTATAAAAATCAAAAACCGATTTTGTTTTTTCAATTTTGTTTTGACTTCTGTAAATAGCCCGAACATTTTCTCCATTTTCAATTAAATGAAGTAATAAATGTGCACCAACTAAACCAGTTCCTCCAGTTACTAATATCATGTTGTAAAGATAGTACTTTTGAATAAATGAGGTTTGGTTACAAAGGTAGTTGTTGATAAAATTAGATAAAAAAACAGTTTATAGAAATCATTAATTTCTGTAAACTGTTTAATTATTAAGTTATAAAAAAATTGGCTTAAAAAACCGTGTATGAAAAGATAAAATCAACAGAGCCATAGTTTGCAGCAAGATCGCTATACTCGGCCATTAAATCTTTTTTGGTGTTTAATCTTGCTTCTATACCAAATTTATCTTTAAAATTATATCCAAAACCAAAGGCTAGATTAGATCCGGCTGTGCTTTCACTAACTCTATCTTTGTCGTAGACAACTTTACTTTTGCCCGCATCGAAAGTAAATCCTGCGTTGATAAAGAATTTTGAATTTTTGTCCAAGAAAAGGTAGTGGCGAATTCCCATCGGAATCTGTATTCCGCTGTATTCTACATCTACTTCATGTTCCTCTAAAGGAGATGTAGGGAAAAGACCAGGAAGGCTATAGCTTTTTTGATTTTTGTATTTCTGGTATGTCGGATTTAAAAATACGCTCCATTTATTTTTGTTGAATGGAAGAATATATTCTGCTTCAAGACCAATTTTAAAATTGGTTTTATTGTCTAATTTTATATTGCGGTACGGTAGACCTTTACTGTCCATGGATAAAGAAATTAAGCTTATTCCTGGAGTAATTTTAATATGGAAAATGTTTTTCTCTCCATCAGCTGATGCTTTTGTAGTTTCCGTGTCAGGAGAAATATTGTTGAATTTTATAAAATATTTCGTCAAATCAGATTTTGTGTAAGACAAGTTTTTAATGTCGTTCTCAGTAGTGTTTGACGATCTTACATTTAGGTTTAACTGCTGCTTATAATAGTTGTTCTCCTTAAGATTTTTACTGGCATTTTCATTTTGTGTTTCAATGTATCTAAGGTACACAAGCTGTTCAAGAGGCACTTCTTTCGTTTCATAAAAATATCTGAAAAGATTTGCTTCTCTATAAGAATATAATGATGCTTCGCCAGTAACTAAAACACGAAGAAAAAGTGTGCTTTCTTCCCAAACTGGTTTTCCTGTTTGTGATATCTTGGATAAGTCATCAGTTGAACGATCTATCTTTACTTTTGCCCTTTTGAAGGTGATAGTGTTTCCAATACCAAATTCAGAAACGTTTGCAATAGTTTCGGTTATATAGTCCTTGTCGTTTGGATCTATTTTGTACCTAAAATCAGTTGGATTGTCTTTCCAGTCTAAGTTTCGAATTAAACATTCTGTTCGTTTTCCATTGTTAGAAATAAAGTATCCTTTTTCAAAAGTAACCTGTGCATTCATGAAAGTGCAACAAAGAAAAAGAATAAGTAAAAAAGTTTTTTTCATTATTAGTAGTTTTTTTGGGAGGCGAAACTAAGAAAAAAACTATATGCATCTTTACGGGTTTCCGTAAACTAATTTATTTAATAGATGTATTTAATATATCCTTTGTTTAAATGATTAAATTTTATGGAAATAAAAAACTTTGTGTCTTAGTGCCTTTGTGGCAAACCGTTTTGATATTGCAATTCACAATCCTTATATTTGCGCAAATTATTTAAAAAAATGAAGAATCTAGTTGAAGAATTAAAATGGCGAGGGTTATACCATGATAGTATGCCTGGAACGGAAGAACAATTGCTAAAAGAAGCTACCACTGCCTATATCGGTTTTGATCCAACGGCAGATTCACTGCACATCGGAAGTATGGTTCAGATTATTTTATTGGTTCATCTAAAGAATTTCGGACACAGACCGATTGCTTTAGTAGGTGGGGCAACAGGAATGATTGGTGACCCTTCTGGTAAATCTGATGAAAGAAACTTGCTTGATGAAGTAGCTCTGGCTAAAAACGTAGCTGGAATCAAAAGTGTTTTGTCTCGTTTCTTGGATTTTAATTCAACCGAAGCAAATGCGCCAGTAATGGTGAATAACTACGATTGGATGAAAGAATTCTCTTTTATTGATTTTGCACGTGAAGTTGGAAAAAGAATCACTGTAAATTACATGATGGCTAAAGATTCTGTAAAAAAGAGATTTAGCGGAGAAGGTGAAGGAATGTCTTTTACAGAGTTTACATACCAATTAATTCAAGGTTACGATTTTTATCATTTATATAAAAACAACAACTGTATTCTACAAATGGGAGGTTCTGACCAATGGGGTAATATTACCACAGGTACAGAATTAGTGCGCAGAATGGGAGGTGAGAATGCAAAGGCTTATGCTTTGACAACTCCTTTGATTACAAAAGCAGACGGATCTAAATTTGGGAAATCTGAAGGAGGAAATGTTTGGTTAGACGCTGATAAAACTTCTGTTTATGCATTTTACCAATTTTGGCTGAAAGTAACTGATATTGACGCGAAGAAATATATTAAAATCTTTACTTTTTTAGATAAAGATCTAATAGATGCTTTAATTGAAGAGCATGATCAAGCGCCACATTTATGGATTTTACAGAAAAAATTAGCAGAAGAAATTACAGCTTTTGTACATGGGAAAGAGGCTTTAGAGAAAGCAATTCAAGCTTCAAATATTTTGTTTGGAAGTTCTACTGCTGAAGATTTAAAAAAATTGGATGAAAAAACTTTCTTAGAAGTTTTTGACGGAGTTCCTCAAGCTGAAATCGCAAAAGCAGATTTAGAAAATGGATTGGAAATTATTACTGTTTTAAATGAAAAAACAGGTTTTTTTAAATCAAACGGAGAAGCAAGAAGAGCTTTAACAGCAAACTCAATTTCTGTAAACAGAGAGAAAATAAAAGAAGATTTCGTTTTAACGGCAAATGATTTAATTAACGATCAGTTTGTATTATTACAAAGCGGAAAGAAAAATTATTTTGTTATTCGTGTTGTATAACTTCGAAAACAAAATATTTTTAATTTGAAATAAAAAAGGCATCCTACAAAACAGGATGCCTTTCTTTTTATAATAAGTAAGATTTATTTTTTTAGAACTTTTCGAGTCTCACCTTTTGATTTGATGATGTAAATTCCAGTTTTTAAAGAATCAAGAGATTTGTCCTCTTCTTCTTTAGAAGTAACTTCTTTAGTTAATACTTTTTGTCCATCAAAATTGTAAACATTGATAGAGTAAGGCTGAGTAATTTCTTCAGTTTCTGAACTTGATTGTGCTGTTCTCGCAAAAGGGTTAACGAAAGTTACAGGTATAGGTATTATGTTGTTATTTTCATTTGATTCTGTATTTGTTTTAGAATCGTCAACTGAAATAAGGATGTTTCGATTTCCGGTAACTGTTAGGCCACCAAAATCAGAAGAGAAAATAGATTTAGAAACAGAAATTGACGCTCCTGCGTTTATTGCAGGTATTGAGATAGCGCTAGCAGTAGATTTTATGTCAGCCGAATCAAGAACACCGTCTGAAGATAAATAAAACTGAAGAGTAGAAGGAGTTGATGTAGCGCTTCCTGTATTTTTAATAGTTATTGATTGTAAATTGATAATTCCAGACTGATTATTTATTGTGTGTCTTTTGCTTCCTAAATCACTAAGCGCTGCACTGCAATCAAAACAATTGCTAAAAATAATCGTATTTGTTGGATCAATAACTAAATCTGGTTTTCCTGCTGGTGTTGTTGTTTGGTTAATAATGAATGATGATGTAGACGAAACGATATTATTGCTAGTATTTGTTTCTTCGCTATTAACTAATTGCATAATTGCATAGTAGATACCACCGCTAATATTCGCAGGAATCGTTATAGATGGTGTTCCATATTTAATTTCACTAGGATTCAATGGGTCAATGGTGATATCTTTGATTAATATATCATCAGCACTTAGAGTTGAATTGCCTTTAGAAAAGTAAATTAAGCAGTGAGATGGTGAAAATGATCTGCCACCGATGTTTTTCAGAGAATAAACTGCTGTGAAAGTTGTTCCAGTGGCCATTGTTGCAGACCCGCAATCTACAGCGTTAGCTTGTAAATCTGGTTTTGGACAATTTAATGTAGTAGGAGAAAAGACGCTGTTGGCAATTGTAGGATCAAATTCATAGTCAGCATCGCCATTTTCTGGACTTGACCCATCTATAAGGTAGTAATTTGCACCCTTTCCAAAATCCATAAAGTAAACACTGCCTATAATTAATGATTGGGTTATTTTAATATTTACTTTTTCTCTCGTACTATTAGCTGTTAAATTTGTACAGTAGTTACTTTGCGCTTCTTGTAGAGTTGATCCTAATAATATTGGTCTAATAAATTTCCAAGATAAAGAATTGCACAAATCGGTTATTGGTAAACCGAAATTAGGAGGAGTGTCTATTTCATCTCCTTTGTCAACTCCTGAATCCCCAGCATAAGTAACTTTGTAATATCGTGTTCCATAGTTTGCAGGTAATCCTAAATCTACTTTATAAATTTTACCAACTTCTAATTTGAAATTTTGTTTTAGATTGACATCAAGGACCCTTAGAGGCTGGAAATGATGTGTACATTCAATAGAAATAGCCCACTCTATGGTAGTGCCTAAATCTTGAAGTTCATGATATCTGTAATTTGGGTTTTGCGACCATGCTTTTAAGTTTAAAAAACTAAGCATAAGTAAGAAAGTAATTTTTTTCATCATAATTATATTTAAAATTTGAATAAAAATATCTTTTAAATATAATTGTAGTATTTTTTTTATATTAACAATGAGTTAATAAATTATGTATAATCTTACGAATGTGTCATTAAAAAAAATATGTTCTATTTTAAAGAACCATCAAATTGCAACCACGAATATCAGAATTATCAAAACGTCCCAATACTTCAAAAGAGTTGTTGGGATTTTTTTTGCCTAGATCTTGTGTAGCAATAAAAGAACATGAATTGATATTGGCCAAATCAATTACGTTTATTCCTCCAGTTTTTCCGTCTTTCACGTAAGTGAGAGCATCTTCGGGATCGCGAACTAAAATGTTCATCCAAGTAGGACACTCAAAAACACCTTGGCCTAAAGAATATGCTTGCGCTAAAAGTTCGGTCATTCCATATTCGGAATGAATAGAGGAAACACCGAAACCTTTACAAAGTATTTCGTGCAATTCTTCGCGAATCATTTCTTTGCGTTTTCCTTTCATTCCTCCAGTTTCCATAATAATGGTATTTTGTAGGTTGAATTGATGTTTTTCAATCAAATCTAATAAAGCGTATGTAACTCCAATTAAGATTACATTTTGACCCGCTTCGTCCAATTCAAGAAGTTTTTTGATTAGGTCTTCATGATTGTGTAAATAAAACCCGCTTTCAGGCTGATTGGAGAGTTTTATTAAATCTTCTACCATATAAATTAACGAAGAGCCTTCGCGTTCTAAATAAGACGGCAAAAGAGCTAAAACAACGTAATCTTCGATATTCCCGTAAAATTGCGAAAATCCTTTGCGGTAACTTTCCTCATATAGGGAAATATCGGTCACTAAATGCCTACTTGTAATCATCCCAGTTGTTCCGCTGCTGGTAAAAGTTACTTGTATAGGATCTGTATTAGAAACTACATCATGACTTTTGAAAAACTGAATGGGCAAAAATGGAATTTGTTGGAGTGATTTTACCTGCTGTGGATTGATTTTTAAAAAATCACAAAAGTCGCGATAAACTTTGTTGTTCTCGTGCTGAAAACGAAACACTTTTAATGCTATTTTTTCAAATTGTTTCTGACTTGAAATGGTAAAGATATCGCTCGGTGTAATCAAAACTTTTTTTTGCAAAGATATTATTTTTTGGTTTTCAGTCGCAGTTTTCAGGTGCAGTTTGTAAACCGAGAACTGGGATCGAATACTGTAAACAAAAAAAAGCTCCAAAAGGAGCTTTTATCTTATAATGAGTTTTCGGGTTGCCGATGCATTCTGTTCACTTATTTTAATGATATAAACACCGGGTGGCAGTTCGGAAACACTTAATTCTCGTGATACTAAATGTGCTTGCAATACTTTTTTTCCTAAGATGTCAAACACAATAATTTCTTTCTCTAAATCGTTTTTAGATGAGATATAGACTTTTCCGTTTGTTACTGGATTAGGATACAGGCTAAGACCCTCGATAGAAGTAGATTCTTGAGTTTTTGGTAATTGCTTGCTGTCCTGAGCTGAAACGCTAACAGTGAAGAAAAATGCCAATAAGAAAGTAATATAAAAGTAGTTTTTTGCCATCGCATGTATTTGATTAATGTAAATATACAAAAAAAAATACAAAAAGTACGCCAAAAAAAAACATCCTAAATATTTAGGATGTTTTTAACATTATGTATTCGAAGAGATTAGAAACCTACTGTCCATCCAGCAGCCCATGTTGGTTGAGCAACACCAGCTCCAGCTCCAGTTGCAGTAGCAGATTCTACTGATACAGCAGCTACGTCAGCAGAAGTTCCGTCTGTTTTCTTTCCTTTAGTTTTTGTAGGTACATCAGCAACGTAAAGTACGTTTGAAACTTTTAAAGCTGATGGTACGAAAGCGATAGTCTCATCGTTTTCAACATCGATACCAGTTTTCCATCCGCTTAAAACTACGTTAGAAACTTGACCTTTAGTTCCTCTTCTGAATTTGATACCTTGGTTTTCAGTGTAAACAGTTGCATCTGCAGCGCTTCCAGGTCCAACAAGAGTCATGTTAGTGATTGTTGGGTTAGCGATTGGAGTATTAGCATATCCTAATTCGAAGTTATCAGCTTCAATTCCTCTGTTTCCTTTTCCGAAAGCTAATTTACCATACCAGTTAGTGTTAGTTCCAGACCATCCTTCAGTCCAGTCAAATTGATCATCTTCGTTACCAATAGCAACTAAGTTAGAAGTATTTACAGTTCCACCGAAGAATTCGAATCCGTCATCAGAACCGTGGAAAGCTTGTACGTTTTCAACAACTGTACCTGAACCAACTCCGAAGAAAGAAAGTGCGTTGAATTCTTTTTCTGTGTTGAATGCAGCACCAGCGTACTCGATTCTTAAGAATTTAATAACTCCAGAGTTATCATTAGCAACAGTTCCACCATAAGTTAAGTCAGCAACTTCAGATTGAGCAGTTCCTGTACCGCCAGATGTACGGTTGATTGGAGCTTTTCCACAGATTACTAATCCACCCCAGTCTCCAGGAGCTTTAGTAGCTAAACCAGATGTCATGATAACAGGTTTTGCAGCTGTTCCGTTTACGTTGATTTTACCTCCTTGTGCGATTGCGATATAAGCAGATGTACCTCCAACTCCTTGAATTACTGTTCCAGCAGGAATAGTAAGAGTAGCGCCAGAGTTAACTTGAATTTTTCCTGTTAGTTTGTAAGTTGTTCCTGCATCAAGAACTACTTCTCCGTCAGTAATTGTTCCTTTAAAATCATTTGCGTTAACAACAAATGAAGATGATGGTTTGTTGTTGTCGTCACTAGAGCAGCTTGTCATTAAACCTGCAGATAAAGTGACAATTCCAATTAATTTTACAATTGAGTTTTTCATAATTGTGTTGTAATTTTTGTGTTTAATTTCTTGAGGCAAAGATGGAATAGAAATCTTTTTTAGATGTTAAGAAACCGTGATTGTTAGTTTAATAAAAACCGTATTTAATATTAAGTAAATGTTAGGTTTGTAAATTGAAAATGAACTGCTTTTGCAAGCCCAGAACCTGCGTGTTTTTATATAGTAGAAATAAAAAGAGGCCAGTTGTTAAACTGACCTCTTATCTATAACTGTTTCTTGTATTAGATTAGAAAGTGTAATTAAGTTTGAAGCTTAATCCTAATCCTTTTTTATATGATAATACATTCACATCTCCAGAAGCATTTTCTTGGACTCTATTGATTTTTGGATCAAGAATGTTTTTTACTACGAAATCTAATCCTAAGTTTTTGTTTAATTTAGATTTAGCAATAAAATCTAATGAACCAAAAGCTTTGTCAACTAAGTCTCCTCTTCCGTTTGTTCCTATTGCGTTGATACGATCTGAGAAATAAGTATAAGCAACGGTTGTGTTTAAACTTCTATCATTTTCCCATTCTGCTAAGTAAGAAAGGTCAGCGTTTAGCAATAAATCTGAAGCTCCAGTAAATTGGCTTTTAGAGTTTGTAAATACAACTTGGTAGTCTGTTTCTCTATCAACTTTGTCTGAGTTTAACTCTTGACTTGTATGTAAGTAAGATGCGTTAATACCAGCAGATAATTTTTTTGCATTTACTTCGTCAAAATTGAAAAGCATTTTACGGTATTCTACTTCAGCTCCGGCTACATATCCATAATCTCCTGTGTTAATGTAAGAGATATCATTAGAAGAAGAAGCAATTGTAACTTCGTTCATTGGGTTAAGAATGTACTTTCCAAAAGCAGTGAATGAAATTAACTCGTCACTAGTTGGGAACATTTCCCATTTAAGATCTAAGTTGTAATCATCAGATTCATATAAGTAAGGGTTACCCACTTTTACTTGTAATACTTCTTCGTAAACAAATAATGCTCTTTCTTTAAATTGAGGCAATGTATATGTTTTACTGAAACCTAAACGTAAATTTTGTTTTTCGTTCAATTCATATTTCATTGTTAAGCTTGGCAAGAATGCTACTTTGCTTAACTCATCGCTTCCAACATCTCCTAATTGAGTGTTCCAATCTACATTTTGAACAATTGATTCTGCACGTAAACCTAAAACGGCTGTTAATTTTGGATTGAATTTGTATTCTGTGTTTAAGTAACCTCCAAAGATTGTTTGTTTACCATCATAAGTTTGAGGATCTAAAGCATTTGATACTTGAGAGTTTCCTCTAAAAGTAGAAATGTTGAAGTATCCGTTGTTTAAGTTTGTTTCGTTGTAGAATAAATCTAAGTTATTTGGATCAACAATTGTGTTGGTATAACCTGGCTGAGATAAGAAATTAAATTGAGAAGCCTCAAAGTTTCTGTTTTTAATTCTTCCGCTTGCTCCTAATGTGAATTTTCCTTTGTATTCGTCATCAGAATTTTTGTTGAATTTGTAATCTACAGAAATATTACCTGCTAATTCGTCTTCTTTCAACTTTTGAAAATATCTGTGGTTGTCTGGTCTAGAGATAGAAGATAATACATAACCAGTTGGTTCGTTTCTAAAAGTATTTTGTGCTCTATCTGGCATAGAACCATCAATGATGTTGTAAGATGCTCCCCAGTTTAATTTAGATCTGTCGCTTAATTTGTGATCTCCAAGTAATTGGTTGATCCAAAGACTGTTTTTCTCGTAGTTAAAACGACGAATTAAACCATTTCCGTTGTTGGCAAGATCCACAATGTATCCAGCATATTCTTCTTTAGATTGAGAAGAAGTATTAATGTAAACAGTATTAAAGCTTACTTTGTTATCAGAGTTAATTTTATAACCCACATTCAATAAACCTGTAGAGTTTGTTTGGTAACCCATGTCAGTATACGAGTAGAAATCTTTGTTTGCAACTCCAGCACCGTTTACACCACCTTTTGCAGTAGCGTTACGAATAGAGTTGTATTCGTTGCTAAAATTAGCTGTAGCGAAAAAACTTAATTTTCCACCATCACCAACATTAAAAGATTTTCCTCCTGATATCCCTAGCGAACCAGCAAACGGATTTTTTCCATCCATTTGTAAAGTGTTGTAGTTGTATTGAGTAAGCGGGTTGTTTGGAACTGAAGGATTATCAAATCCGAAGCTGTTGATACCTCTTTGTAATTTAAAATCTTTTTCAGCTAATGCGTTTGTGTTTACATTAGAACCCATTTCGATTTTAAAATATCCGTTTCCTTTGTAATCTTTAGAAATGATATCTACGTTTCCTCCAGCAAAATCTCCATATAGTTTACTGCTGTAAACTTTGTCAATAGAAACATATTCTAAGATATCGGTAGAGAAAATTTCAAGATTGATGTTTTTCTTTTCAGGATCGTTTGACGGAATTGGTAATCCGTTCATTGTTGTAGAGTTGTAACGATCGCCTAAACCTCTTACGAAAATATTTCCAGAACCTTCCTGTTTTGTAATACCAGTAGTTTTAGAAACTGCAGCTGCAACATCGCTAACTCCTTTTCTAGAAAGCTCTTGCGCGCCAATAGATTGTTTAATATCTACAGCATTCTTTTGTTCCAAAAGTAAAGCAGATTCTTTTTGTTTGCTTCCAGTTGAAGCTTGAACCACTACATCTTTAAGAGTATAACTTCCTGCTGAAAGCCCTTGATTAACCGTTACAGTTTCGTTTGCTTTTACAGCAACAGGAGCTTCTACAGATTCATATCCTAAAAAACTAAAGATTAAAGTATAATTTCCAGGATTTACGCTTAATGAATATTTTCCATCTACGTCCGTATTTACGCTAATATTTGTACCTTTAACTAAAACATTAGCAAATGGCAGCGATGCGTTGTTCATATCTTTGTCAGTCAGAACTCCAGAAATCGTACCTTTGTTTTGCGCGATCGAAATCGTACAGATAAATAATGCAATAAAGAGAAATCTTAAATTGAATTTCATTTTTTTTCAGTGTTGTGTTTGTGTCTTATTATTTTTGTGCAAAGAAAGAACCGCTCTGTGAAGTCCATGTTACCGACTTGTTATGTTTTTGTGTTGTTAAGATTATCAAATTGTTACGAGATTAAATTACGGTTAACACCATTTTTTAAAGGTTCTTTTGTTAGTATATTTACCCTGTGAAATAAGAAATATCGAATGTTTAATGAAAAAGTTTCGATATAAAAATCTCAATTTTTGCTATTTATGAAAAAAACACAAACTAAGATTTTATTAGTTGACGACGAACCAGATATCTTAGAAATCGTTGGCTATAACCTTGCTCAGGAAGGCTATCAGATTGTTACAGCTTCTAATGGAAAAGATGCTATAGCAAAAGCACAGAAAGAGCTGCCAGAATTAATCATTATGGACGTGATGATGGCAGAAATGGACGGAATGGAAGCTTGCGAGCATATTAGAAAAATTCCAGAATTAAATAATGTTATCATAACATTCCTTACAGCAAGAAGTGAAGATTATTCTCAAGTAGCTGGTTTTGATGCAGGTGCCGATGACTATATTACTAAGCCAATCAAGCCAAAATTGTTGGTCTCAAAAGTAAAGGCGCTGTTAAGAAGGTTAAAAGAACAAGAAGTTGTTACAGATACTTTAAATGTTGGCGGAATCGAGATTAACCGTGAGGAATACAAAATTATAAAAGGCAATGTAGAAATTGCTTTGCCAAGAAAAGAATTCGAATTATTTTATCTATTGGCTTCAAAACCAGGCAAAGTTTTTAAAAGAGACGAAATCCTGGATAAAGTTTGGGGTAACGAAGTTGTGGTTGGAGGAAGAACAATCGATGTTCACATCAGAAAACTGCGTGAAAAAATAGGCGAAGATCTTTTTAAAACAATTAAAGGAGTTGGCTATAAATTTGAAGTATAAACAGTCAATAAAAATTTGAACCATATAAGTGATATAAGTTCATCTAAATTATAGAACGTACTTTTTGTTATACTATACTAAGTTCATCTTTGTCAAAGCTCAAACTTTGATAAGATGAACTTTTTAAATTCTTATTTTTATGGTATGAAAGAATGAGCGTTCTATTTAAATGAACTTATATCACTTATATGGTAAAACATAATAATCTCTTAATGGTTAAAATTATCAATGAAAATTAATTTTAAGAAAACATACAAATTCGCCATAAAATCGGCATTGTATATCAGTCTCTTTACAACAGGATTTGTACTGATATTAATGTCGTTATTTTATAAAAATCAATTAAAACATCAAGTTGCGTTTGGAATAATTTTCATTATCGTAATCTATATTTTCTCTTTTCTGGTTTTGCAATATCGTGTAGAACGATTTATTTACCGAAGAGTAAAGAAAATTTACGATGAGGTTTCGTTGTTAGAATCAACAACATTAATCAATCAACCGATTAATACCGATATGGAAACGCTTTCGCGTGAAGTGAAAAAGTTTGCGACCGATAAAAAACTCGAAATCGAAATGCTCGAAATTCGTGAGCAATATAGAAGAGAGTTTTTAGGAAATGTTTCGCACGAACTCAAAACACCGTTGTTTACCGTTCAAGGTTATGTTTCAACTTTGCTTGATGGAGCAATGGACGATAAAAATATCAGAAAGAAATATTTAAAACGCGCCGAAAAAGGTGTAGAGCGCCTTATCTATATAGTAGAAGATTTGGACATGATTACCAAATTAGAATCGGGCGATTTAGATTTGAATATGACCGATTTTGATATTGTCGTATTAATTCAGAATGTCTTTGAACTGCTTGAAATGAAAGCTGATAAAAAGAAAATCAAGTTGGCTTTTGAAAGTAAAAATGTCCAGTCGGTAATGATTCGAGGAGATCAGGACAGAATACAGCAAGTGCTGGAAAATCTGATTGTAAATTCTATTAAGTACGGAAAAGAAGGTGGTTTAACTGAAGTTGGGGTAGTTAATTTAACGAAGAAAAAAGTCTTAATTCGTATTAGTGATAATGGTGAAGGTGTCGAAAAGCAAAATATTCCAAGACTTTTTGAGCGTTTTTACCGAGTGGATAAAAGCGGAACAAGATCTGAAGGTGGTTCTGGTTTAGGATTAGCGATTGTAAAGCATATTATTGAAGCGCATAAAGAGAAAGTTTATGTAGAAAGTGAGTTCGGAATTGGTTCTGAATTCTCTTTTACGCTCGAAAAAGCAAATAAAACATCAAAAACGGACGTTAAAAAATCGTAACGTCGATTTGGCTGAAAGCCCTAAAACAAAGGTGTTTAACAATAAATAAACATATCGATTTAGGCCATAACATTAAATTTTTATTATAGTAACATCTGGTTAATGATTTCTTAACATAGGTGCTCCATCTTTGCATCCTGAAATTAAGGGAATTACAGAACTAATGATAAAAAGAAAACTTTTAGCCGTTTTATTACTGTTAGCTTGTGCTGCAAATGCGCAGGAAACAAATAAGCAAGAATTAAATAAACAGGATGTAAAAAACGAAGTAATGCGTATTTTAGATTCTATAAACAAAGCTAAACTTCCAGAGACAAAATCTGGAGGAGGAGTTGAAGAACATTGGTACGATAGAATCTCTTTAAGAGGGTACGCACAAATTAGATACAATGGTCTTTTTTCTACAAATGATAAAGTTTCTTGCGAGCAATGTGATAGATCTTGGGGAACAACTTCTACAGCTCCAGATGCAAAAGCAAAGAACGGACTTTTTATTCGCCGTGCCCGTTTAGTATTTTCTGGGCAAGTGCATCCAAATGTGTTTTTCTATTTTCAGCCCGATTTTGCGAGTTCGCCTTCTAGCGGAATTAATAATTTCGTACAGATTCGTGACTTGTATTTTGATCTTTCTTTTGATAAAAAAAGAGAATATCGTGTTCGTGTTGGACAGAGTAAAATTCCATACGGATTTGAGAATATGCAGTCAAGTTCACAGCGTTTAACTTTAGACCGTGCAGACGCCATCAACTCTTCAATTTTAAATGAACGTGATTTAGGAGTATTCTTTTATTGGGCTCCAGCCGAAATCAGAAAGCGTTTCGAAATGCTGGTTAGAGATGGTTACAAAGGTTCTGGAGATTTTGGTGTTTTTGCTTTTGGTGTTTACAATGGTCAAATCGCAAATAAATTAGATGGTAACAGAGACTTAAATGTGGTGGCGAGAGTTACCTATCCTTTTGTTATTGGAAGCCAGATTATAGAGCCTGGAATTCAGGCCTACACAGGTAAATGGGCTTTTACAGGAGAAGTTTCGCCAGGAGTTACGGTTAATGATCCTCAATATGTAAAAGATCAGCGCGTTGGAGCGACTTTCGTTTTATATCCAAGACCATTCGGAATCCAAACCGAATACAACATCGGAACTGGACCTCGATATAACACACTTACCAACACTATTGACCAAACCGATTTGAACGGAGGTTATGTTTTACTAAACTACAAATGGGATATTAAAAAACAGCATATTTATCCTTTCGCCAAATTCCAATATTACGACGGAGGAAAAAAATACGAAAAAGATGCTAGAAGTTATGTAGTAAGAGATTTTGAATTTGGTGTAGAATGGCAGCCAATTAAAGCCTTAGAACTAACTGCAGAATATGTAGTAGCAGACCGAACTTTTGAAGACAGCGTCTTACCAGTAAACAGACAGCAAGGAAATGTTCTTAGAATGCAGGTACAGTTTAACTTCTAAGAGGACACAGATTGAACAGATTTGTTGTCGCAAAGACCTTGATAAAACTGATTTTTATATAAAATTTGAATTACCTCCAGCCAAAACTGGAGGTTTTTTTATTGTAATGATTGGGCTTTAGCCAAACTAGTTTGGTACAATTATGCTGTTTTATCTTCAAAAACCTTAAATAAAGAATCCCAATCAATATTATTTTCAAATTGGGATAATCCTTTAAACGACTTTACTTTTGATAAATCTTCAATACTAAAGTCATCCTGCATTGCATACGGCACTAGATTTTCTTCCTGAAGTTTTATTGCCAGATATTCCTGTTCATATTGACCAGGCGTCGGAATAAAAAAAGCTTTTTTGCCTAGTTTTGCCAAATCCATAACAGTGGTATAACCCGAACGGCACAATACAAATTCACTTTCGTTAAAAGTCTGCTCCAGCTGTTTAGAGTTCATGAAATTATAATAGGTAACATTTCCAGCTTGCCATTTCTCTTGCGATTTTTCTACAAGACCCTGTACAAAAACAACTTTTCCGGGATAGTTTGCCGCTTCTTTCTGTAGTTTTTCATCCAAAAAAGTACGCTGAGGTTCAGGACCAGACAATATAATCATCAAATCATATATTTTCGGAGTATCTTTTTTCTTCATTCGGCTCAATGGGCCAATATATTTTAGATTGAGTCCGTTCGATTTTAAATGACCTAAATCTCCCGTTAAGTTAACATTTCCGTTTGTATCAGGAACCCAGCATTCATTGTATTTTTTAATGAAATACTGATGGCATTTACTCGTAAACCAAGTAGTGTTTCCTGTCATTACATTCAATTGATGAGTCATAAAAACCGAAGGCACTTTTTTGCTGAAAACCCCTAATCTATTGTCTGAGATTATTCCATCAATGCCGTGTTTTTTAATCCAATGATTCACCATTTTTTTCTCATCCAAAACGGCAGTAATCATTTTTGGAAGATTCTTAATCAGCTTCCATTTAAAGTTTTTGCCATTCTTGGCATATTCAATATGATAAGAAGGCAATTCTAAAGTTTGTATATAAGGAAATTCTTTTCGTAATAGAGCCAGCGCAACACCATCTGAGGCGATAATCGGAATATAATTATTCTCTTGAAGCGCTTTGATAATTGGAATGCAGCGAGTGGCATGCCCAAGTCCCCAATTTAATGGAGCTACTAAAATAGTTTTATTCGCAGAATAATCTATGCTCATTTTTAACACGTTTTAAAAACGAAGATAGACAAATATGTTTTCTGTGTTATTTCGAGGGTATTACTAAATTATTAATTTAAGGTGCTAAATTTCTGAGTTTCTAAGCTACTAAGATTCTAAGTCCCTAAGTTTAAATGTTTTCTGCTTAAAAAAAATAAGCCGAACTTATAGTTCGGCTTATTTTCTTAATCTCAGTATCTTAGAATCTCAGCGTCTTAGAATCTTAGAAATTTAATCCTGAATATACGTTTTATTTCCATTTTTGTTAATATAGTATTTACCGCCTCTTGGACCAGTATATACTTTTTTGCCATTGTATTCGCCAGTAACTTTGTCTGGTACAGTTGGTGCTTTCTCGTTCGTCTCTTTTAAAGTTTTGGTGGCTGATTTTTTAGCAGTGGTTGCATCTTTTTTAGCTGCGTCAGCTTTTGCGGTCGATTTTTTTGCATCAGTTTTGGCTTTATCAGCTGTACTTTTTGCTTTGTCGGCAGTTGTTTTTGCTTTGTCAGATTCTACAGTAGCTTTTTTTGCATCGGCTTTGGCTTTTGCTGCTTCTTTGTCAGCTGTTTTTTTTGCTGCGTCAGCCGATTCTTTTTTGGCTTTTGTTGATGCGGCTTTTGCATCGTCAGCAGCTTTTTTCGATTTTGTGGCTTCCTTTTTTGCGTCAGCCGAAGCTTTGTCGGCACTTGCTTTTGCTTTTTTTGCTGAAGTTTCTGTTTTACTTTTTGCAGTTTTTGCAGTTGTTTCCTGAGCATAAAAATTAGAAGAGAAAACAACCATTAAACAGAACAATACTAATTTTTTCATAAGGCTAAAAGTTTAAATTTCAATTAAAATTACGCAATTTATTGTCATCTTTTTCGTGTTACATTAAAAATATGCACGAAGCTGGACATTTCCTGTATGAATCGTATTTCCAGTTTCACTTTTTCGTCCCTGATAATTTAAATTAACATCCAAAAATGATGTAATGTTCTTTTGCAGAAGCAGTTTCCAAACTAAATTTGATCCTGCCTGTAACCCTTCCAGCATCTGAAAACCTACTGATGAAAATTCATTTCCGTTAAATTTATTTTCATAAAAAGAGAATTCTCCATTAACTGTAACTTTCTTTTCGCCTGCATAAGAAAAAGAAGTTCCAAGTCTATTTTGGTCTAAAGTTTCTAGATTTCCAATTTGGTTTTTCTTGTTTTGAAGTTCGTAAAAGAAATCCAATTTGGTGTTTTTGGAAAATAAATAACTGATTTTCGGTGCCAGCTGCCAGCCTTGAATGTCATAATTTTTCTCTGTAAAATCTTTAGAAACCAAATCAGTTTTAATGGTTTTGGTAAAGAGATTAAACAGCCAGCTCTTTTGGTACAAATGAGTGTATTGAATTTGATGCGAATAATTCTGTACATTTTGCGAACCAATAGAAAGTAGACTTTTGCCTTTATTGACCAAATAAGAATAGGTTACAGAATGTTTTTGTTTGCCTCGATTGTAAAACAAACTGTTTCTAAAACTGGAATTCAAGCCTAAAATATTTTCTTCTGAGGAATCAAACGGATTGAGTTCTAATTTTTCGCCCTCGCTTTTTATCTTTCGATCCATTATAAAAGAAGTCTGATTATAGAAATAAGACAGTACTTTTTTAAATCCTTTTTCATTCTGCCATTGTAGCGGATTCAAAGTTAAAGACTGCGAAAACTTATTTTGGTTGGTTTTTATATAAACCTGATTGGGTAAAAATACTCTAACATATCTCGCCTGATCTTGGTAAACGGCAACTTCAAATTCTTCCAATTCCTGAATTCCGTTTCCGTTATAATCGTTCCAAGTGTAAACTCCTTGTCCTGTTGGCACTTCTACGTATGTAAATTCTTGCTGGGCAATAGTTCCAGAACTCGTTTCGTAAGCTGTTCCAATTTGCATGAACTGATTAAAAAAACGATCATTGTATAAGACTCTCGAATTTAGAGAAGGTTCGTTCTGTCTAGATTTATCGGTAAAATCTAGATTTCGATAACTCGCATAAACGGCTAAATCGGTCTTCTTGGTCTGAATTAATTTTGATCTTAAATAATAAGTCTGCGAATTATTAACGTGCTGTAATAATCCGTTTTGCAAACTATCGTTGCGTCTTTGCAGAAAACCAACTTCCACGAAAACTTTGGTGCTGTCGCCACGTCCTGTAAATACGCCATATTCTGTAAATCTTTGGCTTAAAGCCGAAAACTGATTGGTCACTTTGTCTTTTTCCTGATTGTCTTCTAGTTGCATAGTTCCACCAACCCAGTTTTTGCCAAAATGATATTTGGTTCTCGTTTGATTTCTAATGAATTTTGAGGTCGAAGCTGTGGCATCAGAATTCAAGAAACTTCCGCTGTTTTCGATCGTCCAATTTTTCAATTTAAACAAAGCATTTGTGGTATGCCGTACGCCAGTATAGCTTTCGCTAAAATCTAATTTCTCAAATTGATAAGTAAGCAAACCAATGTTTGAAGTTTCCTTTTTCGAAAATAAATCAAAATTCAAACCCGTAACCAAAAGGCTCTGATTGCCATAAAGTGTTCCCGTTAAGTTCCAGTCGCGATTGAACTCAATATTGTATAAACGCTCCACCGATTTAAAATTCTGCTGCACATATTGATAATTGGCAAAAGCGTCTAAGCTCCAGTCTCTAGAAAAAAGACGTTTTTTAAGATTGGTTTTAAAAGCAACTCCTTCATTATTAGAATCGTCAATTCCAGAAAATAAATTTTGGTCATTATTACTAACAGCCAATTCAAAATCGACCAATGTTTTTTCATTCGGATTGTATTTTCCTAAAAAAGTAGCTACTTGAAGTTTCATTGGTGCAACAAGCTGTACAATTGGTTCGTAATTTCCTTGCAGAATTCCGTTGACAGGTTCAATGTATTGATAAATTCGTTCAACAGAATTATTGTTTTGAATAATATAATTTCCAGCATTTGCACCAACTTGGCTAAATCTTACATTGTACAAAACATCGGCAGAATTATTCGAATACTCATAAACTTCAACCGAATTGATGAGTGTCTTTTTATATAAAATTTTATTTTCGGCATAAGTATCTTCGTAAGCAGAAGGCGCTTTCATCAAATTGATATCATCACCGGCCTGACTTAAAATTTGAACTTGTTCTGTAGAAAGATTTTGCTGCAAAGGCTGATTTTTCATGTCATTTTCAGAATACAAATAACCGCCAAAACTCCAGTTTTTATTTTCGTGTGTTGCGCCAGCGTAAGTGACTAATCGATTGTAATTGCGTTCTGAATATTGGTATTCTACATTAATACGCATTTCTGAAGTAATAGTAAAAAGCGAAGTAAAGACAATTTCTCCCGCATTGTAATCAATCACATAATCGTTGTTTTCACCTCTTTTTAATAAAACCCCGTTTACATAAACGCGTTCCGAACCTGAAATAACAAGAACATACAATTCGCCATTTTGACCTTTTAGTTTGTAAGGACCTTGATTTCCTTCTTGACCCGTAAAAGTACTTTTGGCATATTGCCCTTTTACAAAAGCCACAGAAGCAAAAACATTGGTTTTGCTTTCTTCGGTATCAAAATCAAAGTTGGCAGAAAGCCCTTGCACCTTTTTGTTAAAGCCTAAAAATTGCGTTTTTCTATTTTCTAAAAAAACATCGCCGGCGCGAATATTCCAGTCTTCGCTAAAAAGTTCGATAAAAATATTGTCAAACTGATCCAGTTTTTGTGAATAACCGCCATCTTGCAAAGGAATATTATTATCTTGGAGCGAAGCCCTCAAACTCACTTTGTCTGAAAGTTTTCCTGTAATCTGCAAGTCTAAATTGGAGTTTAAAACCGTACTTTGATTATTGCCAACCGTAATACCACGAGTAATGCTTCCAGAAGTTTCCAAACCATCAAAAGGGGTTACTTTTTTGGTGTTTGAATTGTTGTCTATTCGGTAAAGTTTCTCTGTTCCGACATCGCCGCTTACAATTTGTTCCGATTTGTAAAGGCTGTATTCTTTAGTTAAGAGATCAGGATAATTAAGATAATTGACAATTAAGGTATCTGAAACCGATTGAAAATTTTCATTTAAAAGCAAATATCCTTTTTGAAAATTGACTTTATAAGAAGTCGAATCGATTGGTTGATTTTTGGTATTTAGAATTTGAAAAAATCCAGAATTTATAGAGACTTTTTCAAGACGAATGGTGTCTTTTGAAACTATTACTTTTTTGGTTTTGTACAGTGATTCAGTTTCCTGAGCCTGAAGCGCAGAAAACCAGAAGAAAACCGTCAAAAACAGTAATTTTTTCAACATAAATACTTTAACTCTAAAAAGCCAAAAGTAGTATTTATAATTGGGAATTTTGGTTTAGTATATTTTAGATTTATTAATCGGCAGCGAAGGTTATTTTCCGTATTTAATAAAAGCTAAAACGAGTCCGGATCATTTTCCCATTCGTTTTTCATTTCTTCGCTTGGGTCGTTAAAGTCTTTCATTATTTTTGGTATTATTTAGCTATTATAAAGTTAATTGATTTCCATTTAAAAATAATATTTTAGCTTTGCTAAGTATATAACTAACTTAAATTATGGATACTAGCAAAGAACTCTTGTTCTTTTTCAGTGCTTTAGGAGTTTTCAACGGAATTATTCTCGGTGTTTATTTCTTTTTTTTTACCAAGAAAAAATACTTGACGAATTATTTTCTAGGCGCGCTTTTGTTTGCATTAAGTATCCGGATCGGAAAATCTGTATTTGTTTATTTTCATCCCGAACTTCCAAAAATGTATCTGCAGTTTGGCCTTACAGCTTGTTTCTTTATCGGGCCTTTTTTGTATTATTTCATCAAATCGGCAGTTGAAGAAGTGCATAGAATGCCCACATCATGGAAATTTACATTGGTATTTTGGGGAATTTTAATCGTTGCGGTTGGCATTTTATATCCTTACGAAGCGTATCCAGAACTTTGGAGAGGTTATTTGATTAGAATTATCTATTTCCAATGGTTTGTATACATTACTTTTGCTGGTTTTGAACTTCGTGGCGTTTTGAAAAAAATCCTCAGGAGAAAAGAAAAAACGACTCCAGCCGAAATGTGGTTCGGAATGCTTTTTTTAGGTAATTTTCTTTTGTTTCTATTTTATTTTCTATCCATTATGGGAGCGCCAGGAGCTACATATATAAGTGGAGCAGTAGTTTTTTCATTCATTTTATATTTAGGAATTTCGATTCTTTTGTATCGAAAAAAAACAGACGATTTGTTTTTATTGAATGGAAAGATTTTGAATAAAAAAATAGAATCAGCAGATGCATTAATGTGGTCAGAAAAACTGGAGAACGCCATGTTTGAAAAAAGTTTATATAAAAATCCAAACTTAACGCTTCAAGATTTATCTCAAGAAATTAATATCTCAAGCCATCAATTATCGCAGTTTCTGAATAATAATCTAGGAAAGAATTTTACCAGTTACGTAAACGAATTCAGAATCAACGAAGCGTGTAAAATTATCACTTCTTCAGATAAATTGACATTAGAATCTGTGGGCTACGATGTTGGATTTAATTCTAAATCAACCTTTTTCGCAGCATTCAAAAAGCATACGGGAACAACTCCGCTCAACTATCAGCTTCAGGCTTTACAATCCTAATTGAGTATCAATTTATAAATTCGTACTCCTGATTTCGCTTTTTGGAATCTCATTCATTGATTTTCGGATGACTTTTGTTTCAAATAAAAGTCAAACTGTTAATTGTTAAAGTTTATGAGATTTCTAAATTTGGTTATCCTTTATGTTTTTCTTCTGATTTTTTCATCAATAGAAATAAAAGCGCAACGCATAAAAAAAAATGCAGATAAAAGTTATTATAGTGATGATGTACTCTATGGAAGGTTGTTAAAGTTTGCTCAAGATACTGTAATTATTAAAGAGAAAGAGCACAACGAGCTAAATGAAGTGGTTATAAAAAGCCAACCGGTATTGTTAAAATACGGGGCAAACGGCAATATTGATGTCAATGTAAACGGAACTGTTCTGGCAACAAGCAGTTCGGTAAACGAATTGTTAGGAAGAGTGCCCAATGTTGTGGTTGCCGACGGAGAAATTAGCGTTGTAGGAAAAGGGGAAGCCATAATTTATCTCAACGGAGTTTTGATTAATTATGAACGCTTTGCTGCAATTCCTGTTTCGCAAATTCAAAAGATTGAAGTCATTTCTAATCCTTCTGCGAGATACGATGCCGAAGGAAAAGCGGTTATTAATATTATTACCAAGCAAAACATCGAAAGCGGTGTAACGGGAACCGTCAATCAGCATGTGACCGTTTCTAAATTTGGAGGAACAATTTATAATACGCTTGTTGATTTTAATTATTCGAAAGGGAAATTTTCGTTTGTAACCAATTACGGTTTGCAGTTAGGAAGAAACCGCGAGTTGCTCTACACCACAAGAACACGCCCTGATCCTGATGATTTTATGAAATCTGAATTGACAACCGACTGGAAAAGAAGATTTAATAATTATTCTAATTTCGGATTTGGACTTCAATATAGTTTTTCTTCAAATAATTACATTTCATTGGCTTATAGCGGAAATGTAAATGATCTTGGCGGAATTACTGAAAGCAGGAACTCGATAACCAATAATTCAGGAAATAGTTTTTATGCCACAGATGTTGACCGAAACGATGTTTTGTTAAATCAGTTTATCAATTTGAATTATAATTGGACAACGGCTAAAGGCTCTACATTGTTTCTAGGATCACAATTTTCAAATTATAATCAAACTATAAGAGATTTTATTGACGAAAATGGCTTGATCGAAGAAACAGATTCTGAAAGGTATTTAAAGAATAATGTGGGAAGCCGGATCAATATAATTGCAGTTCAAGCTGATTATTCGAAGAAAATAAATGAAAAAGCAAAACTAGAAATAGGAGCGAAGTTTAGCCACGCTACAATAAATTCAGGAACAGATTTCTTGATTTCTGATGATGAAATAAATTTTGAGCTGGATGACGAACTTTCGAGCGATTTTGAATACAGTGAAAAAATCGCTGCAGCTTACTTTAATTATATCGGGAAATTGAACGATAAAATCAATTTTTCTCTTGGCGTAAGAGGCGAAAAAACAAATTATAATTTATTTACAAATGCCAACGGAATTCAGAAATTTGATAAATCCTATGGTAATTTTTTTCCCAATGCACTTTTAAACTTTAATCTTTTAGAAGATTGGAAAGCGCATTTCTCCTATGTTTCCAGAATTACAAGACCTAGATATCAGGCTTTAAATCCGTATGTGATTTATCAGGATCCCTTTACTACGATTGAAGGAAATCCGAATTTGCTTCCAGAAAAAACACACGCTTTTGAAATCGGGACGATGTACAAAAAAATCGATTTTAAAGTTGGCTACACTTATAAAATAGATCCGATTTCTGCTGCGGCTTTACGCGGAGATACGCCAAACAGCTATATTTTAAGAGCACTAAATCTAGAAAAAGGGCATACTTTTTTTACTTCGCTATCCAGATCTTTCAATGTCAAATGGTGGAATTCGGTTAATACAGCAAGCATTACCTGGCAGAAATCGGTAGACAATTATTATGCATTTGCTTTTAGTCCCGTAGAGCCTCAAATTTATTTATATACTAATAATACATTTACTATTCCTAATTTTTTTAAACTGCAGCTTTTGGCTTGGTATTTAAGTGATCGAAGTTATGGATTGGGAAGCGAAAATGGCCGTTCGACAGTCACTTTAGGAATAGAGAGAAACTTTTTTAAAGATGCTTTAAAACTCAATTTTACAGCAAACGACATCTTTCATAAGTTTATGGTTTCTGGCGATTATAATGTAGGGCAAACCCAAATTTATTATCACCGAACCTATAGCACTGATTATTTTAAATTAATTGCAACGTATAGTTTTGGAGATTCAAAAAAGACCACTTATAAAAAATCGGAAGTTGAGCAGTCGGAGAATAATAGAGCGAGGTAAATAATTAATTTTTTCTCCTTTTCAGTTGTGTATAGGTAATGAGAATAGCGACTGTAGAAAGAAAAGGACCAATCACTAATCTAAAATCGGAGTAAGAAATGTCTTTAATGTCCTTCGCAAGCAACGGACTTAAAGATATACTGATGTACAATAAACCAAGGATAATGAAAACTAATAAAAAGCTCTTTTTGCTCATTTTAAGTTCTTTAGAAAGAAAGTAAATATAATCAAAAAACAGATGAACGAAGAAAATTCTTTCGAAATAAAAAAGGCTCCACAATGAAGTGAAGCCTTTTCAATAATTTTTGAATTAAATAATTACCTTTTATAAAGCAATATTAGATTAATTCTTTCGTCACAATCTGCATGGTTTCGCGGCTAACTTGTTTCAATAAAACTTCTTTATTCGCTTCAACCGTCTGGGCAGCTTCTTCTGTAAAGTGACGAATGGTATATAAGGTTACATTTTCGCTGTATTCTACTTTGAATTTTTTAGAAAGAATCGCATTCAATTCTGGGAAATTTCCAAATTTATCTTCTACACAAACAGAGAAACTAATGGCAGAGTTCTGAATTAAGTTTACTTTGATTTTGAATTCGTGGAATAAACCGAAAATCTCACTGATGTTTTCTTCCATAATAAAAGAAAAATCAATTGATGAAAGCGAAATTAAAAGCTGTTCTCTTTTTACGATAAAACATGGATATTGTGGTTCCAAATCAACTCCTTTAGAAACACAAGTTCCTTTTAATAACGGATTGATAAACGATTTTACGTATAATGGAATTTCTTTTTTCTGTAACGGCTGTAATGTTTTTGGGTGAATAACCGTTGCTCCGTAAAATGCCAATTCGATAGCTTCACGGTACGAAATCTGGTTTAACAAACTTGCGTTTTCAAAATAACGCGGATCGGCATTCATAACTCCAGGAACATCTTTCCAGATCGTTACACTTTCAGCATTTAAGCAATAAGCAAAAATTCCAGCAGTATAATCAGAACCTTCACGGCCAAGAGTTGTAGTAAAGTTATTTTCGTCGGCACCTAAAAATCCTTGTGTAATATTTAATTGTTTTCTAGGTACATTTTTGCTGATGTTTTGCTGCGTAGTTTCCCAATCAACTTCTGCATCTCTGTAGTTTGCATTCGTTTTGATAAAATTACGAACGTCAAGCCATTGCGTCTGAATTCCCATGAAATTCATAAAATGACTTAAAATATTAGTCGAAATCAACTCACCAAAACTTACAACCTGATCGTAAACAAAGTTGTAATTTGGAGATTTATTATGTGCTAAGAAATATTCTAGTTCAGCAAACTGTGCATTTACAGCTGCAAAAACGGCATGATTTTCATCTTCAAACAAATCCAATAAGATCTGATTATGATATTTTTTGATTTCCTGAACAGAAGAATTCAATTCTGTCGATTTTTCAAAGTAATTCTTGATTACCACTTCAAGAGCATTTGTTGTTTTTCCCATAGCCGAAACTACAAGAATTACATCTTCGTAACCTACTTTTTGTAAAACGTCGTATACGTTTTTAATTCCATCTGCATCTTTTACCGATGCTCCTCCAAATTTAAATACTCTCATTTTTAATTAATAGATTTTAGATTTTAGATTTCAGATTCAAATCGAAACCTAGTATTTTGTTTTTCTGTTACCGCCGATAACTATCCCGATAAAATGATTTACACAGATTTTAAATCCTCATAATCTGTAGCAAACTATGTTTTATAATTTTTCTAAGAACGAATTAACGCCTGCTTCATCCATTTGAACCACTTGCCAGTCTTCTAGAATTTTGGCGCCAGAATTCTTGTAAAAATTAACTGCTGGTGTATTCCATGCCAAAACATTCCACTCTACTCTTCTAACATTATCTCTTTTTCCTTGTTTCATGATTTCGGCATAAAGAGCAGAACCTAAACCTGTCCCACGCATCTTTTCTTTTACAATCAAATCTTCGAGATGAATGGTCTTTCCTTTCCAGGTAGAATAGCGATAATAATACAATGCAATTCCAACAATTTCTTTCTGTTTTTCTTCGTTTTCGATTTCTGCTACAAAAACGTGAAATAATGGCTTTTCACCAAAACCATCGCGTATTAAATCTTCCTCAGTAATGACAACCGCATCAGGCTCTTTTTCGAATATAGCCAGCTCCTGAATAAGCTCTAACACCGATTTCATGTCTTCAGGATTTCCTTTTCTAATATTCATGTATTCGTATTTTTAGGTATTTATTATCTAAAAAAGCTTCATTTTATTGGTCGCTTTTTGCAGATTATTAGCAAATATACAATAGTAACAAACTAACAAAATAATTTTTAAATCATTCTCACAAAATAGACGATATTTGTGACTTAAAAATAAAACTATAACGATTTAGCAATGGAAGAACGCAATAAAACACTGGGAGAGTTTATTATTGAGCACCAAAAAGCATTTCAGTATTCGTCGGGAGAACTTTCCCGAATTATTAACTCGATTCGTTTGGCAGCAAAGGTTGTCAATCATAAAGTTAATCAAGCAGGTTTAGTAGACATTATTGGCGCCGCTGGCGAGCAGAATGTTCAAGGAGAAGACCAGCAAAAATTAGATGTCTATGCAAACGAAGTATTTATCCAGACGTTAATAAACCGTGAGATTGTCTGTGGTATTGCTTCTGAAGAAAACGACGATTTTATTACAGTTCAGGGGAGCGACAACTGTCATAATAATAAGTACGTGATCTTAATGGATCCGCTTGACGGATCTTCAAACATTGATGTAAATGTTTCTGTGGGAACTATTTTTTCTGTTTTCAGAAGAATTACTCCAATAGGAACCCCGGTAACTAGCGAGGATTTTTTACAGCCGGGAATCAATCAAGTTGCAGCAGGCTATGTAATTTATGGAACTTCTACAATGCTTGTTTATACAACTGGACATGGGGTGAATGGTTTTACACTAAATCCTGCGATTGGTACATTTTACCTTTCGCACCCAAACATGAGATTTCCAAAAAATGGAAATATTTACTCGGTAAACGAGGGGAATTATGTTCATTTTCCGCAGGGCGTAAAAAATTACATTAAATACTGCCAGCGTGAAGAAGAAGACAGACCGTACACTTCGAGATACATCGGCAGTTTGGTAGCCGATTTTCATCGAAATATGATTAAAGGCGGTGTCTACATTTATCCAACAAGTTCAAAAGCACCAAAAGGGAAATTACGTTTGTTATATGAATGTAATCCGATGGCGTTTTTAGCAGAACAAGCAGGAGGAAAAGCAACAGATGGTTTTGGAAGAATTATGGAAATCCAACCGACAGAACTGCATCAAAGAGTGCCTTTCTTTTGCGGAAGCTATAATATGGTAGAAAAAGCAGAGGAATTTATGGCTGAGGCGAA
The DNA here is from genome assembly GCF_023272795.1 of Flavobacterium humidisoli. Lineage (NCBI taxonomy): Bacteria > Pseudomonadati > Bacteroidota > Flavobacteriia > Flavobacteriales > Flavobacteriaceae > Flavobacterium > Flavobacterium humidisoli. The sequence continues at coordinate 628,132 of NZ_CP096829.1, read as the reverse complement.
TTAAGTTTAAAGTCTCGGCTTTCATATAACATTAAAAATAAAGCCGGTAGTTTAAAAAGCTATCGGTTTTTTTGACATAAAGACGCAACCATTTTTAGTTTCAGCAATCTTTAAAAAGAACCAGGTGTTTATGAGAAATTATGGACTAATTTTTTATTCGAATGCCTTTAAAACTAATCAAACCTAAAAAGTAAATTGTTATGAAAAAAAAAGTATTGATGATTCTGCTCGGAATGTTTTCTGTTTTGTTTGTTTCTTGTAGCAGCGATGAGGTTAAAGAACAGGTAGCGGGAACCAGCGAGGATCAAATTAAACTTTCAAAAAAAGAAGCCACTTTTAGTGCGGAGCCAAACACGATTACGATTACAACAGGCGAGTCAGGATGGCGGGTAAATGGTTTTGCACTAGATAAAGTAAAAGTGGATACTGGAACGGTAAATTTGCTTGCAGAAAGTTTTGTTTTTAAAAATGACGATTTTGAAGTAGAAAAGAAAAATAAAAACACACTAGTTATTACAATGCATAAAAATACAACGGCTAAAGATCGATTGCTTACTATAGGTCTTCAAGCAGGAAATTATGTTGAAGATATAAGAATTACACAATCAAAATAGAGCATAAAAACAACAAACCCGACAATTTTTGATAACTGTCGGGTTTGTAATTTAATGCGAGTTTTAATTTTTTTCGGAATCAAGAGTAGCTGTACACTGCGCCCGAAAACTGAAAACTATTATTTATGCATGTGTTGCATTTCGTAGATAAAAGTATCTGCATCGACTTTTTTGTCAACCAAAGACAATGCTTTTGCAATAATATAATCTACGTTGCTTGGTGTAAACCCAAGGGCAACACTTATCTTTTTTAGAAGCACTTCTTGTTTGTCTTCAAGATGATGATCAACATGCACCATTCTTGTTAAATCGTATAAACGCTCTAAACGCTGAACATAAGAATACGGTGGATTAATAGGATATTTTAATGGATCGCTAAGAATTTCTTCGTATTCCGATTCTGTAATTTCTAAACGAGAAGCAAGTTTGTCTAAAAAGGCTTTTTCTTCTGGATATACAACTCCATCTGCTAAAGCTACGCGAACAATAGCAGAAAAGTGTCCTTTGTTTCTTTGCTTGAATTCGCTATCAAATAATTCTGAAAATGACATAATTATAAAAGTTTTATTATAACAAATATAATCCTATTTTTAAATTATTGATTTTAAATTTCTCCTAAAATTTAACTTTTCTTTATTGAAGGATTTGATATCTTGAATCTTTAGTTTGAAAATTAATCGTAAGTTTACAACCCCTAATTATTTAATTGCAATATACCTATGTCACAATTTTGGATTTATTTTCAAATAGGATTAAAACACGTTTTAGATATCAATGCTTACGATCACGTTCTTTTTTTAATCGCCTTAACCGTCTCGTATCTATTTAAAGATTGGAAAAGAATTTTTTTACTGGTTTCTCTTTTTACAATTGGTCATACTCTGGCTTTAGTTCTTTCCGTTTACGGAATAATTGCCATAAAAGTAGATGTTGTAGAATTCCTGATTCCGATTACAATTTTGGTAACCGCTCTTTATCATTTATTTACGGCTGGAAAGACCTCAAAAAATGATGGCGTAAATCTAGTATTTTTCATAACTTTATTCTTTGGAATTATTCATGGCTTAGGTTTTTCTAATTATTTCAAAACAATATTAGGAGGTTCTGCAACCTCAAAATTGTTACCTTTGGGAGAGTTTGCCCTAGGAATAGAAGCTGCTCAGTTGGTGGTAGTTTTTGTTGTGTTGGTAATTTCATATATAGTGCAGACTGTTTTCCGTTTTTCAAAACGTGACTGGGCACTTGTAATGTCGGCTTTTATTATTGGAGTTGT